>NZ_FO538765.1:3048750-3358125 GCF_000968135.1 Magnetospira sp. QH-2 | reverse complement strand
GGAAATACCTGACGCAGGCCGAAACGGCGGGTCTTATCAGGCTTGAAAGTGATCTGGGTACAGACGTTCTCCACCAACTGTGGAATGGCGAACAGGCCGATCATGGCGGTCAGGAAATGAATGCCCGATAGCAGGTTGGCATCGCCAAAAGTAAAGCGTGCCGTGCCCATCATCGGGTCCTGGCCCACCGAGACGATCATCAGCCCCAAGGCCGCCGACAGCAGTCCCTTGACCAGCGATTTAGCGGCAAAACTGCAAATGACCGTCAGGCCGAAAAATACCAGCGAGAACAAATCCGCCGCCCTGAATTCCAAGGCCAGATTGGCCAGGAAGGGTGAGATCAGATACAGGCAGCCGAAACTGAACAGGCCGCCCAGGAAACTGGCAACGATGGCGATGCCCAGGGCGCGGGCCTGTTCGCCACGTTTGGTGAGCGGATAGCCATCGATGGCGGTGGCCGAGGCTGAAGGCGTGCCGGGAATATTGAGCAAAACAGCCGAGAAGCTGCCGCCGGTCATGCCCGCCACATAAAGACCCAGCAGCAGGGCAATGGACAGGTTCGGGTCCATGGCAAAGGTCATGGGCAACACGATGATCAACCCGGTGCTGATGGTCATGCCGGGGATCATGCCGACCACCAGCCCCAGCAGCACCCCGATGGCGGTGGCGATCAGGCTGCCGTATTGAGTGGCTTGCAGGAATCCGAGGGTGACTTCGCTATCCATGCCGCCTCACATCCATTGGGCATGCGGCAGCAGAATGCTGAAGCCGACACGAAACAGATAGAACAGGACCAAAGGTACGGCCACCGACCACAACAAAATGCTCAGCCAGCGCCGGGTATCGCACATGAACATCAAACCGGCGAAAAACGGGATACCGGCAAACAGAAATCCCAAATAGGGCAAGGCTGCAATGAACAGGGCGAACCAGCCGATGAGCCCAACCCCGCGCCAGGGAATTCGGGCGCCGGGGGCCAGATCCTGGGTTTTGCGGTGGTCTGTGAGCCCTTTGTAAAACAGGGCCACTGCCAGCAGAACAATGAATCCGGCGATCAGATAGGGAAAGAAGGCCGGGCCCGGAACGGCAATACCGCTCCGGTCCGGCAACGACGAGGCGAGCAGTCCATAGCCAATGCCCAGCATCGCGAAAATGATCGCGGCGACGATGTTTTTCATCGGCATGGTCATGGTCCTGGCTCCCCTCGTCGGCGTGATGGTTAACGGGTCTCTGGCTCCCTTGTTACTTCGCCTTGGACTGATAGAGTCCGGCCTTGATCATGATGTCCTTGACCTTGGCGTCTTCCCGCTTGAGCATGGCGTTGAACTCATCCAGGGCCATGGGGGCGACAGTGAAGCCCTTTTTCTTGGCCAGCCCCATGAAGGGCTCCGACTTGGCGGCCATGATCATGGCATTGGCCAGCTTGGCCTTGATTTCCAAGGGAGTTCCCTTGGGCACGGATAGGCCGCGGAACAGGTCGATATCGGCATCAAAGCCCAGTTCCTTTGCCGTCGGCACGTCGGGGATGACCGCGTTGCGCTTGGAGCTGGGCACGGCCAGCAGGCGGATCTTATTGGCCTTGGCCAGATTCAAGGAAGCGGTCACCGGGCCATTGGCCGCATGGGCCTCGCCGGACAGCACGGTGGCATTGCGTCGCTTGACACCGACGGGAAGATGGATCGCTTCACAGCCCATGGCATTGACCATGGCCAGCGAAGCAATATGGGTGGCGCTGCCGGTGCCGGAGTTGGCAATCTTGATCTTGCCCGGATTGGCCTTGCAGTAGTCGGCGAACTCCTGGAGCGTCTTCCAAGGGGCGTCGGCCTTCACCGCGAACGGCATGGGTTGATACTCCACCTGTCCCAAGTGATCCAGGGCGTCATGCTTGAACGGCACGTTGCCGATGTTGGTGGAGGTCAAGATGGAGGTGGAATTCCAGGCCACCGTATAGCCGTCGGGCTTGGCGTTCTTGACATAGGTATAGGTCACCGCGCCGCCGCCGCCGGGTTTGTTGACCGGCACCACTGGCACGCCGAGAACCTTGCCCATCTCTTGAGCCAGCAGACGGCCTTCGATATCGGCACTGCCGCCGGCGCCAAACGGTATGATGAACTGGATCGGCTTGTCGGGGAATTCGGCCCGGGCCATTCCGGCAAAGGCCGTCGCGGCCACGGCCACGGCGGAAGCCAGCATCATGCTGCGACGAGAAATATTCTTAAAGCGGTTCATTGATTGTCCTCCCTTATGGGTTTTCCCTGGTGATCGTGTGATGTCGTTTTCACTCCTTACTCTGCCGCGTCTCGACGATTGCTGTCGTGGTTTTTTTGATGAAGTGCGGCGAGAATCTTTTCAGGCGTAGCGGGCATCGAGGTGATGCGCACGCCGACGGCATCGTAAATGGCATTGAGAATCGCTGGCGCTGTCGGCACCAAGGCCGGCTCGCCGATGCCCTTGGCGCCCAGGGGGCTCAGGGGATCTGGATCCTCGATGATGATGGAATTGATGCGTGGCACATCCAGCGAGGTGGGCAGGATATACTTGGCGAAACTGTCGGTGGAGCTATGGCCCTCGTTGAGCTTGTAGTCCTCCATCAGCGCTTGGCCCAATCCTTGGACCACGGCGCCTTCGATCTGACCTTCGACACCGCGCGGGTTGACCGCCCGGCCCACGTCGTGGGCGGCCCAAATGCCCAGCACCTGCACCTCGCCGGTCACCCGGTCCACTTCCACCTCGGCCACCTGACAGCCGAATACGTAGGCCTGCCAGGGTTTTCCCGATCCATTCACCGGGTCGAGGCCGGTGTGGTGGGCGGTATAGTTGCCCGAGCCCACGGGCACGAAGCCCCGCTGAGCCTTACAGACATGGACCGCTTCGGCCATGGTCATGCGCAGGTTGGTCTCGCGGGCCCAGATCTGGCCGTTGGCGGCTTCGATCTGGCTGGGCTCCACGTCCCAATGGGCCGCCATCTCGCGGTCGAATTTATCGCGTGCATCACGGCAGGCCATGGCCACCGCGTTGGCGATCATATAGGTCTGGCGCGTCGCCCCGGCATGGGCGGCTTCCGGCGAACGGGCGGTATCGTTGTCGCCCAGGGTGATGTCTTCAGGGTGAATGCCCAGTTCTTCCGCCGCCACTTGGGCCAGCACGGTGAGAATGCCCTCGCCGATCTCGGTCACGCCGGTGACCACCTTGGCGGTGCCGCCATCATCCAGTTCGACCCAGGCCCCGGCCCGGTCCATGGCCGCCGTGCGGGCGATACCATACCAAGACGCCGCCATGCCGCGCCCCCGGGCCTTGCCCCTGTCGCTCCCTGCGCGCGACACCAAACGGGCGCCAAGAGTGCAGGGCGCGCGCAGGTCTGACCGTCCCAGGTCCCCGCGCGTCTCACCGCGCGAAACCGGCGCGCCGTCTTCCCAACCCGATCCGTCATGGGCCGCCTCCAGCACCCGCGCGGCGCTGGTTGACTCAAGCGGCTGTTGGGTATGGGTGGTGTCGCCGCCTTTCAGGGCATTGATGCGGCGGATCTCGAACGGGTCCAGCCCCAGTTTCGCGGCACAGATATCCAGGTGGGTCTCGGTGGCGAATTGGCTCTGCATGGCTCCAAAGGTACGGAAGGCCCCGCTGGGGGTGTTGTTGGTATAGGCCCCATAGGTATCAATGCGCACGTTTGGGATGTCATAGGGGCCCGGTCCGAGGATGGCCATCTTGCGCATGACCCCTTCGGTGGACATGCCATAGGCCCCGCCATCGCAGACCGACTTGATCTGGCTGGCAACGATCCGCCCGTTGTTTTTCAGGCCCATCTTGTAGGAGATGCGAGCCGGATGGCGCTTGGAAGTCGAGATAATGGATTCTTCGCGGGTAAAGACCAAGCGGACCGGACGTCCGGTCTTCATGGCCAACAGGGCCAACATGCCCTGATAGATCATATCTTCCTTGCCGCCGAACCCACCGCCCACCGGACTCATGATCATGCGGATTTTATTGATCGGCAGGTCCAGAATATCCGACAGCATATGGCGGTGATGGGTGATGTTCTGGCTGGGTGACTGGATAGTCACTACGCCATCCGCATCCACAT
Source organism: Magnetospira sp. QH-2 (assembly GCF_000968135.1). Taxonomy (NCBI): domain Bacteria; kingdom Pseudomonadati; phylum Pseudomonadota; class Alphaproteobacteria; order Rhodospirillales; family Thalassospiraceae; genus Magnetospira; species Magnetospira sp. QH-2. The sequence continues at coordinate 3,354,044 of NZ_FO538765.1, read as the reverse complement.
AAGCCAATCCGGCTTCCGGCTCCAGATAGGCATGCTCCACGGCCTGAGTTTCATAGGTGTTCTCGACGACCACGTCGGCCTCGGCAAAGCCTTTTTCAGGATCGCCTTTGCATATGGGGATATGTTTGACCAGGTTGTCCGGCGCGCGGTCGTGCAGCACCGGTGCCCCCGGTTTTAGGGCCTCCTCGGCATGGAAAACGGCTGGCAGATCTTCGTAAGTCACGTCGATCAGGCGGAGAGCCTGCTTGGCGGTTTCCAGGTCCTCGGCGGCCACGGCGGCCACCGCCTCGCCCACGTAGCGGACCTTGTCGCGGGCCATGATCGGCTGGTCATGGACGAACACCCCGAAACCGTCGACCCCCGGCACGTCGGCGGAGGTGATCACCGCCTCGACCCCATCCAGGGCCTCGGCGGCGCGGGTATCAAGGGTGACGATTTTCGCATGGGCCCGGGGACTGCGCAGGACCTGCACATGCAGCATGTTGGGCATCACCATGTCACCGGCATATTTGAGCGCGCCCGAAACCTTGCCCGGTGCATCAATGCGGCGCACGTTGCTGCCGATGAAGCTGTCGCCATGGTCCTCGGCGTCCAGAGCGCTGGCGGGCAGGGCCCCATTCATCACATCGCGGGCCAATTCCACCGCCTCGACAATCTTCTGATAGCCGGTACAGCGACAGATATTCCCACCCATGCGTTCCTTGATCTCGGCCTGATCGGCGTGGGGGTTGGCGCGCAGGGTCGCCGTTGCCGCCATCACCATGCCGGGAATGCAATAGCCGCATTGGCTGGCGCCGGTTTTGTAAAAGGCCTTTTGAACCGGGGTGAGGTCGCCGGGCCCGGCGAGCCCCTCGACCGTCTGTACCTTGACCCCTTGCGCCTTGGCCACCGGCAACAGGCAGGCTTTCATCAGGCTGCCATCGACGAACACCGAACAGGTGCCGCATTCCCCGGCGCCACATCCTTCCTTGGTGCCGGTCAGATGCAATTCATCGCGCAGGAAGTCGATCAGCCGCCAATGGGCCTTGGCCAGCCGTTTGATCTTGCGACCGTTGACGGTCAGTTCAACCAGGATCTCAGCCATGGGCCACCTTCATTTCATCTGCCAACACCACTCCGGCATCGGCCAGGGCATGCAAAATGGCGCGCTCGGTAAAGCCTTTGACCACCGCGCGGCGATAGTCGCGGCGGGTGCGCGAAGCGACCCGGTCCATGGGCATTTCGGCGGCTTGGGCAATAATATCGCCGGTAATCGGTTGGCCACGCAGGAAATCTTCCACGTCGTCCAGGCGCATGGGCACAGGACCCACACCACCCAGGGCCAATCGGATATCCTTGATCAACCGTCCATCCTCGAAGGGCTTGACGCAACAGCTGGCACAGGCGGTGGAGATGACCAGTGAGCGCCGCTGTCCGACTTTTTCGAACGCGCCACCGTAGCCCTTGGCCGTTTCGCACGAGATACCGGTGACCATTTCGCCGGGTTGCAAATCGGTCTGGCCGGGGCCGGTGATAAAGGTCGCCACCGGAACCGAGCGCCGCGCGATGCCGTCGCCTTCCAATCGGGCCAGTTCCACCGTGGCATTCAAGGCCACCAGTGGCGGTACGCCATCGGCGGCGGGGGAGGCATTGACCACATTTCCAGCCAGGGTGGCCTGCCTGCGAATCTGGTCATCGGCGAACCAGACCGCACAGAACCGCATATGCGGTAGAAGCGCCGCCAGCTCCGGATCATCGAGGAATTGCTCGAACACTACGTTGGCACCCAAACTCACGCGTCCATCGGCGAGTACCTGGTATCCGTCATGCTCGGGGATGCCGGATACATCGACAATGGTTGGCACATGGGCATCCCCCGCCAGGTCGCCGGCCCGGCCTTGACGGGCCCAGGGCAGGGTATCGGTGGCCCCAGCCAGCAGGCGACTCCCTTGCGGCGCACCGGACCAGGCCTGCAAGGCTTCGTGCAGGGTCTTGGGGGTCAGATATTGGTCGCAAGAGAGCATGGACGTTACTCCGCCGCTGCTTGTTGGGCGTTGGCGTAGTTGTTTTTCACTACCACCTTGATGGCATCGTCCACCCGGTCCTTGGCGTGACGGATGGCTTCCGGCAGGTCATCCATGTCGAAGGTATGCGTATGGATCAAGGTGGCGTCGAAGCGCTTTTGCTCCATGAAAGCCGCCGCCCGGTGGGTGCCGCTCTTGCCTTCGCCGCGGATGGCATAGATGTAGATGTTGTTGCGCACCAGATGGGCGATATCCACCGCCACCGGCTCGCCGGGGAAGGCCTGTAGACAAATCTTGCCGCCCCGGTTGACCATGCGGGCGGCGTCGTTGACACCGGTGGTGCCGCCGGAACATTCCAGCACATAGTCGACACCGACGCCGTGGGTGTATTCGTGGACCTTCTCCACGGCGTCTTCATTGCGGACGTTGATCACATGGTCGGCGCCCAATTGTTTGCCCATGTCCAGGCGGTTGTCGCGGGTGCCGGTCAGGATCACCGGCTGCGCGCCCAGGGCCTTGGCCACGGCGACGCCCAACAGGCCAATGGGACCCGGGCCGATCACGGCAACACTCTCGCCCGCCACCAGGCCGCCCAGCTCGGTCAGGCCATACATGGAGGTACCCGCCGTCACCACCAGGGTGGCTTCCTCGTCGGACATGGTGTCGGGCACATGGACCAGGGTGTTGATGTGGTTCACAGCATATTCGCAGAAGCCGCCGTCGGTGGAGAAACCGTTGGCCCGGTGGCCCTTGTCCACGTCGCCATAGTTTTTGCCGTAGTTGTGGCAGGAGGTGTACATGCCTTCGCGGCAGCGCTTGCACTGGCCACAGCCCGCATGGATTTCCACTGTCACCCGGTCGCCGATGGCATATTCATCGACCCCCGGGCCGAGGGCCACGACGGTGCCCATATATTCATGACCAGGGGTAAAGTTCATATTGAATGGCTGTTGGCCCTCGATCAGCGCCGGAGGGCCCTTGTAAATGATTTCCAGATCGGTGCCGCAGACGGCAATGGCATCAATGCGTACCAGAACCTCGGCCTTGCTCGGGGACGGGACCGGCTTTTCGGTCTTGCGCAGTTGGCCGGGATCATCGAGCACCCAGGCTTTCTGAGTCTCGGGAACGGGAAAATCCGGGCTGGTCTTCACATTATCGGGCATAGCCATGCCGCAGCACTCCTTGTTTTGCTCGTTATTTACCTAGGGTCGGCAGGGGTCGGCTGGTCCGCCCCTTCCAAGCTGTCCGAGATGGCCCGAGCCGTCTCCACCACATCGGTTTCGACGGATCTCAGATAGTCCTTGTCGGCCCGCATGGTCGGCAGGGAACAACTGAACGACCCGATCACCGCGCCCGTATGGTCGCGGATGGCGGCGCCGATGCAGATCACGCCGGGCTGGAATTCTTCGCGATCGACGGAAAAACCGTTGCGCCGCACCAGGCGTCGCTCCTCGGTCAGGGTCTCGCGGTCGGTGATGGTCTGGTCGGTATAAGACGGCAAGCCGGTACGGTCGATGATCCGATCCACCTCGCGCTCCGGCAGCCAGGCCAGGATGGCCTTGCCGGTGGCGGTGGCATGAAAGGCCCGGGACTTGCTGCCGGGGCCCGATACCACGCGCACGGCATGATGGGATTCCAATCGGGCGATGGTCACCAACTCGTCCCCGTGCAGGGTGGCCAGGTGGACCGTCTCGCCGGTGCGCCCGTTCAGGTCGCGCAAATGGGACATGGCGACATCGGCCAAATCGAACTGCCGCATGCGCGAGCCGCTCAGTTCCGACACCATGTTGCCAAGGAAATAGGCCCGATCCTTACCGGACTGGGTTACATAGCCCCGGTCCATCAGGGTGCTCAGAAGATGATGGCAGGTGCTGACATTCAGCTCCAGGGTCTTGGAGATATCATTGAGGCGGGCGCCGCCATGGGCCTCGGCCAAGAGTTCGAGCAGTGACAGGGCCCGTTCCACCGATTGGATCTTGCGACGCGCGGGCGGACCCGGGTCGTTCGTCCCCACCGGGATCACGTCTGGTTTCACAGCCGTTGGCTTCAAATGAATCATCCCACAGCAACGCCGCCTTTGTTCAGGCATGGGCGCTTCTTTTCGAGCGCTCTCAGGTCACGGGAAAGGGTAACGCCAACGAAGGAGATTTTGCAATGGGAAAAACAATTTTCACATTATCAAATTCTAATGGTCCTCTGATTGCTTTAGATCTGCCGGTCGATCCACGTCGATCACAATGCCGGGATCATCCACGGGGACCTCGACCACATGCTCGGCGAATCGGGTGATCAGATGGCGGGCACCCACGTCGCCGGACAGTTCCATGATGTCGGGGAAGAAGGGGCGCGGCCAAAGCACCGGGTTCCCCCGGCGTCCTTGGAAGGTGGGCAGGCAGATATCCCGGCCTTCGCGTTCGGTGAAGCGCGCCATCAAGGCATCAATGGTGTGGGGGCGCAGGCGCGGCATATCCCCCAGCATGACCAGCACGCCGCCGCCATCGGTTGGCAGCGCCCGAACCCCCGCCTTCAGGGAGGTGCTGAGGCCTTCCATGAAACGCGGGTTGTGGATAAACCGAAGATCCATGTCCGCCACGGCGGCGCGCACCCGATCCGCTTCGAACCCGGTCACCACCAGGATCTCTTCGATGCGGGATTTCTGGAGTGTCTCCAATCCGTGACGCAGCAAGGGTCGCCCATCCATCGGCGCCACCAGCTTGTTGATCTCGCCCATGCGTCGCGAAGACCCCGCCGCCAGGACCAAGGCGGTGACGGCCAGGGTGGATGTCTCCGCAGGCTCGTGCCGGATGCGCGGATCGGGCCGCTCGGGGATGTCTTTCAGCAGCCCTCCCACGCCCATGCCCAACAGGACCTCGGCGGAGAGATCCAGTCGGCTCAATAATCGAGGCAGGATCAGGTCCACCCCATTCAGACTGGGAGAACGGGCGCAGCCGGGCAAGCCGATCACGGGAACGTCCTCCAAACGCCCGGCAGCCAGCAAATTGCCGGGGTCGAGCGGCACGCCGAACAGATCCAGGATCGCGCCAGAGGCTTCAATGGCGGCGGGCACCACATCGCCTCGGTCCACCGCCGACGCCCCACCGAGGATCAAGATCAACTGGGCGCCATCGCGCTGACAGTCGCCGATGGCCTCGGCCACCGCTACGACGTCATGAGGTGTTTGGACCTGGCGGTACAGGTGGCTGCCGTATGTTTCGACCCGCCCGGAAATGGCCGAGGCGGCCTTGTTCACCAGACTTGCCTTGGTGCCTTGAATCTCGGTCAGGATCAGTCCCACCCGCAGCGGTTGGAACGGATGGACCATCATCGCCCGCCCCGCATCCAGTCGCGCGCAGAGGGTGGTGACGTCGGCCTCGGCGACGGCATAGGGAATGACCTTGACCGTCGCTACCACCTGTCCGGCCCCCACCACCCGGTCGGGCGCAAGGGTGGAGATGACCACGCCCGTGTTCAGCCGATTGACCGCGTCGATGGTTGCCCCATCCACCTGGCAAAGACCATGCCGGGCGGCCAAAACATTACAGCGTCCGGCCTGAGATGGCGCCAGGCTCAGCCCCGCTCCGGCCAAGGCCCGGGCGACCGCTTCGGCGGCGGCGTTCTCACGCATGTCTCCTGGGTCCAACCGGGCGGCGCCAACATGGGTCAATCCTGCTTTTTCAAGCCGTGATATATCCTCCTTGGACAGCAAGCGGCCTTTCTTGAACGAAAAGTCAATAAGGCGTAGGGAATGGGCCAGGATCAACCCTTCGGCCTCGGCCAGGGGAAAGGAACCGAATTTCATCTGCGCGGATCCTTGCCCCGCCGGGCGGCGATAACCTCGGCCAGGATGGAGATGGCGATTTCCTCTGGCGACCGGGCACCGATATCCAGGCCAATGGGCCCATGCAGCCGATCCAAGGCCGCTTCATCGAACCCGGCATTTTGCAAGCGTTGACGTCGTTTGGCATGGGTTTTCCGGCTGCCCAGACAGCCGATATAGAACGCCTGAGAATCCAGCGCCCCTTTCAAGGTCGGGTCATCGAGCATGGGGTCATGGGCCAGGGCCACCACGGCGGTTCGGTCATCCAAGTCCAGGTCTTTCAAGGCCGCCTCGGGTCGGTCGGTGCGGACGGCAACCCCCGGTAACCGGTCGGCACGGGCAAAGGCGGGGCGGGGATCGACGACGATGGTCTCGAACCCGATCGAGGCGGCGATGGGGGCCAGAGCCTGCGCGATATGCACCGCCCCGACGACGATCAGTCGCGGCTGTTTCGAATAGGAAACCGCCATCAAATCCCGCTCCTCATCGGGCAACAGGCCACAGCGATCCTGCCGCAACAGATCCATGGCAGCGGAGCGGTTGCCCTCGGAAAGGGTGAGCAATCCCGCCGCGGTCTCTTCGTCGAGAGTCGCCCAAGCGCCACTGCCAAGGTCGACCACCCGCACGAGCGGCCGGGCTGTAATCAACCGATCCAGCAAGCTGGGCTCGTCCAACCTTTCCAAGAAAATCTTGATGGTGCCGCCGCAGGCCAATCGGACCTCTTGGGCCTGCTCCGTGCTGACTCCGTAGGACAAGGATTGCGGGGCCCCTTCGGCGATCACCTCCAAGGCTTCGGAAACCAGGATATTCTCGATACAGCCGCCGGACACCGAGCCGGCAAAGGCGCCCCGGTCGTTGATCACCATATGGCTGCCCACCGGGCGCGGCGCCGAGCCCCAGGTTTCCACCACCGTTGCCAAGGCGATATTGATTCCCTGTTGGATCCAGGTTCGCGCCGTGACCAGTGGATCTTCCGTGGGTTCCATGTCCCATAACTCCCGTTGCCTTTCCCCCTATCCTTGGGCGCGGGGAGCAAGCCGTCAAGGCAATCGGCGCTCGCGGCGGCTTGTCGCGGGTGATACACAGGTCTAGTTCCCGCCCTCTTCGATCGGACCCGGCATGACAGCAGACCTCCGCAAAGCCTGGATTCTCATGGGAGTCGCGGTGTTCTTCTGGGGCATCAACTGGCCGATCATGAAACTCGGCATGGATCATATCGGTCCTTTGTGGTTCGCCGCCTATCGGGTTTTGCTGGGTGGGGCAGCCTTGTTCGCGATTCTGGCGCTGCAAGGGAGACTGAGCTTTCCAACCCGCTCGGAACTGCCGGTATTGCTGAGTGTCGGGTTGGTGCAGATTGGCGGCTGCATCGCCTTGTTGCATTCCTCGCTTTTATTCGTTGATCCGGGCCGGGCCGCCGTGTTGGCCTATACCACGCCCATCTGGGCCGCTCCCTTGGCCGCGCTGTTTCTGGCCGAAGTCCTGACGTGGCGCAAAATACTCGGGGTTGGGTTGGGCATGGCGGGCATTGCCCTGCTTTTCAATCCGCTAACCTTTCCCTGGGGCTGGAACGGCGACACTCTGGGCAACGGCATGTTGTTGGTCTCGGCCTTGCTGTGGGCCGGGGTGATCGTGCATATCCGGTCCCATGGCTGGAAGCGTCCCCACCTTTCCTTGCTGCCCTGGCAATTGCTGATCGGCGGCGTTTTCCTGGCCGGGATTTCATTCGTGGGTGAAGGCGCGCCGGTTCTGCCGCTGGATGGATCCCTCCCTTGGATCCTGCTCTACAACGGCCTGATCGCCACGGCTTTGTGCTTTTGGTGCTACATCGGCGCGGCGCGGGTGCTGCCTGCCACCATCACCGCCATTGCTTCCCAGGGGATTCCCGTGGTCGGGCTTTCTTCCTCCGCCTGGGTGCTGGGGGAAGGTATAACGGTTATACTGGTCGGCGGTTTGGTTTTGATCGTGGCGGGGATTACCGTGAGTTCCACCCATCCGAGACAAACCAAGGTCTAACAGGCTGCTGAAAAAGTCCGATTTCGAGCCTGTGGCGACACATGCTTCGACAAGCTCAGCATGAGGACCTTTGAACCTTCAACATGTTAGCCTCACCCTGAGCTTGTCGAAGGGCGAGGCGGGCCGTAGGACAACACTTTTTCAGTAGCCTGTTAGAGACGGATTCAAAAGTATTCCTTTGATCTCGAGGGCGTATATTTCCGCTCTGGCGGCGTCAAGACCTCCTAACGGGGCGCCGCCCCGTGTCGTCGGCCTTTCCTGGCCAGATCAAAAATCTACTGCCTTGATATCTAAAGGATACTTTTAAATCCGCCTCTTAGAGCCTTTCGCGCTTCATATGACCCCTTCTGACCGAATCATTTTGGCTCAGGGGCAGGCGTAGCGCGCAGGGCGTAGCGGGCGCGCGCGAACGCTCCCCTTAGGCAAAAGGATCGGCCCGCAGGGTGGTCTCCAGTGGCCTCCGGTGGCCGCCCGCAGCGTCAAGCTCCCTCACCGATGCGCCGCATCGCTTTCGGGACCTTTCCTGGCGTTTCGACTCACCGGAGACCATCAAAATGGGTCATATTAATCGCGAAAGGCTTTAGATCACGTCTGATCTATCAAGGAGGAGGTGGCGCCATGCGGCCGACCGGCACGATATCCGAACTTTCAAAGATGCTCGGCGGCGATCTTTATGACGCCTCCGACCCGGAGTTGGTCGCCCTGCGTTTGCGGGCACGGCGGTTGACCCGGGCCTACAACCTCTCGGAACCCGATGCCATCGACGAGCGCCGCTTGTTGCTCAATGAGTTGTTGGGGGTCATGGGGGAAGGGACCTGGATCGAACCGCCATTCCACTGCGACTACGGCAGCCAAATATCCCTAGGGCGCGGGGTCTATATGAACTTCAATTGCATCATCCTGGATTGCAACCATGTGCGCATCGGCGACCAGACCCAGCTCGGCCCCAATGTCACCCTCTCGGCAGCCACTCACCCGTTGGACGCGGAGCAACGGGTGGCCGGACCGGAACTGGCCTATCCCATCACCATTGGCAACCGGGCCTGGATCGGCGCCGGAGCCATCATCGGCCCCGGGGTGACCATCGGCGAGGACACCACCATCGGCGCCGGCAGCGTCGTCATGAAGGACGTGCCGCCGGGTGTGGTGGCGGCGGGCAACCCATGTCGAGTGATCCGCGGCCTCTAGCGCGTGTCAGGTCCAATCGGACCCGCTAGACACGCGCGCCCTTATTGGAATCGATCACGTTTTTCGTGTTTGATCGAATCCGATCAAACACGACGTGATCTAGGTGAAGACCATTCGCTCCCGGTAGGGATGATCCGGGTCGATCACCGTCGAGGGGAACCCTGGCTGATTAGGGCTGTCGGGAAAATGCTGGGTTTCCAGGCATAATCCGGCATGTTTTTTGAAAGGCATGCCTTTCAGGTTATTGCCGCTATAGACCTGCACCCCCGGCTGGGTGGCGGCCACCCGCAGGCGTCGCCCCGACGCCGGATCTTCAACGTTGGCAGCGGGCCGCAGCTCACCGGGATGACCATCGACGACCAGGCAATGATCCACCCCCCCGGCCATCGTCAATTGTTGATCCTCTCTGGACAGGACCCCTCTCAGGCTTTGCGGGCGACGCAGATCCAATGCGCTCCCTTCCACTGAACGGATTTCGCCGGTGGGTAAGCAGGCCTCGTTGATGGGCAGGTACCGGCTCGCATGGACCTGTATCCGGTGATCCAGAACGCTGCCGCCACCAGCCAGATTGAAATAGGCATGGCAGGCCAAATTGACCAAGGTGGGCCGGTCGCTGTCGGCCTCCAGATCGAGGGTCAGCCGGTCCTCGGTGTACAGGCGATAGTGCGCCCTCACGGTTAGGGTTCCCGGATAGCCCTGATCTCCATGGGGCGAAAGCAAACCGAAGCGGACTCCTACATGATCTGATCGTTCAAAAACATCCGCCTCCCAGACGCGGCGATGAAAGCCGTCCGGGCCCCCATGCAGGTGGTTGGGGCTGTCATTGCGGGGCAGGAGGTAAGGGGTTCCCGCGAAGTTGAACCGCCCTTGGGCAATGCGATTGGCAAATCGTCCCACGATGACCCCCGTGAACTGGTCATCGTCCAGGTAGTCCTGGAAATCGTCAAAACCGAGAAGGATATTCCCCGCCTGCCCATCCCCGTCGGGCATGTGCCAAGCGACGAGGGCGGCGCCGAAATTAGTCAAGGTGATTCGCCAGCTTCCGCCCGCGTTCAGGTGGAACAGGTTGGCTTGTCCAAAAGGTTCGCGTCTGACCATCACAATGGGTCATATTAAACGCGAAAGGCTTTAGTAGGCCCCACGAATATGCTCCGCGATATCGCTGTCATAAAAGGCCGCGAGTTGCGCATGCAGGTCCGCGCCCAGTGGGGGCAGGTCGGAGGCCCGGGCATTGCTTAAGGCCTGTTCCGGACGGGTGGCGCCAGGAATCACCGTGCTCACGGCGTCATGGTCCAAAATCCAACGTAGCGCCATGTCTGCCAGGGACAGGCCCTCGGGCACCATGTCCTTCAGCCGATCGGCCAGTCGGACGCCCTTTTCGAACGGTAGGCCCGCGAAGGTCTCGCCCACGTTGAAGGCGGCGCCGTCACGGTTGAAAGTGCGGTGGTCGTCTTTGTCAAAGGTCTGATCGACGGTGAATTTTCCCGACAGCAACCCGCTGGCCATGGGTACCCGGGCAATGATCGCCACGCCCTTGGCCTTGGCCAGATCGAAAAGCTCGCGAGCCGGTTTCTGTCGAAACATGTTGAAGATCACCTGCAACGAGGTAACCCCCTCTTGCTCCAGGCAGATCAGCCCTTCTTCCACGGTCTCGACACTGACCCCGAAAGCCTTGATCTTGCCGTCCGTTTTCAGGCGTCGAAGGTGGTCGAACACGGCCCCGTCGCGTAATACCTCGGTGGGAATGCAATGCATCTGCGTGAGGTCCAGGGCCTCGACTCCGAGCCGCGTCAGCGAGGCTTCCACATGGGTTCGGAAGCTCTCGAAGGTAAAATTCTCCGGCCAGCCGGGCTCTGGAAAGCGGCCCAGCTTGGTGGCCACGAAAACAGGTTTGGAACAGCGGCTCAAGAACGTCCGGATCCGTTCTTCGCTTCGTCCCAGCCCATAGACATCGGCCGTATCAAAAAAGGAGATGCCGGCATCGCGTGCCGTATCCAAGATGGCCTGGGCTTGGCTATCCGAAACATCGCCCCATTCGGCGCCCAATTGCCATGTGCCAAGGCCGATTTCCGATATGGAAACGCCGGTGTCGCCAAAAGTTCTGTATCGCATCACACCCTCTTGTTTCTGGGTTCCCAGTCCGCGGGCAGTTGCCCCAGGATAATCAGGCTGAGAACATCGTCCTTGGTGACTTCGTCAATGGGATGCAGGCCGACGCTTTGGCCGTTTTTCATCACCATGACCCGATCGCACAGATCGAACACATCATGCATGTCGTGGCTGATCAGGAAGATGCCGATGCCTTCGGAGCGCAGTTGCTTGGTCAGATCGGCGACCATGGCGGTTTCGGATGGTCCCAAGGCGGCTGTCGGTTCATCCATGATCAAGATGCGGGCATCGAAATAGATCGCCCGACCAATGGCCACCACCTGGCGCTGGCCGCCGGACATGTTGATCACCGGATCATTGATGTTTTTGAAGTTGGGATTCAGCCGATAAAGGATTTCCCGCGCCTCGGCCTCCATGGAATCATCGTCCAACGTGCCCCATTTGGTGCGGATTTCCCGGCCCAGGAACAGGTTGGCCGGGGCGTTGAGGTTATCGGCCAGGGCCAGGGTCTGATAGATGGTCTCGATGCCGTACTTGCGGGCATCGCGCGGATTTCCGATCTCCGCCTTCTTGCCCTGCACCAAGATATCGCCTTCATCATGGGGCAGGGCGCCAGATAGCATGGACATCAAAACCGATTTGCCAGCGCCATTGTGGCCCAGCACGCCCACCACTTCACCCGGGTACAAATCGATGGAGACGTCTTTGACCGCGTGAACACCGCCGAAGCGTTTGTGGATGTTCTTGATCTCGACCAGAGGAGTCTTGTCCATTTCCATTCTCCTCAGCGCTGATTTTTTTTGTACATGGTGTCGAACCAGACGGCGAGAATCAGCACCAGTCCGATGATGACCTGCCGCATGGCGCTGGAGACCCCCATCAACACCATGCCGTTTTCCAGGCTCTGCATGATCACTGCGCCAAGAATCGCTCCGGCGATGGAGCCCACGCCGCCTGCCAGCGACGTGCCACCGATGACCGCCGCGGCGATCACCGAGAGTTCGGCCAGCATGCCCATGGAATTGGCCCCGGCGTTCAGCCGCGCGGTGGTGATCACGGCGGCAATGCCACAGAGAACGCCCATGATCATAAAGATCATCATGGTGGTCTTTTTGACGTCGATGCCGGACAATTCCGCCGCCCGGGGATTGCCGCCCATGGCGAACACATAGCGTCCGAAGCGGGTGATTTTGGAAATCAGGCTCATGCCCACCACCACGGCGATGAGAATCAGGACCGGCACCGGGATGCCGCGCGGGATATCGCTGCGGGGCTTGGTATAGGAATTCATCACCAAGACGAAGCCGACAATCAGCACCGCCCAGATGGCCACCATGACCCACTCGACCACCACGGGCTTGGTTGGGAATCCGTGTTTGAGGCGGCTCTGCCGGTTTTGCCAGGCTAAGAAAGCCACCAATCCGATGGCCACCAGCCCGAATATCCAGCTCCAGGTGGGGCCGATGGAACCATCAATACCGCCGCCAAGCAATTGATAGGTGGGATCCATGGGGGCGACGGTGCGACCGTCGGTGACCAGGAAGGCGCCACCGCGGAACATCAACAGCCCACCCAGGGTGACGACAAAAGCGGGAATGCCGCGATAGGCGACCCAATAGCCATTAAAGGCTCCGATGACTCCGCCCATGATCAAGCCCAGAATAATAGTGCTGGGCCAGTTCCAGGCGGTGCCGATGGGGAATACATCCACTTGCAGCCAGGCAATGATCATGCCGGTGAAACCCATCACCGAGCCCACCGACAAATCGATGTGACGGGCGACGATGACCAGCACCATGCCGGTGGCCATGATCCCCACCACGGAGCTTTGGACGGCCAGATTATACAGATTGCGCGCCGTCAAAAAGATACCGTCGGTCATCAGGTGCAGCCCGAACCAGACAGCCACAAGGACCGCGACCATGGCGACCATACGGGTGTCGATTTCGGCCATCTTCAGGAAGGAGGCCCAGGCCGGTTCGGCTTTGGGTTGGCCTGCTCCGCTTGATTCCGTCATGGCGGTTTCCTCCCAGTCATTGTTTTTTTGTTGGGCGCGGGGACGGCCAATGGCGCCCCGCGCCCAGATCAGCTATTCACCTCATTTGCAGGCGGCCGGGACATTCATGGTCACGCCTTGGCAGACCACGGCCTTGGAAACCCAACCCGCATCAATCACCAGGTTCAGTTTATCATGAGTCACCGGAACCGGCGGCAACAAGATGGCATCCATTTCGATACCCTTGGCACCCCCATTCCATTTGATCGAGCCGGGGACCATCTCACCCTTGGCCAAGTGCAAGGCGGCTGTACCGGCGGCCTTGCCCAGTTCGCGGGCATCCTTCCAGACCGAAACCGTCTGCCAACCACGCGCCACGCGGTTCAGGGCCGCGTGATCGCCGTCCTGGCCGGACACCGGAATGCCTTCCATGCCCTGCGACGTCAGCGCCGCCACCACGCCACCAGCGGTGCCGTCATTGGAGGCAACGACCGCGTCCACCTTGTTGTTATTGGCGGTCAGGATCTGTTCCATGTTGCGTTGGGCGTTCTCCGGCTTCCAGCCGTCGGTGTATTGTTCGCCGACGATTTTGATGTCACCCCGGGCAATGGCATCCTTGAGCACTTCAACTTGTCCGCCATGCAGGAAGTCCGCATTGGGATCAGTGGACGCTCCCTTGATAAAGACATAGTTGCCCTTGGGTTGCACCGCATAGACGGCCCGGGCCTGCATGCGGCCCACTTCGACGTTGTCGAAGGTCAGGTAGAACACGCCCGGCGCTTCGATCAGGCGGTCATAGCCGAGCACGGGAATACCCTCGGCTTGGGCCTTGGCGATGGCGGGCAAGACCGCATCGGAGTCCCAGGCCAGCACGATGAGCGCCTGGGCGCCCCGGGCGATCAGGCTCTCAACATCCGCCAATTGTTTCTCCGCCGAACCTCCGGCGTCGGAACTGATATATTTGGCGCCACCCGCCGATAGGGCGGATTTCATGGCGGCTTCATCGGTTTTCCAACGTTCTTCTTGGAAGTTGGACCAGCTGACGCCGACAATCAGGTCGGCGGCGGCGGCGATGCCCGTAAAGGCCACGGCTGTCGCCATGCCCAATAGGGCGGTGGAAAGCAGTTTCAGTCCTCTCATGATCTTAGTCCTCTCCTATGCAAGATTATGTTTGATACGTTTTATTCTTGTTGGTGGCGGAAGCCGCTTTTGGGAAACAAAAGGGTCGATTTATCCCTCCGGCGGCAGCCAAACCCGTGCCAGGCTTTGGCCGCGCACGATCTTGGCGAATTGATTGGTGTAAAGACGGATCCAGTCGCTCCATTCCCCATTTGGCCATTTGACCCGCACGCGGGCCCGCTCGGCGACACCGGTGCCGAAATGGATCCAGCCCGTTTGGCCGGAGGCATGACCGCCGCCGATGGTCACTTCACGGCGCAAGGTCCGCGCCCCGATCCGAACCTCGATCCAGGCGCCTACCCCGTGGCGGTTACCGCCGTCCTGATCCAGCCGGATCTGTAACCAATTGCCCATGGGGACCGGTTTTTCGGCGGTACCGCGTCCGACGTTGCGCCAGACCTCAGCGGGCCCTTTGCGGTTGACCACCACCAGATCCGGCAGGCCATCGAGATTGAAATCGGCCACCGAGGCGCCCCGCGCCTTGGCGAAGGTGACAATTCCGGCTTCGGGGGCGGCCTCGGTGAAGCGTCCGTCCGGATGGCCGAGCAGCAAGTTATTGGGGTCCTCGGCGGCGAAATCGGGCATGGCTTCCACATTGCCCTTGGCGATGAACAAATCGGTGAAGCTGTCGTTATTGACGTCGGCAAAGGCGGCGTGCCAAGCCGTCGACGGATGTACACTGCCTCCGGCATAGGGGCGATGGGCGGTCATGCCACGCTTGCCGGCCTCGTCGCCGTAGCTGGGCTGATCGGCACCCCGGGTCAGGACCCGCAGCTTGTTATCGCCCATGGAGGTCAGGAAATAGTCCGGGTAGCCATCTTCATTGATGTCGTGAGTGGCGATGCCCATGCCCCAGATGGTCAACTTGCGCCAGCCGTCGCGGCGCGAGAAGGCCCGGGACCGACCCTTGGATGGAACGGTCCAGAGTTGCTCCTGGCCGCCCCGGTAATACTGCCGGTCGTTGGTCAGCCGAAGATCGGGATTGCCATCTTTATTCCAATCGCTGAACAGCGCCGACAAGGAACAATAGCCGGGAGCGAGAGTCTCAGGCGGGCCAAAAGCCCCATTGGCCGGACGCCAAAGGTGGTTGTCGTGACAGGTGCCGAAGGGCGAGCCCGGCTTGTCCCGGTCCACATAGTTGCCCACGGCAATGGTTGGCCAGGCGTCCCCGTTGCCCCAGCGGGCGGTGAAAGCGGTGGACCAGGCCTTGCCGCCATCAAAAGCCCAGCCATCATTGGCTTTTTCAAACCGGCAATCGCCCAGGCCGCGCAGCAGATGATTCTCGCCCACCCGCAACACCATCAAATCCTGGTGCGCATCGCCATCCACGTTCAGGGGATAGGCGCCGATGACCTGGGTCAGGTCGAGCACCGGATCACGCACGGCTTCGAAGCGCAAGGAGCCGCCCACCGCGCTGACGTTGCGGTATAGCTTGGCGGCATTGATTCCGCCCGCCATGTACATATCGGGCCGCCCGTCGGCATTGCAGTCGAAGGTGGCCAGTCCGCCACCGACAAAGAATTCCCAGCCCCCATCATAGACATGGGTGATGCCGGAGGACTTGGTTTCATTGGCATATTTCGGCGCGTCAAGAGCGCCCGCCGGGTCGGCATAAAGCAAGGCAATGGCAAGGCTCAGACGCCTGATCATGGCAATCCCCCCCCGAGTCGCAGGGATTGCAAATAGCCGATCACCCGGCGCCGATCCTGTTCCCCCAAGGCTTCATAGGCGCGCCGGGAGTCGGTGGCTTCGGCACCATGATGGATGATTGCCTCGTGCAGGGTGGTCAGATCGCCGCGATGGCCATAGGGGGCGGTGCTGCCCACACCCCACAACCGAGCGGTCAAAAATACGTCACGACTGACAAAACGCTGGCTGAGGAGTTCGTTGGCGTAGTGGGGGCGTTCATCATCGGCGATGCGATGGCGCTTGAGATCTGAAAACAGCGCCACCAAAACGCGGCCCTCGGCGTCTCGCTCAAGACCCGCGGTGACCAGGTCGATGATCACCGGCTCGGTCTCCGCGCCGCGCAGATTGCCTGCCGGGTTGAACGGATTGGGCTCGCTAAAGCGGGTCGAGTCCAGGGGCAGGGTCGGAATATGGCAGGTCGCGCAGCCGAGATCCTTCAACAGTGCCAAGCCGTCGCCGCTCGAAGCCTTTGGTGGCGGCAAAGTGGCTTGGAAAGCGACCAGCGCGGTCACGTCTCCTTCGCTCATTTCTCGAACCACACCATCCTTGTCGAAGTCCTCGCTGTCGGTATAGCGGGGGCCGAAGCGCTCCGTCGCCTGCATGCCGTGGTGGGCGTTCAACGCATTGACGGTGAACTGGCGCAAGGAGGTGAAGACACCCTTTTGACTGAAGGGCCGGACGATCAGGTCCTGGTCGATGCCCTCCAACTCGCTGAAATCGACAAAGCCGTCCGGCGCGATGGTCAGGGATCCGAAAGAAACACCTTTGGCCTTCAAGGGGATCGTTACCGGTTGCCCCGACCGACGGGCCTGTTGGGCACCGTCCAGGCGTTGGGCCCGCAATTCGCCGGTCATCTCCCGGGCCAGCAGTTCCACCAGCCCACTGCCATGCAGCGCGGGGGTGCCGCGCTCGTTGGAGAATTGCGCATCGACCGTATCGAAATCGGCGTCTTGGAAGCCCTCGGAGACAAAGGCATTGGCGACGAATTCTCCGGCTCCCCCGGCCACCGGATCATTGTGGCAGCCTCGACAGGCATTGGAATCGGCCCCCGCCGTCCGGAAGAAACGGGGCAGAACACCCGGTTCGGCGACGGTCGGCACGATGGCCCCCGTCGCCGCCGGACGCCCGGCTCCGTCCAGGGAGGAAAATTTGGCGGAAAACAGCGCACGGCCACGCGCCACCAGTTGTTCGATGGGCATGGCGGCCGCCTGGTCCCGGGTCAGGGGGGCGGTCACCACCCGCTCATCCCCGATGACCGCTGCCGTTGCAGGCAGACTGCCCATCGCCAAAATAACGAGGGCCATCCATAGGGGAGGGAGCGGAACAGGTCTCATGCCGACCTCACATAAACCGGTTGATATGGACTTCCAAAGCTTCCTGGCGGCCCGAAACTGGGTGCGGATTGATATTGGCCCGCGCCACATAGTCGGCGATATCCGCCAGATCGTACTCGCCACCTAGAATCTTCCGGGCTTCCGGCAGTTGCCATTTGGCATAACGGTCCTCAAGGGCTTGGGCCAGACCGCCTTCTTCGATCATGGCGGCGGCGGCCAACAGGGCCCGGGCGCAGGTATCCATGCCGCCCACATGGGCGATCACCAGATCCTCGGCATTGAGGGATTGGCGCCGCAGCTTGGAATCGAAGTTCGTGCCGCCGGTGGTGAAGCCGCCGCCTTGCAAGATGAAATAGTAGGCCAGTGCCATCTCTGGATGATTCATCGGGAACTGGTCGGTGTCCCAGCCGGACTGATAGTCGTTTCGGTTGGCATCGATGGAGCCAAGGAGACCCAGGGCGTTCGCGGTCTCGATTTCATGCTCGAAGCTATGCCCGGCGAGGACCGCGTGACCCACCTCGATGTTCATTTTCACCTCATTCTCAAGGCCATAGCGCTGGAGGAAACCGTAGACCGTCGCCACGTCGAAATCGTATTGATGCTTGGTGGGTTCCTGAGGCTTGGGTTCGATCAAGATGGCGCCTTGGAAGCCGATCTTGTGCTTGTATTCGACCACCAGATTGAGGAACCGGCCCATCTGATCCAATTCCTGACCCATATTGGTGTTGATCAGGGTTTCGTAGCCTTCGCGACCGCCCCACAGCACATAGTTGGCACCGCCTAGGCGATGGGTGACATCCATGGCGTTTTTGACCTGTGCCGCTGCATAGGCGAACACGTCCGGGTCCGGATTGGTGGCCGCACCGGCCATGAAGCGCCGGTTGGAAAACAGATTGGCCGTGCCCCAAAGAAGACGGGTCGGGCGGTCTCGCATCTTGTCGGCAAACAGATCGGCGATGGCATTCACGTTGGCATTGGACTCGGCCAAGGTGGTTCCCTCCGGCGCGATGTCCCGATCATGAAAGCTGAAAAAAGGCTGGCCCAGAATATCAAACAGGTCGAACGCCGCTTCGGCTTTGAGGCGGGCCAGGGCCATGGAGTCGCCCGCGCCGAACCAGGGGCGTTCAAAGGTATCGCCGCCAAACGGATCAAGGCCGGTGCCGCAGAAGGTATGCCAATAGCAGACAGCGAAGCGTAGGTGATCTTCCATGCGCTTCCCCATGACCAGGCGGTCCGGGTCGTACCAGCGGAAGGCCAGAGGGTTGTCGCTGTCGGGGCCTTCATGGACGATCTTGGGAATTTGACTGAAGTAGCTCATGCGGGCCTCCGGGCGAATTCTTCCTTGAGAAGAGGATACAGGCGGCGGAAGCGCTCTCTTTTGGGAGCCAGGGCTTCGGCCAGGGTGGGATCGGGTGTGACCGTCCGCAGGACGGCGGGCGCCGTGCAAAGAGTGATGGGATCTTCATTTGTGACCGCCAGGCGCCCAAGCCGTGCCGCGCCGAACGCGGGGCCAACTTCGCCTGAGACGTGATAGGTCAGGTGCTGATCCAGGGTAGCTGCGAGAATGTCTCCCCATAGGTCGGAGCGCGCGCCGCCGCCAATGACCGAAATGCTCTCGATGCCGGTTCCATTCACACCCAACGCGTCCTGTCCATCGGCCAGGGCAAAGGCAACGCCTTCCAATACGGCCCTGCCCAGGGTCGCCGGGCGGGTATCGTGGCTGAGGCCGAAGAACACACCTTGGGCATTGGGATCGTTGAGCGGTGTGCGCTCGCCGGAAAGATAAGGCAGAAAGACCAAATCCGAGTCAGGACCCGGGTCTCGCGCGATCTCCTCAAGGAGGGCGGCCTCGTTGTCGTGACCGGTCAGGCGGGTCACCCAAGACAGGCAGGAGGCCGCACTGAGGATGACACTCATCTGGTGCCAGGTCTCGGGCAGGCAATGGCAAAAGGCGTGGACGCCCAGGGCCGGATTGGGACTATAGGAGGCATTGGAAAGAAAGTAGACGCCGGAGGTGCCCAGAGACAGGAACGCTCGGCCCGGGGCCACGGCGCCGATGCCAATGGCCCCGGCGGCATTGTCTCCGGCACCGCCCGCGACCACCACATGAGGGCTCATGCCCCAGGTCTCGGCAATGTCGGGGCGCAACGTGCCGGACGACTGGCTGCCCTCGATCAGACGGGGCATGTGATCGCGGGTGAGACCACAGGCTGCGAGCATGGAATCCGACCAATCCCGCGCCGCCACGTCCAGCCACAAGGTCCCGGCGGCATCCGACATTTCGGAAACGGCCTCACCGGTCATGCGGAGCCGCACATAGTCCTTGGGCAGCAGTACCAGCGCGACTTTGGCGAAGATTTCCGGTTCGTGCTCGGCCACCCACAACAGTTTCGGGGCGGTGAATCCCGGCATGGCCAGGTTGCCGGTGAGGGTGCGGCTGTCGGTTACCCGGGCCTCCAGGGTCTTGCACTGATCGCCACAGCGTCCGTCATTCCACAGGATGGCCGGACGCAAAACAGTATGATCCTTGTCCAGCAAGGTTGCCCCATGCATCTGACCTGAAAGGCCGATTCCTTGGACGCCGGATATCTCCGTGGGGTGGCTGGTCCGCAGCTTGGTGACCGCCCCTTCGACCGCTGTCCACCAACCGTGAGGGTCTTGCTCTGACCATTGCGGGTGGGGGCGCTCGACCCTCAGCGGTGTGGAGGCCTCGGCGAGGATGGATTGGTCCCCATCCACCAAAACGGCCTTGACCCCCGAAGTGCCGATATCTAATCCCAAATACACCCTTCGGTTTCCTTGCTTGCCTGGCCGATAAATCGGTAATTGAGACTCGCCACATTGCAGGCCCCTTTATGATGATGGACAATTCATCAATGGTCAACTACAAAGCACATCAAAACCAATCCAACCCATCATCTATTGGTAACCCCTTGATTGTCCACATTATTCCATAAATATCAATTATGTTTATCTAATAAATGAGGCGAGTTTGATGGTATTTGATTGGTTTTGATGGATTGATTTCCGTCTCAATTCGAGGTACTGTGACTCATCATGAGCGACTCGATTGATCATTTGAAGGACCGCTGTCTTGCCCCGCGCTAAAGTGCGTCAGACCGATATTGCCCGCGAAGCCGGTGTGGGAATCGCCACCGTCGATCGGGTCTTGAATGGACGCCCTGGCGTGAGCGAGCGCACTTCGAAACGAGTCTGGGACGCCATCCATGCGCTCGAGGGGCAAGCGGGGTTCAATGGCGTGGAAATGACTCGTGGGGCGCTACGGTTCGATTTCATCCTGCCCGGCGGCCCCAATACCTTCATGTCGCTGCTCGAAGAGGGCGTCCTGGCCGCGGGTCGATCCATGGCCGAAGAAGGCGTGACCGTCTATTGCCATCGTATCGAAGGATTTGATCCGCAAGTGCTGGCCGACTCCATACGTCGGGTGGCGGCGAAATCCGACGGCCTGGCCATCGTCGCCTTGGAAAACCCCGTCGTGCGGGAAGCGGTGAACGATGTGACCGAGGCCGGGGTTCCGGTGGTCACCCTGGTTGCCAATCTGTCGGGGTCCTTGGCCATCGGATACGTGGGTTTGAACAATCGCAGCGCCGGGCGCACGGCGGGGTATCTCATGGGGCGCTTTCTCGGTTCCAGGGGCGGTCTCGTGGCGGTGGTGGAAGGCAGTCTCAATCTGTCTTACCGGGATCATCAGGAACGGGAACTGGGTTTCAGCGATGCCCTGCGCGAGCACTTTCCACAATTGGAAATACTGGGCCGCTGGGAGGCCCACGACCATTTCGAAGAGGCTCACCGGGCCACCTCGGGCATCCTGGCCGAGCACGAGGAACTGCGCGGAATCTATTGCATCGGTGCCGGAATCCGGGGCGTTGCCGATGCGGTCAAGGCGAGCGGACGGGATCTGGTGGTGATCGGGCACGATTTGCATAAATACACCCGCCCCCGGCTGATCGATGGCACCATCGACGCCATTCTCGACCAAAATCCCTATTACGAGGCGGCGGAAGCGCTGCGCCTGCTATTTGATCACCATACCCGGGGCGGCATGGTCAGCCCGGTAATGCCGCGGGTAGAGGTCATCTTGCGGGAGAACCTGCCGTGAACCCGGTGCGCTGGGGCATTCTGAGCTCGGCGAAAATTGGCCTGGAGCAGGTTATCCCGGCCATGGCGCGCAGTCCCCTTTGCACCGTCGCGGCCATTGCCTCGCGGGATGGGGCCAAGGTGAAAAAGGCCGCGGCGGACCTAGGAATCGCCAGAGCCTATGACAGCTACGAAGCCTTGCTCGATGATCCGGACATCGAAGCGATCTATAATCCCCTGCCTAACCACCTGCATGTTCCTTGGTCCATCAAGGCGGCGGAAAAAGGCAAGCACGTGCTTTGCGAGAAGCCCTTATCTCTGAGCGTTGCCGAGGCCGAAGAGTTACTGGCGGTTCGCGACCGGGCGGGGGTGCTCATCGGCGAAGCCTTCATGGTCCGTCATCATCCGCAATGGCATCGGGTGCGGGATCTGCTTCGGTCGGGCAAGATCGGTGACCTGCGCGCTATTCAGGCGCTGTTCTCCTTTTACAATGATGATGGTCGGGACATCCGCAACCGACCGGACACGGGCGGCGGCGCGCTCTATGACATCGGTGTCTATCCGGTGGTGATCTCGCGCTATCTGTTTGGTCTGGAGCCGGTGCGGGTGATCGCGACCGCCGAGGTCGATCCGGTTTTCGGCACCGACAGACTGGCCAGCGTCCTATTGGATTTCGGCATCGGCCAAGTCTCATTCACCATATCCACCCAGGCGTTGCCCCATCAGCGGGTTCAGGTGTTGGGCACCACCGGACGGATCGAAGTGGAGATTCCGTTTAATGCCCCATCGGAGCAAAGGACGCGGATATTCGTGGATTCAACCGGGGCCCGGGATGGATCATCGGCCACCGAACAATGGATTGCCGAGACCGATCAGTATCGGCTGCAAGGTGAAGATTTCTCCCGCTGCATTCGCTCCAAGGAGCCCCTTGAATTCCCGCTGGAAGACGGCTTGGCCAATATGCGGGTCATCGAGGCGTTGTTCCAGTCGATCCGCACGGATCGCTGGGTGGCTGTCGCTTAGCGCGTGTCGGGTCCGATCGGACCCGTTGGACCCGCGCGACTTTATTGGAATCGATCACGATGTGATCTAGCAGGCTGCTTCTGTAATCGAGTCATTTGAGTCAAGCTGATTTCCAAGCCGTCGGTTTGAACCTGGGGTATGTGGCGCCCTTTGCTTCTGTCCGCGGTCGACGTCGTCGCCGCATGATGGGGATCAAGGGGGATCGGGTGCAGCAATCTGAAAAGCGTGGTCTTACGCCACTGCAGCCTGCGCGCTGTCATCCGAGCCCCGCGCGTCGCCACGCGTCCTGGCCGCCCTTCAGGCGATCTCGGTTTTCGTTGTGTTTAGATGGCGGTCTCCTCCTTGCGGTACTGGAAGTCCGTGCCGTCGATCCACATGCGATGCATGATTACGGCGAGACGCCGGGCAACGGCTACCTTGGCGCGTTTCATCCCGCGCCTTTTGGCGACCGCGAGCCCCCAGTGTTTGAGCCAGGACCAACGGCGGGTTCGAGTGAGAAGTGCATTGGCGGCCTCGAACAAAAGCCAACGAACCATGGCATCTCCGCACTTGCTGATGGGGCCGCTTCGGTCCTGCTCTCCCGAGGCGTATCTGCGTGGGACAAGCCCGAAGTGGGCGCCGACCATGACCGACTTTTGAAACCGTTCCGGCACGTCGAGTCCTGTCCTGAAAGCGAGGGCGGTAACCGGGCCGACGCCGGGAACGGTCATCAGGCGCCGGCAAACGCTATCATCGCGCGCAGCGGCATGAACCTGCCGGTCGAGCTTGTCGAGTTGTTCGAGCAAGGCTTGGCGCGCAAGCAAGAGCGGCTCGGCGGCTGCGCTGAGGTGCGGGTTATCAGCCGTCAATTCCCGAACCCGCGCCGCGAAAAGGCGTCCGCGCGCCATACCGACCTTGAGGCCGAAAGCTTTCAATGTTCCTCGTACCGTATTGGACAACTGACGGACCTGATGAACCAGGGTCTCCCGATGGGTCAGCACCATCCGGAGCTCCTGACTGCGCGCGGTCTTGACGTGGGTCGCGCGGTACAAACCGGTCCGCATCGCCTGGCTGATCAAGCGGGCGTCGCGACGGTCCGTCTTGACTGGGCTGGCGCTGGCAAAGGCCTTCATTTGCCGGGTCTCGATACAAATCACAGGGAGGCCCCGACTGGACAGTCCTGCGTACAGCCAAGGCGCCAGAGGGCCAGCTTCCAACCCAATTCGCGCAAAGCCACGCCCGCTTTCCTCGAGCCAAGTGGCGACCGCCTCGGGTGTGCTTGACACCTTGCCTTCGCGAATGACGGTTCCCTTTGCATCAATCTCACAGATCGAAATGCTTGCCATCGATACGTCCATTCCAACAAAATACTCCATAGCTGGTCTCCTCTGTTCCATGTCCAGGAATTGACCCGGATACTTGATCAAGACCGAGTGTGGAGACCAGCTGACTGTCTAGGCAATCCCTGACTGCTCGATTACCGCCATCTGAAAAAGTCCGATTTCGAGCCTGTGGCGACACATGCTTCGACAAGCTCAGCATGAGGGCCTTTGAATTTTCAACATGTTCGCCTCACCCTGAGCTTCCTCATCCCGAGCTTGTCGAGGGACGAAGGGTGAGGCGGGCCGTAGGACAACTCTTTTTCAGCAGCCTGCTAGATCAATCCGAGTCCGCGACGTCCAACTCTCCCGGTTCGTCTTCTTCGATATCCCGCTCAGGATCCCAACCGGCCTTCTTGGCCCGTTCAACGGCTTCCGCTTGGATACGGTCGAACCGTTCGCGCTGTTCCGGGGATAGATTGTCCACGCGAAATCCAACATCGACCCAACTCTGGTTGACCTTGTCCCACAAGGTTTGGATCCCTTGAACCATCCATCCTTCGCAGGTTTCGGATTCGGGGATGTGGCCGAACACCCAGCCATCCCGGATGATCTTGCCGGTATCGGTCATGCCGCCGAACATGTCGTTATAGATACCGACGTACTTTTTCGGAGGAATTTGTCTCATGGTCGTTGGTTCCGTTTCCTAATCAGCCTCGCGCAACATCTGGTCCAGGGCAAACTTGACCTTTTCCAGAACGCGCGGGCGCACCGCCGAGGCGGCGAAGTGGTAATAGTTCAGTTTGCAGGGGATCGGCAGATGCAGCGAGTTCCGTTGTTTGTCCTCGATTTCCACCCAGGCCAGCACTGGGCAGTCGTAGCGGATGGCATCGACACAGACCCAGTAGTGGTCGGTGAGGATCATCTCCATCTGCTTGAGACCGAGTCCCTCCAACCGGATCGGACCGCCCCAGCGGTTGCGGGCCCGGCGCCAGAGATTGAAGACGTCCGCTTCAATGCGGTCGTCGCGCTGGGCCATGATGGGCATGTCCGCCAGCCGGGCGTCCATATCCACGTCCATGGCACGTTCCTCTCTTTTTGGCCGTCGGGTCAACCGGTCAGCGCGGCGAACACGGCAGGCAGCCGCTCCGGTAGTTTCTCCACATTATCCACGATGGAATAGCGGTTTTCACCAAAAATACGCGACACGTACTGATCGGCCTGCGGATCCAGGGTCAGGCAGTAGGTGTGAATCCCTTGCATGGCCAGGTCTTCCACGGCTTTTTTGGCGTCGTGGCGGAGGTATTGCGGGTCCCGCTCGTCGATGTCCGCCGGCTCGCCATCGGTGACCAGCAGCACCAGACGTTTCTGTGCCGCCTGTTGGGTCAAGTGGAATCCGGCATGACGCAAGGCGGTGCCCATGCGGGTGGACAGGCCCCCCTTCATTCCGGCCAGACGAGACTTGGATTCGTCGTCATAGGGCTGATCGAAGTCCTTGAACCGGTAGTACTGAACATCGTGCCGACCGTCGGAGGCAAAGCCATGCACGGCAAAGGGATCGCCGATGCTGTCGATGGCCCAGGCCAGCAGCCCGGCGGATTCCCGGGTCAAAGAGAGGATGGTCGGACGGTCGTCCTCCTGACCTTCCTCCGGTTCTGGCAGGTCCTGGTCGATGGCCTCGTTGGTTGATTCGGACAGATCGAGCAACAGAACCACCGCCAGATCGCGGATATGGCGGGTGATGCGGATATTGATCCGTGGATCGGGCATGGTGCCCCGGCGGATATCGATCATTGCCCGCACGGCGGCGTTCAAGTCCAATTCCTCGCCTTCCTCGTAGCCTCGTCGGCGAACGACCCCTTGCGGCTGTAGGGCGTCGATCAAATGGCGAATCTGCGAGGCAATGGGCCGGTGCTTGACCAGAATGTCATCCATGACTTCCGGATCGCCGACCCCTTGGCGACGCTCAATGACCGTCGACCAGTCGGGACGGTGCAACTGAATATGATAGTCCCATTCGTCGTAGTGGAAGGGCTCGGATATCGGCTCTTTGCCCTCCATGTCGTTCCACGACACGGTCGCCTCGCCGGCGTCCTCGTAGGGGAACAACTCGGTCCCCAGCACCCAGATCTCCTGGGCATCGTCGCCAGCCGTCTCGCAGTCGATCTCGTTGATGAATTCCATCAGGTTGACCTGCTTGCGCACCTGGCCTTGGGTGGCCGGGATATAGTCGACCCCCTGCTCTTGCCACAGCACTTCGTCGAAATCCCAGATATATCGGTTATCATCTCGGTAGGGGATGGGGAAATCGCTCACGGCGCGCACCGAAGGCACGCCATCGCGCACCATCAGGTGATAGAAGTCCATGCCGGCGTCCCAGCTGATCTGGTTGTCTTCGGCCCGCTCGGCCAGAGCGGTCCTGAAGGCGGCGGCCTGCTGGTTGACCTCGTCGATGGGATCCGAATAGGTGTCGTCCATCAGCGCGCGGGCCATGCGAACCATCAGGTCCATGGCCGAATGAAGCTTTTGCTCTTCCTCGCCCTCTTGCCTTTCACCGCGGAAGAACTGCAACCACAGCTTCTGCAGGCCGGGGAAGTCCTGACAGGCCAGGTATTCCACCCGCGCGTCCTCGAACAGGTCGATGCACTTCATGTGGGTGGCGGTCAACTGTTCGGCGGACAGATTCTCGGTGGTATAGATCAGATGAGCCGCGCAATGGGCAGCGGCAGCGCGATAGATCTCGATGCCCCGCACCCCATGATAGTCATCAAAGGCATCAGGCAGATGCAGGAACCAGTTCTCGATGTACGGCTGCAGACCCTTGCGGGTTTCATAGTCTCCGGCGGTCGGCTTCATGAAGAAGGCCCGGCCCCATAGGGCGCGCAGGTAGAAGTTCAGCTTGCGCTGGTGCTCGACGAACAGAGTCCCGCGCCGCTCCCGCTGCAAAACTGCCTTGGAGGATTCGCTCTCCAGACTGAAGTAGGCCATCTGCCCATCCAGGTCGCGCTGGTGAGCCTGGGCACCCCACATGGCCCAGCGGCGCAAACCGCCAAGGGTCAGTTTGGTCAGCAGCTCATCCAGATTTTCCATCATCGGACGGAGTCCGCGCGGCGATTTGCCGGCCAGTTGATGGATAAGCTTCAGGTAGTTTCGGAACACCTCCGCATCACCCATGCGCTGCGCCGCCAATGGCAGGTTCTGCAGCATCAGGACAATTACCGTGGCCGATGTGTGGGAAGCGAGCCCCATCAAGGAGTGGATCACATCGGTGATGATGTCCTCGCCCACTTCCTTGACCACCAGCGGCATCTCCTGGATATAGGAGAGCAGCAGGTCCTCGCCGCGACCGAGGCTGCACATGGCCTCGACCCCCTTGAGGTAGTGGTCGAGTCCCTGCGGCGACATGATCCGCGCCGCTTCGTGGTACGTGGCCTCAAGCGCCTCCAGATGCGGATGGTCATCCGGGAGGCAGGACAGGTATTCCGTGAATTCTACCCGGCTCATGAGGGTATCCCCCTCTGGCTTAGAAGTAGGTGTTGACGGCGGCGTCCAGGGTGTCGCGCATGTCCGGATCGTCGGTCAGCGGACGCACCAGCGCCATTTTGCAGGCGTCGGCGGGGGCGATGCCCTTGCCAATCAGGTTGGCCGCGTAGACCAGCAGACGGGTGGACATGCCTTCGTCCAGGCCGTGGCCCTTCAGGTTGCGGGAGCGATGGGCCACCTGCACCAGCTTGTCGGCGACGCCCGCGTCCACGTCGGCCTCGTGGGCGATGATCTCGGCCTCTGTCTCGGACTCCGGATAATCGAAGTCGAGGGCCGCGAAGCGCTGCTTGGTGGATTGCTTCAGGTCCTTCATCAGGCTCTGGTAGCCCGGATTGTAGGAAATGACGATCTGGAAGTCCGGGTGAGCGGTGACCAGTTCACCCTTCTTCTCCAGCGGCAGCACCCGACGGTGGTCGGTCAGCGGGTGGATCACCACGGTGGTGTCCTGACGGGCTTCCACCACTTCGTCCAGGTAGCAGATGGCGCCGATGCGGGCGGCCACGGTCAGCGGACCGTCCTGCCATTTGGTACCGTTGATATCGAGCAGGTAGCGACCGACCAGGTCGGAGGCCGTCATGTCCTCGTTACAGGCCACGGTGATCAAGGGCTTCTTCAGCCGCCAGGCCATGTGCTCCACAAAACGCGATTTACCGCAACCGGTCGGACCCTTGAGCATCACCGGCATGCGGGCGTCGTAGGCGGCTTCGTACATGGCCACTTCATCGGTGACGGCCCGATAATAGGGTTCGTCGGTGATCAGGTATTGGTCCCGGTCAACGGTGGCATCGATGGTGTCAGGCATGGTCGGCTCCTCCCTGCTGGGCGTAATATCTTGGAAAGACGCAAATAAAAAAGAGTCTAATGGAATAAATAGGGTGGAGTTGAAAGAGGCGGTCGGGGGCTCCCCCGACCGCCGCTTCAATCACAAAGGCCGTTAGACCTTGATCTCACCGCGATGGATGACCATCGAGGCGCCCTGGGACTGGGCATAGTTGTCGTAGCCGATCAGGCGCACATGGTTGTTCGGGTGCGCTTTGCGGCAGGCTTCCACCTCGGCCAGGATGCGGTCCACGTCGGTCTCGCCGAACATGGGCAGCTTCCACATGTACCAGAAGTTCTGGAAAGCGTTCTCCGGTTCGCAGTGCTCCACGGCCGGGTTCCAGCCTTTGGAACAGATGTAGGCGATCTGCTTGCGGGTCTGCTCTTCATTCATCTCCGGCAGGTAGGAGAAGGTTTCGAACTTCCGGCTCTTCGCATCGGAAAGGCTGGAAGCATAGTCTTGTACGTCACTCATCTTATTGAGCTCCTAATGTCTTGGTTCAGTATCGAATATCGTCTTGGCGGGGCGCTTACTTGTGCGACACGTCCAGCTTGTCAACGGTATCGAACTCGAACTTGATTTCTTTCCAGGTTTCCATGGCAGCCTTCAGCTCGGGGCTGGACTTGGCGGCGTTGGTCAGAATGTCCTTGCCTTCCTTTTCCAGCTCGCGGCCTTCGTTGCGGGCCTGGACACAAGCTTCGACGGCCACGCGGTTGGCAGCAGCGCCAGCGGCGTTGCCCCACGGGTGACCCAGGGTGCCGCCACCGAACTGCAGCACGGAGTCGTCGCCGAAGATGTTAACCAGCGCCGGCATGTGCCAGACGTGGATACCACCGGAAGCCACGGGCAGAACACCCGGCATGGCGCCCCAGTCCTGGTCGAACATGATACCGCGCGACCGGTCTTCCTTGATAAAGGAGTCACGCATCAGGTCGATCCAGCCGAGGGTGGCTTCGCGGTCGCCTTCCAGCTTACCGACAACGGTACCGGAGTGCAGGTGATCACCACCGGACAGGCGCAGGGCCTTGGTCAGCACGCGGAAGTGGATGCCGTGACGCGGGTTACGGTCGAGCACGGCGTGCATGGCACGGTGAATGTGCAGCAGCATGCCGTTGTCGCGGCACCACTGGGCCAGACCGGTGTTGGCGGTGAAGCCGCCGGTCAGGTAGTCGTGCATGATGATCGGTGCGCCCAGTTCCTTGGCGTACTCGGCTCGCTTGTACATCTCTTCCGGGGTCGGCGCGGTAACGTTCAGGTAGTGACCCTTGCGCTCACCGGTCTCGGCCTCGGCCTTGTGGATGGCCTCGACCACATAGTCGAAACGCTCACGCCAGCGCATGAAGGGCTGGGAGTTGACGTTTTCGTCATCCTTGGTGAAGTCCAGACCGCCACGCAGGCCTTCGTAGCAGGCGCGACCGTAGTTTTTGGCGGACAGGCCGAGCTTCGGCTTAATGGTGCAGCCCAGCATCGGACGACCGTACTTGTTCATCTTGTCACGCTCGGACTGGATGCCATGGGGCGGACCATTACAGGTCATCACGTAGGCGAGCGGGAAGCGCACGTCCTCAAGGCGCAGCGAACGCACGGCCTTGAAGCCGAAGACGTTACCGACCAGGGAGGTGAACACGTTCACCACGGAGCCTTCCTCAAACAGGTCGATCGGGTAGGCGATGAAAGCGTAGAAGGCGTCTTCGTCGCCCGGCACGTCTTCAATGGCGTAGGCACGACCCTTGTAGTAGTCCAGGTCAGTCAAAAGGTCGGTCCACACGGTGGTCCAGGTGCCGGTGGAGGACTCGGCCGCCACGGCTGCGGCAGCTTCTTCACGCGGCACCCCTGCCTGCGGAACGATCTTGAAGCACGCCAGGATATCGGATTCGGCCGGGGTGTAATCCGGCATCCAGTATGTTTCGCGGTACTCTTTCACACCCGCGCTGTAAGTTTTGGCCATCTTGAGTTTTCCTCTCTGTTACGCGATCGATGCAATCGGACGAAGCCCAACTCCCCCCTATCAGTCTTGTCGTCTTTGATGGGATGCCGGCTGTCTGACGGCGAAATTTCTATCAAAAAAATTTGAGGGAATATAATAAAACGTTTAGAATATATCATAAGCCTACCTTATGAATTAGAGGCAGATACCAAGAGCGGACCATGCGATTTACACTTAAGCAATTGCTTCTGTTTGAAGCGGTAGCTCGGCTTGGCAGCGTCACTCGAGCAGCAAGCGAAGCAAACATCACTCAGCCTGGGGTTACCTTCCAACTCAAGAATCTCGAAGAGGCCATTGGTCTGACTTTATTGGAAAAAGTCGGGCGAAACATAGAGTTGACAGAGGCAGGCAGATGGCTGTTGGAACCGACCCGAGAAGTCATCGAGAAATTGGAGTTGTTCGAGGCCGAGGCGGATTCGCTCAAAGGGACGCCAAGAGGTCGGCTGACCATTTCCACCGTGACCACGGTCGACTACTTTTCCCCTTTCATCCTCAGGTGTTTCTGCGAGCGGTTTCCCGAGGTCAATGTCGCGATGAGTGTCGCCAATCGCGAGGATCTGTTGAGGGAACTCGTAGAAAGCAAGGTCGACATGGCAATCATGGGACAGCCGCCAGAAACCAAGAAGCTTTCCGCCAATGCCTTCCTCGACAATCCTATTGTTATCGTTTCCTTACCCGATCACCCGCTTGCAAACGAAAAGGACATCGACATCACCCGCCTCGCCGATGAGGTTTTTCTCATGCGCGAAAAGGGTTCGGGCACCCGCGGAGCGATGCTCCGCTTTTTCTCTGAACACGAGATCAAGGTCAAAACATCCCTTGAAATGAGTGGGGCCGAGTCGCTCAAGCAAGGGGTGTTGGCGGGACTCGGCTTGGCCATGATTTCCCGGGACGCGGTGATGCTGGAGGTCAAGACAGGGCGTCTGGTCGAATTGGATATCCCTGGCCTACCTATTCTCAGGCAGTGGTATTTGGTTCATCGCGCGACCAAAACCCTCCGCCCTCCGGCACAGGCGTTCAAGGATTTCGTATTGAACGAAGGAGCTGCCCTGGTCGAAGAAAGTCGCTGAACGGATGATCGAATTTGGCGGCGCTTTCCGAACACATATAGAGCCATGGGCGTTGCCCCATCAGCTGATTTCCGCATGAAAGAGAGGCGCCCATGACGCCCGCCACTTGGTTGCCGAACACAACGAGATGGAAAATCGTCTTCTTTGCCATTTTTGGGATTGGCGCATTTGGCCTTTATACGGAGAGCGACTGGCTGGTTTTATTCTGGATCGCATTGCCGTTTTTATCGCCGAGATTGCTTGGCATACTCCTCGGATGACGTTCAATCGGAAAGGCTACGATAGGGCGTGCTGGTCAGGGTTTCGATGAGTTCGGTTCCTGCCCCATGGGCGGCAACGTCGTGAAAGCCATCACCATCCGCCTCATTCAAAAACGTCTCGATGTATCGGGCTCTTTGCAGTTGCTCCATATTCAGCCACAGGGTTGGGCCGGGCATTGCAGTTGCCTCCCTTTTCGCACATGGAACGCGAAACCGAATGCTTTCGCCTAGTTTGAGGGTCTCCCCTGCATTTCGAAACAGACGCCGCACCACACCGGAAACGACACACCTCCCTTTACGCGCATTCAGAACGTCGAGCCAGCGCTCTCTTTCCATGGGATCCCATGACGCCATGGCGGAGGGAAGCCCCTCCCCGGATTGCAGGGCATCTAAAACCGGTATGAGTTTCGCGGGGACTTGCTTGGGTTCCGCCTTTGCCATGCGGAGTAGCTCTTCCCGTTTTACCTCATGGTCAGGCCGGGTCACTGACAACACCTGAACCTGAAGGTGGAATTCCGCATCTTCCATGAGGCGGCTGTAGGAGTCTGGCGACAGCATGCCAAACACGAGACCGGGCGCCAATGCTGCGATCATCGTCAAAGCCAAAAGGGACAGTTTCGAAACGCTTTTCATTGCCCCACCTTGCCAAGACTCGATTTGCAACATCACCCCGGACAATCAATGGCCTGCCTTTGCGACAGCACCTGTCCGTCATCAAAACTTTTGGGCCCGTTGATCGCCTGATTTAACGGAGGATCCGGCTCACCTTTGTCAATTTTAGGCTGCTTGCCGCTGATGGTTCAAGCGGTGGTTTCTGATGGTGAGTTGCAGAACATTTGAGGCGGCAAATAAAACGGTGATTTTTGACTTGATGCCTTTCGCTGCCGCTTCGAACGACGCGACGACACCGGTGTCTCATATACCTTTAGACCGTGCCACGAACCTTCTGGTAGACCGTGCCACGAACCTTCTGGTAGAACCGCTTTTCTGACGCCCGGATATCCCGGATGCGTTCGAGCAGTTCGTCGAAGTAGTCCCAGCCTCCTGGGTTCTTCAGGCGGTCGTCGTTCATGACGAAGCCCTTGACCAGATATTCGTCGAGTGTCGTTGTCGCCCATTGGCGGAACTGGGTACCCCGTGGGGAGCGGACCCGGTATCCGACCGCCAGGATCATGTCGAGATTGTAGTGGGCGACGGTTCGGCGAACCTGCCGCTCACCTTCGGTTTGAACTATTGAGTATTCCTCAATAGTTGCTTCGGAGACCTCACCATCCGCCAGTATGCCCTTGATATGTTTGTTGACGTTGGAAACCGTGGTTTGGAAAAGCTCAGCCATTTCCATCTGCGACATCCAGACGGTGCCGTCCTTCTCGGTCAGTTGAAATTGAGCCGCTCCATCCTCGGTGCGGTAGATGATGATTTCACCTTCGGACATTCGTTGGTCCTTGTTGAACTATCCAATTCCTGATGAATGAAGTTACCAGACCGCAAGCCCATGGCCGACAGAATTCATCAATCTTCCATCAGCATGAGCATATCAATTTATATCACTAGGTGGTCGTGCAGGAATCGCCGAACGTCCTCCGGCAGTCGGATTTTGAAGTGCCAGCGACCGTCTCGCTGGATGAGATTTTTGGGCATGAAATAGCCCCTTTGTGTGACGAAATTGTGTGACAATTTCGCCCTTAAGGAGGAAAAAAGTCAATTAAAATAAAGGGGTTAATGGCCTAGAAGGTTCTGGCGGAGAGGGGGGGATTCGAACCCCCGGTACCCCTTATCGAAGTACGACGGTTTAGCAAACCGCTGGTTTCAGCCACTCACCCACCTCTCCGCGGGCGACAGGCCCTTTGACGGGGCCCAGCCGTCCCCGGGTTTTAATGGCCGGGAGCGGGGCTGTCAATGTGGGGTTTATTCGGCGGGGGTCTTTTTGGGAGCGGCCTTTTTCGCCGGGGCTTTTTTGGCCGCAGGCTTCTTCTTGGCGGCGGGTTTCCCTGCCGCCGTCTTTTTGGCTGGAGCCTTCTTGGCCGCCGGTTTCTTGGCTGTCTTACCGCCCTTGCCCGATTTGGCGGCGATCAGCTCCACCGCCCGTTCCAAGGTGATGTCGTTGTCGCGCTCTTCCTTGGGAATGGTCGCCATGACCCGGCCATGCTGCACATAGGGACCCCAACGGCCACTGCGCTGGGTGACCGGCTTGCCGTCCTTGGGGTGCTTGCCCAGTTCCTTCGGCGGATCCTTGCGCGGGGCATTGGCCAACAGTTCCACCGCCCGGTTCATGCCGACGGTCAGCACGTCGT
This sequence comes from Magnetospira sp. QH-2, assembly GCF_000968135.1. Taxonomy (NCBI): domain Bacteria; kingdom Pseudomonadati; phylum Pseudomonadota; class Alphaproteobacteria; order Rhodospirillales; family Thalassospiraceae; genus Magnetospira; species Magnetospira sp. QH-2. Next base: position 3,320,323 of record NZ_FO538765.1, on the reverse strand, counting down.
CTTCCTTCAACGACACATAGGTGCCGCCGAGTTTGATATAGGGACCGAAGCGGCCCAGGCCGGCCATGATCTTGTCGCCGGTTTCCGGGTGAATGCCGATTTCCCGGGGCAACGCCAGCAAGCCAAGGGCCTTGTCCAGATCCACCTGGTCGGCGGGCAGGCCCTTGGGCAGCGAGGCGCGCTTGGGCTTGGTGGCTTTCTTGCCGGTGCCCTCGGCCTCGCCCAATTGCACGTAAAGCCCATAGGGGCCCTGGCGCAGGGTAACCATGAGCTCGGTCTGTGGATCGACGCCTAACTCCCGTGTCTCGATATTGCCGTTGCCGTCGCCATTCTCGCCGTTGCCGTTGGCCACTTCCAGGCGCTTGGTGAAACGGCAATCGGGATAGTTGGAGCAGCCGATGAAGGCGCCGTACTTGCCCAGCTTCAGGTTCATGCGCCCGTCATCGCATTTGGGGCAGGCGCGCGGATCGCTGCCGTCCTCGGGGGTCGGGAAGAAATGCGGGCCCAGGGCGGCGTCCAGGGCGTCGAGCACGTCCTTGACCCGCAGTTCCTTGGTCTCGCCGACCTTCAGGTTGAAGGCCCCCCAGAAGTCATGCAGCACGGTCCGCCAAGCGATGCGCCCGCCGGAGATATCGTCGAGCTGTTCCTCCAGCCCGGCGGTGAAATCGTAGGCCACGTAGCGGGTGAAGAATTCCGACAGGAACGAGGTGACCAGACGGCCTCGGTCCTCGGGCACGAAACGTTTCTTTTCCAGCTTCACGTAATCGCGGTCCTGCAAGACCGAAATGATGCTGGCATAGGTGGAAGGGCGGCCGATGCCCAGCTCTTCCATCTTCTTGACCAGGCTGGCTTCGGTGTAGCGTGGCGGCGGCTGGGTGAAATGCTGCTCCGGCGTGGTTTCCTTCAGCGCCATGGCCTCGCCTTCGTTGACCTGGGGCAGGCGTTTCTCGCTCTTTTCATCCTCCACATCGTCGCGGCCTTCCTGATAAAGCTTCAGGAAGCCGTCAAAGGCCACCACGGAGCCGGTGGCGCGCAACACGGCCCGACCGCCCGCGTCGGCGATGTCGGCGCCCACCTGGTCCATCAGGGCGCTGGCCATCTGACAGGCCACGGTGCGCTTCCAGACCAGCTCATAGAGCTTGAACTGCTCGTCAGAGAGCAGCCTGCTCACCTCCTTCGGGGTGCGGGCCACATCGGTGGGGCGGATGGCCTCGTGGGCCTCCTGGGCGTTCTTGGCCTTGGTCTTGTAGATGCGAGGTTCCTTGGGCAGGTATTGCCCGCCGTAGCTGCCGCCGATCAGGTCTCGGGTGGCGGCCACGGCTTCCTTGGCCATGTTCACGGCGTCCGTCCGCATATAAGTAATAAGACCAACCGTCTCGCCACCAATATCGACGCCTTCGTAGAGCCGCTGCGCCACCTGCATGGTGCGCTTGGCGCCAAAGCCCAGCTTGCGCGAGGCTTCCTGTTGCAGGGTCGAGGTGGTGAAGGGCGGTGGCGGATTGCGGCGGCCCTGTTTGCGCTCCACCTTGGTGACCGAGAAGGAGCCTGCCTGAATGGCGGCGACAGCGGCCTGGGCGGCGGCTTCGTCTTTCAGGTCCATCTTGTCGAGCTTGGTACCGTCCAATTGGCTCAACTGGGCGGTCACCAAGCCGCCCGAGGGCGTGCCGAAATCGGCCTGAACGGACCAGTATTCCCGTGGCTTGAAAATCTCGATCTCGGCTTCGCGCTCGCAGATCAGGCGTAGGGCCACCGATTGCACACGACCGGCGGAACGGGAGCCCGGCAACTTGCGCCACAGCACCGGCGACAGATTGAAGCCGACCAGATAGTCCAAGGCCCGGCGCGCCATGTAGGCATCAATCAATTCATGATCCAGGTCGCGGGGATTGGCCATGGCGTCGAGCACGGCGGTCTTGGTGATCTCGTTGAACACCACCCGTTTGACCGCGACCCCCTTGAGAGCCTTTTTCTGTTCCAGAACTTCTTGAACGTGCCAGGAGATAGCCTCGCCTTCACGATCCGGATCCGTGGCCAGGTACAGGTGATCGGCGCCCTTGACGGCGGAAAGGATCTCCTTGACGTGCTTGGACGACTTGCCGTCCAGCTCCCAGTCCATGGCGAAGTCCTCGTCCGGCCGCACCGAGCCGTCCTTGGCCGGGAGGTCGCGAATATGCCCATAGGAGGCCAGGACCGTATAGTCGGATCCCAGGTACTTGTTGATGGTCTTGGCCTTGGCCGGAGATTCGACGACGACGACGTTCATATATAAAGCCTACTCACCCGTCATGGATCAGGGAAACCCGGTTGCCCGGGTGACGCTCCAGGCGACTGGACAGTTCCAGTTCCAGGAGCACCGTGGCAACCACGGCGGGGGAGAATTGGCACCGTCTGATGATTTCGTCAACACTCACGGGCGATGGACCCAAAGAATTTGTAATCAGGTCGCGAGCGGAATCTCGGTCTTCGGGGGCCGGAACCGGCGCCAATTCGGTCGGCGAAACGGCGCTGGGAAAGGATTGGCGGGGTTCTTTCAGCGACGCCGAGCCGCTGGTTTTGACCTGATCAAGAATCTCGTCGGCGGTTTCCACCAAGACCGCCCCTTGGCGCAACAGGTCGTTGGTTCCGTGGCTGCGCGGGTCCAACGGCGAACCGGGAACCGAGAACACTTCTCGGCCCTGGTCCAGGGCCAGGCGGGCGGTGATCAAGGAGCCGGACCGTGGCGCCGCCTCGACCACCAACACGCCTCGGGACATGCCGGAGATCAACCGGTTGCGGCTGGGAAAGTGGCGGGCCTGAGGCACGGTGCCGGGCGGAGACTCGGCGATCAACGCTCCCATGTCGCGGATCCGGGCATAAAGCTCTTTGTTTTGCTTCGGATAGATATGGTCGACCCCGCCGGCCAGCACGGCGACCGTGCCCGTGGCCAAGGCGCCGCGATGGGCGGCGGCATCAATGCCCCGGGCCATTCCCGACACCACCAGCAGCCCCCCCTGTCCCAGATCGCGACTCAGTCGTTCGGCCAGATGGCAGCCATTGACCGAGGCATTTCGGGCACCCACCACCGCCACGGCCTTTTTACGCAGCAGATGGGCATGGCCAAGCAGATAGATCAGCGGCGGGGCATCTTCGGTCTGCGCCAGCAGAGGGGGATAATCCGGCTCCACGGCGGCAATCAGGCGGGCGCCCATGGCCCGGGCCGCCTCGATTTCCTTCTCGGCCTGGGCTCGGGAGGCAACCTTCAGCTTCTTGCGCCCACCACGCCGGGCTAGATCCGGCAGGGCGTCCAGGGCTGCCCGGGCGCTGCCGAACTGTTGCAGCAGTCCGTGAAAAGTGATCGGTCCCACGTTCTCGCTGCGAATCAGCCGCAGCCAGTCGAGCTTCTCCGAGACCGGTAGGTTTAAAGTTTTTTCATCCATGATCCAAGGTAGTGTCATGGTGAGCGAGTCGTCAATCTATATAAACGAGACTTGGTGTATAGTTCATAAATTAGAGATTGTATTTGTTTGGACTGCTTGCTGATCCCATGAGAGGGGCGGTGCCGGGATCATCGGCCAGACAGGCGGCGACAAACCATAAGGACCCCAGGTATTCCGTTGAAAAGGGTGCTACAGGGTCGGTTCGGACGCGCCGGGACCGGCCACGGGCAGCACAACGGTTATGGTTGTGCCCATGCCAATTCTTGAAAAAAGCTCGACCCGTCCGTCATGATCCTCGACGATCCGTTTGACGATGGCCAGGCCCAGTCCGGTGCCTTTGGTACGGGTGGTGAAGAAGGGTTCGAACAACTGCGGGCGGATGTCGTTGGGGATGCCCGCACCCTGATCGGCGACGTCGATGCGCACTTCCGGTCCATCGGCGCCGGGGACCAGTTGGCCGGAGATAATGACCTCTCCGCCCTCCGATTGCGCGTCCAGGGCGTTGTCGACCAAATTCTGGAACACCTGGATCATCTTGGTCCGATCACAGCGCACCCGGGGCAGGGTTTCCAGATTGCGGGTGACGAAGGAGCCGCCCTTTTCCGCCGCCAGGGGCAGCAAGGTCACGGTGGCGGTCTGCACGATTTCCGCCATTTCGTGCCAGTCGGCGCGGGGCGCCTCGGAACGGGCGAAGGAAAGCAGGTCTTGCAGGATGTCTTCCATGTAGCTGACCTGACGCAGCGAAATATCATATTTTTGCGCCTGTGAATGGTCGCCGGGATCGCCATCCTGTTCGAGGATCTGCAAATTCATCTTCACCGAGGAAAGAGCGTTGCGCAGGTCATGGGCAACCATCGCCGACATGCGCCCCAAGGCGGCCAGTTCCTTGGTGCGCGCACTATCTTTCAGGGCCGTGACCATGGCGTCGAAGTCTTGGGCCAAGATGCCGATCTCGTCATTTCCGCCGGTGGGGACGGGAACGCCGTGTTCCCCGGAGGCAATGCGGTTGGCGGCCTCGGTGAGAACCCGGATCGGCCGGGTAATATAGGCCGTCACCGCACCCAAAGCGGCAGCCAGCAGGCCGCAGATGATGACCATCATGATTTGGAAGTGGCGCTGCATCAGGTCGCCCTCGCCATGGAGGATGGCCTGGGGCACAATGACCCCGAGCGCCAAAGTGCGGTCGGGCCCGAAGGCAAGATCACCGGTCAGAAAGATTTTTTGCAGGGCGATGATCGAGGTATCGGTGGCGAACTTTACCGCCGCCGGACGATCAACGCTCTGCATCCAGCGATTCCATTGTGGCACCAGGCGGTATTCCCCGGGTAGCCGGTTCTCGTGCCCGAACTCGAAGCCAAAGGTCAGGCTGTTATCCGGGTGGTAGAGATAGTCCCCCTGTTCGTTGGTGACCACAAGAATGCCGCCTTCTTCGGGGGAGGCGATTTCATCAAGCAGGGTATTGAGGTCCAGATTGATGACCAGGATGCCGACCACCGTGCCGCCGGTGCTGGCCACCGGCGTGGCGATGCGCACCACCGGCTGATGGGGGACGACAATCTTGCCTTCCTCGCGGTTGAGGTCTACCGCCGAGACGAACAATTCGCCCGGTGGCATATCGATGGTTTCCTTGAAGTAATAGCGGTTGGATTTATCCTGAAGCCGGTCTTCGGTCACCACGTCGATGATGCCGCCCACTTGATTGACGCGCACCAGTTCCTTGCCCTCGCGGCAGATGAGCCGCACTTGGGTATAGGCCGGTTTTTCACGCAGCAGGGTCATGAACGTGGCCTGCATCTCGCCGATGATAGCCAGCCGTCCGGCTTCCGACTGTGTGGCGGGCAACTCGCGCGCCGCATAGGTGGAGGCCAGCAACAAGGTATCGGACATGGCGTCGCGGAAATGGTTTTCCAACACCTTGGCCTCGCGTCCGGCATGGCCCTGGACGCTGGACAGGGTATGGTCGATCAAAATACCGACAATACGGTCAACCGTATGGGCGCCGACCAAAGACAAAGTGAGGGCGGCGATCAGAAACGTGAAGGTAAAAATCTTCCAAGAGAGTTTCATGGCGTCCCCGGACCGGAAGTCTCAACCTAGCGCCGACCTCGCCCGTTGCCAAGCGTCGCCACAGGAGCGATACTCCTTGCCGATTTCAGACCGCGCGGGAGCCGCATGTCCACCATCTTGATCACCGACGACGACACGGCCATTTGCCGCACCCTGCAACTGCACTACGAGCAAAAGGGGTTCGGCGTAAGAGTGGCCCATTCCCCAGACGAGGCCATGCCTCATGTGCTGGCCGGTGAGGTGGATGCGGTGATCTCCGATGTGCGGATGCCGGGGCGCGACGGCTTTTCCATGCTCAAGGAGATTCACGAAAAGAAGCCCGATCTGCCGGTCATCATCATGACCGCCTTCCATGACCTGGATACCACCGTGCGGGCCATGCAGGGCGGCGCCGCCGACTACATCCCCAAGCCCATCGATGTCAACGAGATGGATATCGCCTTGGAGCGGGTTCTTTCCCGGGGCGTGGGGCAGCAAGGCGAGGAGTTGCAGATTGGCGCCGGTCCCGTTGATTCCTCCATGCTGGTGGGCCAATCCCATGGCATGAAGGAAATCTTCAAACAGATCGCCCTGGTGGCCCAGAGCCCGGTCACCGTGCTGATTCAGGGCGAGTCCGGCACCGGCAAGGAATTGGTTGCGCGCGCCATCCATAAGGCCAGCCCCAATCACGATCAGCCGTTCATGGCCGTCAACTGTGCCGCCCTGGTGGAAACCCTGCTGGAAAGCGAGATGTTCGGCCATGAGCGCGGCGCCTTTACCGGGGCCGTCAGCACCCATGTGGGCAAGGTGGAACTGGTCGGCGACGGCACCTTGTTCCTGGACGAGATCGGCGAACTGTCCCCGGCAATGCAGGGCAAGCTGTTGCGCGTGTTGGAGGCCAGGGAGTATTCCCCGGTGGGTTCCAGCCAGGTGAAATCCAGCAAGGCGCGGTTCATCGCCGCCACCAACTTGGATTTGGACAACCAGGTGCAAGGAGGCCTGTTCCGCGAGGATTTGTTTTACCGCCTCAACGTGGTTTCCATCGGCATGCCGCCGCTGCGCGAGCGGCGCGCGGACATCCCGCTGCTGGTGGAGCATTTGATGCGGCGTATCAACAGAGACGTCCGGCGCAATATCCGTAGCGTTGCCGCCGATTGTCTCCAATGCCTGAAGAACCATGACTGGCCGGGTAATATCCGCGAGTTGGACAACGTGTTGATGAAGGCCGTGGTCATGGAGCGCGGCAATGTGCTCACCGCGACCCATTTGTCCGAGGAACTGCGCTGCGCCCGTCGATCTCCCTGCGCCCCGGCGCCCATGCCGAAACTCGGCGAGGATCAATGGCTGTCGCTGAAGGAACTGGAGCGGCGCCATATCGTCCATGTGCTCAACCAGACCGGCTGGCACAAGGGCAAGACCTGCGAGATTCTCGGCGTTTCCCGACCGCGATTGGAGCGGCGAATCAAGGAGTTCGGGCTGACTTCCGAGACGGGCTGAAAAGACGGCAAGAGCATATGGGGCCGCAGTTTGGCGGCATCGACATGCCGATCCTTGTTGGGGACAGGCACCGGGAGGAGCGTCGGAATTCGGACACACGGTTTTCCCATTTGTCGAGATTCATTACAGCGTCAAAGCCTTATTTAATTCTTTTATATCAACAGACTGAATGATTTTTCGGGGCCTTCGGCCCTTCCGGCTGGACCGCCTGATTGTCGGAATGGCTTACGCTTTTGTGTTAGTTGTTGCCGCCGATCCAGCTTTTCGGATTTTGTTATACATGTTTTCCCTTTAGTTTTCATGATGTTGCATGGATTGGCACGCATCATGCATTTTCAATGACAGGAAACCAAGCCAGAGCCTTAAGAATAAAGGGAACAAGAAAAATGAAACTTACTTTGATCCTCGCAACGGTCGGATATTTCGTGTTGGCATCGGTCGGGCAAGCTGCTGTCGTGACCTACACGGACCGCGCCCAGTTTGAAAATGCGTTGGGGACGTTCACCGTTGATTCGCTGGATGGCATCGCCTCGTCTTTCCATGGCTTTGAAGCCAGGGCCGATTACGATTGGTCGGGATCGGTTTACGGCTGTATCAATCACTCCGGCTGCGGAAGCAACGCCGGACTAGGGTTCGACAATTCATACATGTGGACATATATGGGGGGGCACACCTTCAATTTCGATACCCCGACCATGGCTTTCGGGTTCGACTATGCCAACCCCAGCTGCTGTAATGTTGGTGCGTTGCCAATCTTGGAAGGGTTCACCGCCACCGCGACCGCCGGATTTTTTGGCATCATTTCGGATATCGCCTTGGCGAGCGTCAACTACAATCAAACCCAAGCATACCTGATCATCGATAACCTGACCTATGGTACGGCGCAGGTTCCCGAGCCCGCTTCGGTGGCGCTGTTGGGGATCGGATTGGCCGGACTGGGTTTTGCCCGCCGCCGCGCGCGGCAGTCCGCTGCCTAATCGCTCCAATCTGAAGGCCGCCGCCTTGTTGGGGCGACCGTTTCGCGGGCTTCGGAATTGAATGAGATACTTGGAGCAAATGGGTTCCAGCACACCACATCACGTCGTGTTTGATCGGATTAGATCAAACACGACGTGATCGATTCCAATAGGGTTGCGCCTGTCCAACGGGTCCGATTGGACCTGACAGGCGCTCGTGCCGAGAGACGGTTCGGCCCGTGGACGATCGAACCGCGAGATCGAACCGCGGCGCGCGTCGATTTTTACAATCATTCCAATGAATTGAATCCGATTGAACGAATCGTTCAATCGATCTGATCCTACCCGAACGAAATATACATATTATTCAAAGAGAATGTCCGAGTGACGTGGTCGGACTTGTCCGACAACCTCTTGATCTACATCAAATTTAATTAACCACAAAACTAGGGCGGAATCTGGCATGGGCCTTGCGACAATTTGTCGGCAATTCGTTTGCGGACTATCACCCGGCTTCGTAGGGAAGCCAACCACCTCACGGGGGATTATATGAAACGACTGATGATTATTGCGGCGGCGTTCCTGCTCATGAGCGGCAGCGCGGCCATGTCGGCCGTTCCCGAGAAAGTGATGGCCAGCGTGGCCAAGGAGAAGGGTTGCCTCTCCTGCCACGAAGGCGTCGAGCGCTTTAGTGAAGGCGATATGCAGAAGGACATCGAGAAATTCGGTGCCCAATACGGCGATAAGGCCGGCTGCACCGTCTGTCACGGCGGGAACAACATGGGTCTGACGAAAGAAGAGGCCCACGCGGGCGCACCCGATATGCTCACCAAGAAGGGCGGCCCCGACAACTTCTATCCCGATCCCGGCTCTTTGTGGATTTCCGATCGCGCCTGCGGTCAGTGCCACACCGGCTACAAGGATCGCCTGGAGAAGGCTCTGATGAATACCGAAGCCGGTAAGATTCAGGGTAACCTCTGGTCTTGGGGTATCCAAAAGGACATGAAGGTCGTGTACGGCAACTATGACCTGGTTGACGAGGACGGTATCGTCCCGTCGGTCGGCACGGACGCCTACAAGAAGTACATGACGGCCATGGCCAAGGCGCATCCGGATCAGTTCCCGCGCAAGCTGAAGCAGATCCCGGAAGTGAACGTGGATGAAATCTCCAAGCACCCGAACCTGGCTGGTATCACCTATTCGCGTCACGACTGTCAGCGTTGCCACGTCGGCATCCGCGGTCGCGAGCGTCGCGGTGACTATCGTGGTTCCGGTTGTTCTTCCTGCCACGTGCCGTACTCCAATGATGGCTTCTATGAAGGCGGCGACCCGACCATCGACAAGATGCAACGCGGTCATATGCTGACTCACCAGATGCAGGCCACCCGCAAGACCAAGGTCAAAGTGGGCGATAAGGAATACTCCGGTATCCCGGCCGAAACCTGTGTGTCCTGCCATAACCGTGGTAAGCGCGCTGGTGTGTCCTATCAGGGCCTGATGGAGTTCCCGTACGGGTCTCCCTACAACGCCAAGGGCAAGAAGCAGCCGAAGCTTCACACCAAGCGTTACATGTTCATCAAGGCCGACCTTCACCATGAAGTGGAGTCCATCGACGGCAACCCCAAGGGCGGTATGTACTGCCAGGATTGCCATACCTCGATCGACGTCCATGGTGACGGCAACATCCCGGGTACCACCCTGGCCCAAGTGGAAATCGAATGTGAAGATTGCCACGGTACGGTCAAGCAGTATCCCTGGGAGCTGCAAATCGGTCGCGGCGAAGACTTCGACAAGCCTCTGACGGGTGATGCCCGTGGCTTGGCCAAGGAACTGCCGAAGTTCATGATGGACGCCACCGTCTACGAGCCGGAAGATGGCTATCTGCTGTCGGCTCGCGGCAATCCGCTGGGTAACGTTGTCAAGCGTGGCAACGAAGTCTGGCTGCATTCGACCACCGGACTGGACTTCCGGGTGCCGGTGCTCAAGGAAATCGACAAGACGGCTTCCTACAAGAGCACCATGGCCAAGGTTGCCATGGGCAACATTGCCAAGCACCAAGAGACCATGGAGTGCTATGCCTGTCACGCCGACTGGGCACCGCAGTGCTACGGTTGCCATGTGACCGTCGACTACTCCAAGGACAAGGAAGGCAAGATGAAGATGGGCACGGATTGGATCTCCAACGCCAATGCGCGGGATCCGAAGACCGGCCTCACCGGCGACCATCCGCTCGGTACTTCCGGCAAGAAGTCGCCGGGCAAGGTGTCCGAGACCCGTTCCTACCTGCGTTGGGAAACCCCGACCCTGGGTATCAACGGTGAAGGTCGCGTCAGCCCGCTGATGCCGGGTTGCCAGGTGATCACCACGGTGATCGACAAGGACGGCAATACCGTCGCTGACAACGTCATCAACATGACGCCTGAAGGCAAGGGTATTGACCATGCTGCCGTGCAGCCGCACACCGCCGGTCGTCAGGCCCGCCCGTGCGAAAGCTGCCACGATAACCCGAAAGCTCTGGGCTATGGCTTCGAAGGAGGCCGCTTCACCCTGGGTTACGAAAAGGGTTATACGGTTGACCTGGCTGCCGCCGACGGCACCATCCTGCCGAACAAGGTCTCCATGCAGATCCCGGCCGTTCCGGCCCTCGATCACGACCTGTCCGCCATCATCAATGCCGATGGTGAGCAGATCGTCTCGGTGGGTTCGCACTGGCCGCTGACGGGTCCGCTGCCTGAAGACGTGCGGGACTCCGTCGAAAAGGCTGGTGTCTGCCAGGCTTGCCACGAAGAGCGCTACAACCCGGAATTCTGGGCCAAGGTTAGCTCCGAGGGCACCTTCGACAGCGATGACCACAATGAAATGGTCAAGGCCGCGCTGGAGGCTTATGCCGAAAAGCGTGCCATGAAGAAGTGATCATCAAAGCACACCAATAAGACAAAGGGAGCCAATCCGGTTGGGTTGGCTCCCTTCTCTTCATATTTTACGTTATAAAGTTATGTCATAAAAAACGAACGTTCCGAGGGTATCCGATGAAATCTTTATGGACATGGTTCTGGAATTCCAGCAACCGGCTGCTGTTCGCCGGGACGCTGTTTGTTGCCGGTGTGGTGATGTGGGGTGGCTTCAACACCTTCATGGAAGCCACCAACAAGATGGAATTCTGCGTCGGCTGCCACGAGATGCGGGACAACGTCTATGCCGAATACAAACAGACCATCCACTACACCAACCGGTCTGGCGTCCGGGCCATCTGTTCTGATTGCCATGTCCCAAAGGAGTGGGTACCCAAACTGTTGCGTAAGATCCGGGCGACGAAGGAACTGTATCATTGGGCCCTGGGTACCATCGATACGCCGGAGAAATTCGAGGCCCATCGGTTGGAACTGGCGAAAAACGTTTGGTCCGAGATGCAGGGTAACCAATCCCACGAATGCCGCAACTGCCATGCCTATGATGCCATGCACTGGGAAAAACAGGGTGACCGGGCGCAAAAGGGCATGAAGGCGGCCATCAAGGAAGGCCTGTCCTGCATCGAATGCCACAAGGGCATTGCTCACAAGCTGCCCGCGCTGGAACCGGCCTTCGAAGCCATGGGCGATGCCCTGGCCAAGCAGGCCGCGGGTGAAACCTTGTCCGGCGAGGTCACAACCTTTACCGCCAAGGCCCTGAGCATGGCCAAGGATGGCAGTGGCAAGGCTGCTGCGGTGGAGCCGTTGACGCCGTTGGAAATCCTCGAAACCGATGGGGATATGGTCAAGGTGCGCCTGACCGCGTGGGACCGCGAAGGCGGACTGCAATTGTTCGCCAAGCCGGGTCCGCAAATGCAGGTGGCCAAGGTGGGCATCGACGGCATGGACGTGATCCAGCAGAAGGCCGAGTTCATCGACAAGGAAACCGAACTCACCTGGCATCAGGTCAGTGTCGAAGGCTGGACCTCCAAAGAGGGCCTGACCGCCAACAAGGACTCTGCCTGGGGCTATGCCGAGGAAATGTGGAAATTGGACTGCAATCTCTGCCACAACCAGATCGATCGGCAAGAGTACAACGCCTACGAATGGGGCAAGCAGATGCTGGCCATGCGCCGCTTTACCAAGCTGACCCAAGAGCAACAGGCGGTGGTATTGAAATACGTACAGAACGGCTCCTCCGACATGGTGAAAATGAAATGAAAACCCGATTGATGATTCTGAGTACGGCAGCGTTTTTCGCTGTTGTGCAACCGGCTGCCCAAGCCGTCGATCCGGACCCGGTGGGGCTGTTTGTCGGTCGGGTGCAGGCCATGAAAAGCATGAAGCAGGCCATGGCTACCATCGGCGGCGCGGTCAGCAAGGGTGAAACCGCCGAACCGGCCATGTTCTCCTATCCGGTGAAGATGCTGAACATGGCTTCCAAGCGAATCGCCCATGTGTTCCCCGATGGCAGCCAGCATCCGGAATCCAAAGCCAAGCCCGATGTCTGGAGCGACCGGGCCGGGTTCGAAAAGGCCGCCGCCGATGCGGTTACCGCCGCCGGCGCTCTGCAAGCCGTGGTGGATAGCGGTGATGGCAGCAAAATGCCCGAGGCCTTCAACGGTATGTACAAGGCCTGCAAGACCTGTCACGAGACCTATCGGATCGATAAGAAATGAGGCATCTGATCGCGCTCCTGGCGGTGATCCTCGTTGGTATGGCCGATGCCCGGGCCAGCGATGTTTCCGCCGTCCGGTCCATTGCCGACGACGCCTCTGCGTCGGCGATCTGTGCCGAGACCTGCGGTGCCTTCCAATGTGCCTGGTCCGGCGAATGGCGTCGGGACGGGGACAAGGCCCTTTGCGATTGCGGCATTGCCCGGACCCGGATGATCCCCGGCGGGCCGATCCGTACCGCCGAGGCGGCGGAGGCGGCCTGTACTGAAATCTGTGATCTCAACGACGATACATGGGACGGAAAATGGGCTCCGGTACCCGGCGCCTACACCCTTTGCGGATGCCGCTATGTCTCCGATTACTGTCCGACCGACAAGAAATAGTCCGCTACCCTATGGCCCCGCCCATATCATTGGAGGGGTTGTAGATCTCGCGGTCTTCCTGATCCCACTGGATCATGGATCCGTCGAAAAGCCGTACATTTTTCAGGCCCATGATCTCGCGCACGGCGAACCAGCCGATGGCGGCGCGGTAGCCCATGTTGCTGAACAGCACCACCGTGCCCGGCGGCTTGCCCAGGGTATCTTCGAAAATGTGGGCCAGATAGTCCAATGGGCGGAATTGACCGGTCGCCGGATCAATGAAGGCGCCGGGCGGGAAGCTGACCGCCTCAATGATGGTACCAGGCTGTTTGACCAGCGGATGGGTGACTTCGCCCATGAAGCCCGACGTCGGGCGCAGATCAATGGGCGGCGTGCCCGCGCTGCTGCCCTCATAGACCTGCCCGATGGCGGCCCGCCAGCGCTTGGTCGGTGTCGGATGATAGGTGATCGGATGTGGGCGGGGCAGGCGGTCGGTCATTGTCCGGCCCCCCGCCATGTAGCCAGGCAATCCACCGTCAAGCAGATACAGTTTCGCATGACCAAGCATGCGCAGACTCCAAAAGACTCGTGTCGCGGCGGCATAGCCGTTGTCATCGGTGGTGGTGGGAACGATGATCACCGAACGGTCCGCGCCGATACCCAAGGCCCCAACCCGCTTTGCCAGTTCGTCCGTCGGCGGCAGCATGCCGGGCAGACCCGGATAGTCCATGGTCCAGCCATCTTCGGCAAAAGCGGTATGGATGGCGCCGGGGATATGGGCCATCGGCGTGGAAATGCCGGGCGCGGAAACTTCCAGCACCAGGATGTTACCCATGCTCGGAAGGTCTTCCGGTCCGATCAAGGCACCCCGCTCATCGGCCGATGCCGGGGAGGCCAGGAGTAACAAGATGGTGAGAATGAGACGCCGCATCTGGACCGCCGATCCGATTGTTATATTGTATGGGGCATCATTCCCCGCCAGGTGCCGCAAGGCAATGGGCGGGTTGACGCCGAGACATCAAAATCCCGTGAGAACAGAAAGGAACCCGTCATCATGATCCGTTGGATTGCAGCCCTTGTCGTTGCCTTGTCCCTGACAGCTCCCGCCCAGGCCGGGGTGGAAGAAGGGCTGGCGGCCCTGGAAAAGGGCGACATGGAAACGGCGGTGAAAGAATTCCGCGCCGCCGCCGCCCATGGGGATGCCGAGGCCGCCTACCACATGGGCGCTCTGCACGAACAGGGCAACGGCGTGAAGCGTTCCGAGACCGAGGCGCTGAAATACTATCGCCAGTCCGCGGCCGCCGGGGATCCCAATGGCCAGTTCGGATTGGGGCGATTCTATCATTTGGGCAAGGGCTGGCTGCAGAAGAACCCCGACGAGGCCGTGTCATTGTATACCCAGGCCGCCGAAAAGGGCAGCATCGCAGCGCAGTACAATTTGGGTATGATGTTTGCCACTGGCGAAGGGGTGGCGGTGGCCTATGGCTCCAATCCCGACTATGTGAAGGCCTATAAGTGGTTCAACATCGTTCAGCGGGGCGTCGAAACCGATGAAGACCGGGCCAAGATCCAGGAAAGCATCGACGACGTGAAAAAGCATATGACCGCCGGTCAATTGGAACGGGCGGAAAAGATGGTCAATGATTGGTGGGCCGAGTTTGGCAAGAAAGGCTGACCATCACCTTTCTGATAGTTGACAGCAACACGGGGCGAGGCCGACACTTCGCCCCGTGTTTTTTCTATAGGTTGGACCCTTCCCATGAGCTTCGATCCCTTCGAGTCCGAAAAGAGAGTCGTGGAAACCGCCAAGCGGCATCTGGAAGAGGAAACCCTCGAGCCGGAGCGGTTCCGGTCTTTGCTCGACAGTTATACCAAGCTGCTCAAGACCGCCAAGCGGCTTGTGCGCATCTCTGATCGGAACGAGGAAGAATTGAAAGAGGCCCGCCTTCAAGCCGAGGCGGCGACCCGCGCCAAGTCACAGTTCCTGGCCACCATGAGCCACGAGATCCGTACGCCCATGAACGGGGTCATCGGCATGATCGACCTGTTGCGCGATACCCGCATGAGTCCCGATCAACAGGCGATGATGGCGACTGTTCGGGAATCGGCCTATTCCTTGCTCCATATCATCAACGACATCCTGGATTTCTCCAAGATCGAGGCGGGCCAATTGGAATTGGAACAAGTGCCCGTCCGCTTGCACGATCTTTTCAACGGCGTGGCGGAAACCCTCTTGCCCGGCGCTGCCCAAAAAGGTCTCCAGGTGGTGACCCGCGTGGATCCCAAGTTACCGGACTGGATTTTGGGCGACCCGGTCCGCCTGCGACAGGTGCTGTTCAATTTGGGTGGCAATGCGGTCAAGTTCACCGAGGGCAGCGGTGGTCGGGTTTGGCTCCGTGCCGAGGCGGCGGGAGATCGGCTGCGCCTGTCCGTGGCCGACAGCGGCATCGGCATCCCGCAAGAGAAACAGGCTGCCCTGTTTTTGCCCTTCACTCAGGCCGATGCCGATACCACACGGCGCTTTGGCGGCACCGGGCTCGGTTTATCCATCTGCGTGAACCTGACCCGCTTGATGGGGGGCGAAATTCAGGTGGAGAGCGCGCCGGGCGAGGGCTCCACCTTCTCGGTGGAAATTCCGCTGATTACCGCCGATCAGCCCGAGGGCCTGGCCAAGGACCCGGATCTGAGCGGATTGCGGGCTCTGGTGGCGGCTACCGATCAGGATTCTCGAACCATTCTCACCGACTACCTGCAACAGGCCCATTGTGCCGTTGAGGTGGTGGCGGACCTGAAGGTGGTGCGGGACCTGCTGGCCGAGGATAAACGGGACGTGCTGGTGCTGGCGCCGGAGTGGCCGGAAGCGGAGCAGATTGCTCTCAAGCAAACCTTGGAAGACGATCCCATCGCCGGCGGCACGGCGATTCTCAGCTTGGACGACAGCCACCGGGGGATGGCTTGCGTGGAGGTCGACGGCCGGGTACATGGCACCGGTCATCCGATCCGGCGCATTGATTTCTATCACGGGGTGGCCATCGCCGTGGGTCGCGAGATCCCCTGGGTAATGCCCGAAGAGGTCGAGGAGGTGTCCGTGGTGGCACCATCGGTCGAGCAGGCCGCCGAGGCCGGGCACTTGATCCTGGTGGCCGAGGACAATCCGACCAACAGACAAGTTTTGGCGCTGCAATTGGAACGTCTGGGCCATGTGGCGGAGATGTTCGAAAATGGCGCGCTGGCCCTGGAAGCCTGGAAAAGCGGTCGCTATGCCTTGCTGCTCACGGACTGCCATATGCCGGAAATGGATGGCTACGAATTGACTCGTCGTATCCGCGATGGGGAAGTCGAGAAGGGTGGAAGAATACCCATCATCGCCGTGACCGCCTCGGCGCTGAAAGAAGAATCCGACAAGTTCTTTAATAGCGGCATGGACGACTATCTTTTCAAGCCGGTGGAACTACCCCTGCTGCGCGCCATGCTGGATCGCTGGTTGCCCTTGGAAGACGGGACCCCCAAACCCGCTCCAAAGGCCCAAGAGCCTGTACCCCAGGCCGACGACGGCATTATTGACTTGTCGTTCCTGATCGGCAACTTCGGCGATGATATGGAGATGATCCGCGAGTTGATGGCTGATTTCGTTCCCCCGGCGCGGGATCTGGCGGCGGACATTCTGCGCGCGGGCGAGGCCGAAGACTGGGAAGCCGTAGGCGGCGCGGCCCATAGCCTGAAATCCTCCGCCAAGGTCGTTGGCGCCACCGCCCTGGCCGAGCTCTGCTACACCCTGGAACAGGCGGGCAAGGCGAACGACGGCGATACGGTCACAGCGAATCTGCCTGACCTCATGCCCATGCTGGATCAGGTGGTTGCGGCAGTGGCGGCGTTATAACAGGCACTTATGTCCCCGTCGGATCTTCTCGGAAGTGGGCCCAGGTTTCGCGGCCATCCTTGTTTTCCAAGTAATGGACCAGGGCAAGCACGGCCTTGCGGTCGAACTTGCGTTCGGCTTCTTCCATCAAGATCCCTTCGACTTTTTCAAAGGTGAAGGCGCCGCGATAGGCACGCGGGCTGAGCATGCCGACAAAGGCATTGGCCAGGTTGACCACCCGCGCCGGAGCGACGATGTCCTCGCCTTTGAGGCCACGCGGGCCGCTGCCGTCCCAGGCTTCATCGATCTGGCGCAGGGTGTCGACCACCGGGCCTTCGAATTCCACCTTTTCAATCATGTCGGCGCTGACTTCCACGGAACGGGCCAGCAGGTCCCGTTCCTCATCGGTAAGCTGTCCGGACTTGGTGAGCAGCTCGGTGGGAATGAAAATCTTGCCCAGGTTCATCAGCCGCCCGGCCAATTCGGCGGTCGAGCGCGAGACTTCGTTCAGACCCATCTCTTCTGACACCGCCAGCGCCACCTCGGCCACCCGCGAGGAATGGTTGGCCGAATAGGGATCGCGGCGGTCCACCACGCCGACCAGGGTATCCACCAATTGCAGCAGGCGGCGCTTGGAGCGTTCAGTCTCCAAGGTCAGGTCGGTGATGTCGTCGAGGATGGTCAGCGAGGCGGGCGGATAGTCCCGGTCGCCACGCAGGGGGACATGGGCCGAGCGGTACCAATAGGGATTGCCGTCGTCGTCGTGGAAGGTGCGCAGGGCCTTCTCGGCCTTGAAGTTCTCGATCACTCGGCCGTTGATCTCGGCATAGGTACCCGCTTTCACCGGCCCGAAGATCGACGACATGGTCTTGCCCATCATGTCGTCTTTTTCCATGCCCGCGATGTCCGCGGCTGTCTTGTTGGCGAAGGTCAGACGGCCTTCGGCGTCCACGGCCATGATCTCGGTGGGCTGGCTGTCGGTCACTACGCGCATGAACTTGACCATGTTTTCGAAGCGCTCGGCGGCGATCTGGAACTTCTTGGCGGCCTGGGCGGCGCGCACCGAGGTGCCATGCCGCCAGACAGCCACCAGGGTGATCAGAATGCCGACGATCAACAGGATAAATACGGTGAAGATGGTGTTCAGCCGTTCGTCCACCTGCGCCAAGGCTTCGTCGCGCGATACCTTGCGGATCAGGGTCCAAGGGGTGTTGTCGATGGCTCGGGCGGTAACCAGCGCCTGGGCCCCGCTATAATCGCGACCGACGGTGAAGCCACCCGGCGTTTTCAGCCCGAAGGCGGCGCCTAACTGCGGTGTGTCCAAGGCCAGGCTGCGTTGCAGCGGCTCGCTGCCATCCGCCAAGGGTGACAGATAGGTGACCGTGTTGCCATCAGCGCGCACCATGTAAGTCTCGGCGGTCTTGGCCACTTCGCCGGGCTGTTTGAGGCGCTTGAACAGGTCCTCGTCCACCACACGGATACCCATGACAACGCCGATGCCCTTTCCTTCGGGGTCGTCTTGCAGGCCATAGACGGGCAGGGCGAAGCCCATGGTCACCGGTCCGGCCTGAGACGGGAACATATCGATCAGGGTGGGTTTGCCCAAAAGGGCCGCGTCAAACGCGGCGATCAGCCGCTCGTCGAAGGCGGGCATGCCCGGTGTGACGGCCAGGGCATCGCCGGTGGCGGCGATCAGCGCCAGACCAGCCAGACCAGCCTGGCCCACGTTGGATGTCTCGGCGGCCATGGAGAGCGGACTGGCGAATCCTTCCTTCTCGGCGGTGGCCACCAATAGGTTGAGCATGTAGCCGGCCTGGGCCGCTTCGTCGGTGACCGACAGCCGGTCCCAATCGGACATGGCCAATTCGGTGAGATAAAGTTGAAGGGACTCGTTGATGGTAAGATCTTCGATGACGGCGAAGTTGCCATCGATCCATTCGGCGACCGCGGCGGCGCGCCCATCGGCGACGATGCCCAGGCGGATCTGCCATTCCTGTTGTGCCCGCAGCCGCTCCGAATCCACGAAGCGATAGGCAAAGAACACCCCGACGATCGCGATGGCGGTCAGAATCGCCAAGCCGCCCCAAATCAGGTTGCGGATCCGCCTCTGGTCTACGGCATCCTCATGGATAGTATCGGCCATCTTGTCCCTCCCCGAGCATCGCCGACGATGGTACGGGATTAGCGGCCATTCGCCAACAGCGAGGTTCGCTCATTCGCCGGGTTCTTCCAGCGCCTTCACGACTGCCCGCAATAGCGCCAAGGGCACCGTCGGTCCGTCGGCATGAAACTCCCGACCGTCGCGGGAAATCATCGCGTAGGGCAGGAAGCCCGAGGCTCCCCAGCCCACATGCCAATGCCAGCCAGGCAGGACTTTTTTCACCAACGCCAAGCAGGCATCAACGGATTCCGTATAGGGCGGATCGCCTTGTTCGGCCGGGTCCCAGGCATCACGCAAGGCCCGGTCCAGCTCCCGGTTGCCGCCGGTTGCTTTCTCAAGCCTCGCGCCGATGCTCATGCGGCGTCCTTAAATAGGCCGCGCAGGTCGTCCAAGGTGACGCCTTCCAGATTGTCAAAGATCTTCAAGGCGCCGTCGTAGCTGTCGCCCTCGGTCCAGGGGGTGCGGGTGATGATGGTCGGAATGCCGCAGGCCAAGGCTGATTGCAGGCCGTTGGCGGAATCCTCCACGGCCAGGCAGGCCCCGCCCTGCATCCCCAGGCGTTCCAGGGCCACTAAGTAAAGGCCCGGATCGGGCTTTTTCAACGGCGCATCTTCGCCGGTGACAATAACGTCGAACCAGCCATGGGCGTCCGGGCCCAGGTTGGCTTCGATCAGGGAATGAACATTGCCGCGCGAGGTGGTGGTGACAATCCCCTGCTTCTGCCCGCGCTCGTGGCAGGACCGGATCAAGGCTTCGATGCCAGGCCGGAAGACCAGTCGGCCTTCCTTGACGCCATTTTGGTACACGACGGTCTTGGCCTCGTGCATTTCATTGATCTTCTCCCACTCCATGGTCTCGTTCAGGTAGTCCTGGAGATAGTGCTGAATCCGTTCCTTGCCGCCACCGACCTTGAGAAGCTTCTTGTAAAGGGTTGGATCCCAATCCCAGTCGAGGCCAAAGGTGGCAAAGGTTTCGTTGAAAGCGATGCGGTGCAACTCCTCGGACTCGGCAAGGGTTCCATCCACGTCGAAAAGAAGGGCGCTAAATTCGGTCATGATGAGTCTTATGCTCCTGAAAGTTTCCCCGCCGAGGTGATGGCCCCGAAGAACCGCTTCGTCAAGAGGGACGATGACATACTTTGCCGCTACACTGTGCAAAGTCTGGATATGGGAGCGCCATGGAATGGAAATAAAAAGTCAGGTTGAGTGTCCGGTCCGCTGTCTGGAGTCCGATGTCATGGAACAGGCTCGGGCCCGATTGATCCCCGGCGGGCTGGTCCGGGTGCCCTATGACTGCAAGGCCTGCAACGATGCCAGCCCGATTGTCCTGGCCTCCGACGAGATCTGCGCCGATATTCAGCAGGCCGAGCCACAGGTGGAATCGGCCATGGCCGCCCGGCTGCTGATAGCGCTGGTGGATCAAGAGCTTTGCGAATGCGATCTGGCGACCCTCATCGGCGGCGCGGAATCCACGGTTTTGCGGCAATTGGAACGGCTCCATGCCGACGGTTTGGTGAGCCGCCGCCCCGTGGTCTCCATGGTCTATTACAAATTGGCCGATGCGGATTTGCAGGATCGCCTGCGCAGGCGCCTTGGTTTGGTCGCCGAAGGAGCATAATATTGCCGGAATTCGGCTCTATCTCATAATGACAGCGCTTGAACCAGCCGCAGGAGAGGCCCCGTGACCCACAGCATCGCCCTGGTCGACGACGATCAAAACATTCTGACATCCGTGACCATGGCTCTGGAAGCCGAAGGCTTCGCCGTCACCACCTATAAAGACGGTGCCGAAGCCCTGGCCGGATTACTCAATGCCCCCAGCGATCTGGCGGTTTTGGATATCAAGATGCCGCGTATGGATGGCATGGAACTGCTCACCCGGCTGCGCAAGGAAAGCGACATGCCGGTGATCTTTCTGACCTCCAAAGACGAAGAGGTGGACGAACTCCTGGGCCTGCGTCTGGGCGCTGATGACTATATCAAGAAACCTTTTTCCCAGCGGTTGCTCATCGCCCGCATTCAGGCCTTGCTCAGGCGCAACGAATTGGCCGAGGAGGATGCCGGGGGCCAGCCCGTCGATACGGACCAGACCTTGGAACAGGGCAACCTGTTGTTGGATTCCGCCCGGCATTTATGTGCCTGGAAAGGCAAGCCCTTGAATTTGACGGTTACCGAATTCCTTATTGTCCGTGCCCTGGCACAGCGCCCGGGGCATGTGAAAAGCCGCGATCAATTGATCGATGCGGCCTATGGGGACAATGTCTATGTGGATGACCGCACCATCGACAGCCACATCAAGCGTCTGCGCAAGAAGTTCCGCCAGATGGACGATACCTTCGAGCAAATCGAGACCCTTTACGGGGTTGGCTACCGCTACAAGGAATAGAGGGACACCTTAGTTAATGACGGCGGGGGACCATAAACGGGCAGTGGGGCGGCGGCGTTTTTCGCCGATCACCCGCCGCATTCTGGCGGTCAATCTGCTGGGACTGGTCTTGTTGGTGGTCGGCATGCTCTATCTGGGAGAATACCGCCGCGCTCTGATCTCCGCCGAGTTGACGGTGCTGCGGACGCATGCGGAATTGTTTGCCGCCGCCCTGGGAGAGGGGGCGATCGTACAGATCACCCCGACCGAACAGGAACTCTATCCCCCCATGGCCCGGCAAATGGTCCGTTCCATGGTACGCAATACCCCGACCCGGGCGCGGCTGTTTGCTCCTGGAGGGGAATTGATGGCCGATTCCAAGCGGTTGATCGGTGGCAAGGCGTCTATCGAGGTGGAAGATCTGCCACCCCCCCCAGGCAGTGAAGACATCGGTGACCAGGCCTTGGATCTGAGCCGCTGGCTGTTCGACTGGCTGCCCGGCCGGGCGGATCTGGAACCTTATGAAGAACATGCCGACCAAAGGGCCTCGGACTACGAGGAAGTGGTCATGGCTTTGCATGGGGAAGCCGCCATGTCGGCGCGCGCCCTGCCCGGACCGGCGGCCGTGCTGTCGGTGGCCGTGCCCATTCAGCGCTACAAGCATGTGCTGGGCGCCTTGATGGTGACCACCGATTCCAGCCGCGTTGATCGGGCGTTGCTGGAAGTGCGACTGGATATCCTGAAAATCTCGGGGTTGGCTTTGGCCATTACCGTGCTTTTATCGCTTTATTTGGCGGCCAGCATTGCCCGACCGCTTCGGTTGCTTTCGCGTGCCGCCGAGCGAGTCCGATCCAGCCTGGCCCGCAACCGGACCATTCCCGACCTGACCAAGCGCGAAGATGAAATCGGCGATTTGTCCCATGCCCTGCGCGACATGACCACGGCCCTATGGACCCGCATGGACGCCATCGAACGATTCGCCGCCGATGTCAGTCACGAGATCAAGAATCCGCTGACCTCCCTGCGCAGCGCCGTGGAAACCGTGGCGAGGTTGGAAGACCCGGAACAACAACGCAAGCTGATGAGCATCATTCAAGACGATGTTCAGCGCCTTGATCGCTTGATCAGCGATATTTCCGATGCCTCGCGGTTGGACGCCGAATTGTCGCGGGCCGAACACGGGACGGTGGACCTGGGTGTCATGCTGGCCACCCTGACGGAGATTCACCAGACCACCGGCGAAGGTCCCCGGGTGATGCTGGAAACCGGCAATGGTGATTTCAGCGTTCCGGGTATCGAAAGCCGGCTGGTCCAGGTATTCCGCAACCTGATCGGCAACGCCGTCAGTTTCAGCCCGACCCATGGCGCCATCCGCCTTTCCCTGCGCCGGGACGGGGGCTGGGTCGAGGCCGGCGTCGCCGATGATGGACCCGGTATCCCGCCGGGCAAGGAGGATTCCATCTTTGACCGGTTCTATTCGGAACGTCCCGAGGGTGAAAAATTCGGCACCCATTCAGGTTTGGGGCTGAGTATCTCAAGACAAATTGTCGATGCCCATGGCGGATCGATTATGGCCAGCAACCGCATGACTCCCGAAGGAGACGTGATTGGGGCCCGGTTTGTGGTCCGTCTGCCGGTGGACAATGGAAACGCCGCTTGATTTTCGCCCCAAGGGTGACGGAAACTCAGGCATGATCGACACCGTTCGAATCCACGCCACCTGTGTTGCCGTCGGCACCTGCGGCATTCTCCTGCGGGGCCCCTCGGGTAGCGGCAAATCGGATCTGGCCCTGCGGCTGATGGTCGATGGAGCCCGGCTGGTGGCCGATGACCGTTGCGATTTGTGGGCTGATGACGGATCATTGTGGGCCGCCGCGCCCAAGGACCTGGAAGGATTGCTGGAGGTCCGTGGCCTGGGAGTGATGCGCATGGATCGGGCGGACAAGGCCGCTGTCCATTTGATTGTCGATCTGCTGCCCCGCCAACAAGTACCGCGATTGCCCGAGCCTCGCAGCGACAGTCTGGCCGGGGTGTCCCTGCCTTGTTTGTCGCTTCATGCCTTCGATGCCTCGGTGGTGGCCAAGCTGCGACTGGCCGCCCGCGTACCCTTCGACCCCTCTCTTTGCCATACGGGAGCCTGGACATCATGACCGACACCCCGCGTCCCGTTTTGCTGGTGACCGGCCTTTCCGGAGCGGGCAAGACCTCTGCTCTGAAAGCCTTGCAGGACATGGGCTACGAAACGGTGGATAACATCCCGTTGACGTTTCTTGGTGCCTTGGTGGAGGGCCACCGATACAGCCAGCAACGCGATGACGAGTCCCCGCCCTTGGCCATCGGCATGGATATCCGAACCCGGGGTTTCGCCCTCGACGCGGTGGTGGAGGAACTGGATCGCCTAAGCCAGGTGGTGCAGGTGGATGTGCGGGTGTTGTTCCTCGATTGCGACGATCAGGAACTGCATCGCCGCTATGTGGAAACCCGCCATCGCCATCCCCTGGCCCTGGACCGGCCGGTGTTGGACGGGGTCCGCGAGGAGCGCCGCTTGATGCAGCCCTTGCGCGGACGAGCCGATGTGGTGCTCGATACCAGCGCTTTGCCCTTGGGGGAGTTGAAGGCCCGCCTGCATGAGCATTTTTTCACCGATGGCGGCGAGGAACTGACCATTTTCGTCATGTCCTTCGGTTTCAAGCGGGGTATTCCCCGCGATGCGGATCTGATGTTCGATGTGCGGTTTTTGAACAACCCGCACTATGATCCGGCGCTGCGTCCGCTTTGTGGCAAAGACAAACCGGTCGCCGACTATGTCGGTTCGGATCCGGCCTTCACGCCCTTTTTCGATGACCTGACTTCCTTGCTCGAACCCCTGTTGCCACGCTATGCGGCGGAAGGGAAAAGCTACCTAACTATTACGTTGGGATGTACCGGCGGTAGACACCGATCCGTGTATACGACGGAAAGGCTCGGAAAGCGGCTTGCGGAAAGGGGCCACCGGGTGCAAATTCGCCATCGTGACCTGGATGGACAGGGAGGGTGAAACCCTGTCATGATAGGATGGTAGGGGACTCCGAGGGGCGTAGACGCGAATGATCGGCCTGGTGCTTGTAACGCACGGAAATCTGGCGCTGGAATTGGTGAATGCCATGGAACATGTGGTCGGTCACCAACCACAGGTACGGACCGTCTGTATCGGGCCGGAGGACGACATGGAAATCCGCCGACGGGAGATCCTCGACTGCGTGGCCAATGTGGAAACCGGTGAGGGCGTGGTGCTGCTTACGGATATGTTCGGCGGCACCCCTTCAAATCTGTCCATCTCGATCATGGACAAGGCGCGGGTGGAGGTTATTGCCGGGGTCAACCTGCCCATGCTGATCAAGCTGGCCACCGTGCGGCGGGATACAAAGTTGATCGAGGCGGTGAATGCGGCTCAAGAAGCAGGCCGCAAGTACATCAATATCGCATCGCAATTGCTGGGAGACTGAATTCGTGACCGGGGAAGCAACCCAGAGCGGTTTGAGTCGGGAATTGACCATCAGCAATCAACGCGGTCTGCATGCCCGGGCCGCTTCCAAATTCGTTAAGGTGGTTGGCGCCTTCGATGCCATGGTCGAGGTCACCAGAGGCGATCAGACCGTTTCCGGTCTGTCTATCATGGGTCTGATGCTGTTGGCGGCGGGGCCGGGAACCTCGATCCAGATCAACGCGGCGGGCCCCGAGGCCGAGGTGGCGATCGAAGCCATCTCCGCGCTGGTCAACGGCAAGTTCGAAGAAGAGTAAAAAACCGATAAGGCTGGGAAAAATCCGGCTGACAGGGAGGCGGCATCCGTGCGCATGGATGACGACGTAATAAAGACCGCAAGCCTTGGGGCCATTCACCGTGAGGAACGGGTCCTGAAGGGATTGGGCGTGGCGCCAGGAGTGGCGATCGGCGAAGCCCATCTGCGCGAGTGCGGCTCGGTGACCATTCCGGAATATCGGGTGGCGGCCAACCGGGTACGGGCAGAGTGTCAGCGTTTCAGCATCGCGGTGGAAAAATCCCGTCAGCAACTCGGTGTCCTGCGGGCCAAGACCCGGGGACTGCCAGAAGCCGCGGCGGAAGAATTGGGCTATTTGCTCGATGCTTACCAACATATGCTCAGCGGCTCGCGGTTGGTGCGCGGAGTCGAAGACCGCATTTCCGCCCAACGGATCAACGCCGAGGCTGCCCTGCAAACAGAAATGCAGGAAATCACCGCCAGCTTCCTGGCCGTTGACGATGCCTACCTTTCCCAACGGGCCGACGACATTTGCGCCATCGGCACCCGCGTCCTGCAAAACTTGGTCGGTGCGCCGCAGCAGGGCTTCGCCCGGGTGCCCAAGGGCAGCATCATCGTCGCCGATGAGATTTCTCCCGCCGATGCGGCCCAGATGGATCCCCGGCGGGTCAAGGGCGTATGTGCTGCCTTGGGTGGCGCGGAGGGTCATACGGCCATTATGGCGCGTGCTTTGGGGTTGCCCGCCGTGCTCGGTGTGTCGGGTTTGCTGGCCGGGGTGGAGAACGGCGCTCAAATCATCATCGATGGCAATCTGGGCCGGGTGATTGTCAATCCGCTGGAAGAGACCCTGCGCTACTATGAACGGCGCATGGCAGACATCATGCGCGAGCAGCGGGCCTTGGTGCGGCTGCGCAAACGCCCGGCGGTGACCACCGACAATGTCCCGGTGCTGCTGCGAGGTAATATTGAACTGCCGGTGGAACTGCACCAGTTGCTCCAGATGGGCGCCGTGGGGATCGGCCTGCTGCGCAGCGAGTTCATGTTCATGAACCGCGAGGACCTGCCCACCGAGGAAGAGCAATACCAACTGCTCAAATCCATGGTCGACGACCTGGGGGGGCAACCCATAACCGTGAGAACCTTGGATGTGGGCGGTGAAAAAATCGCCGCATCCCTGGTGGATCAAGTGGGGACCAGTGCCGAGTCGGTCTTGGGGCTACGGGGTATTCGCCTGTCTCTCAGCCAGATTGATCTTTTGAAAGCCCAATCCCGAGCCATCCTGCGGGCCGGAGCCCATGGGCCGGTGCGCATCCTGCTGCCCATGGTGACCACGGTTTCAGAAGTCCGCCGGGCCCGCGAAACCATTGAGGAAGAGGCCCGCTCTTTGATCGCCGAAGGCATTGCCATTGCCGATCCCTTGCCACCGGTAGGCGTGATGATCGAGGTGCCGGGCGCGGCCCTGGCCGCCGATGCCCTGGCCCGCGACGCCGATTTCTTTGCCATCGGCTCCAATGATCTGACCATGTATGCCCTGGCCATCGACCGGACCGATGAACGGGTGGCCTATTTGCATGATCCGTTGCACCCGGCGGTGCTGCGGCTGATCCAGTTCTCCACCCAGGCGGCCCTGCGGGCCGGGATTCCGGTCTCCCTATGCGGTGAGATGGCCGGTGATCCGCGCTATACGGCCTTGCTGCTGGGGCTGGGTATTCGCGAATTGAGCATGTCGGCGCACAACATCCCCCGGGTCAAACGCCGAATCCGCGAGTTGGACATGGCCGCCGCCAGTCTCCGTGCCAAACTGATTCTCGAACAGACCGATGCCGGTCGCATCACCACCTTGCTGGACGATTTCAACGGCATGGCGTGAGTTCCAACCAAAAAAAACGACCGCCCGAAGGCGGTCGCTGATCTTGGATCCCTATAGAATCGAATGGGCCTATTCCAAGGAAACCCCTTGCTTCTTGGTGATTGCCTTACCACCGGCGGCCTGGGTCAGGGCGCTCTTGATCGCGTCGGGGGCGCCCATGATGTTCATGAAGCTGTTGTCACCCATCATGGACAGGTCCGGAAAGCTGATGGCGATGCGGAACTCGGCGGGTAGCGTGCGGGCCACGCCCTCGGTGATCAGGATTTCATAGGGCAGGTGAGCCGCTGATTTGATGTCCTTGAAATCGATTTCCTTCATCAAGAAGGCATCGTCCTGCATATCGCCGCCGCCCTTGGTGCCGTCCATGGCCACGCCGAACACGGTCTCTTCCTTGCCCGGGATATCCACGCGATAGACCTTGGTGATCCCGGAGCGGCCTTCGGCCAGACTTTTTTCCGCCGCGGCCACGGCATCGGCATGGCTGTCGTGTTTGATCAGACGGATGGGATCGTCGAAGTAGGGCATCATGAACTTGTAGTGATAGTCCCGTAGCTCGTCGGCTTCGATGCCCTCGGCCCCAAAAGATTGCTGATTGCCCAAAGTGCTGCCCAGTTTGGCGCCCATATCGGCCTGATCGCCATCCATACGAAAAGCAGCGGCCCAATAGGGCGGATTGGTATAAGCGACTTGCACCTTGCCTGAGGCCTCGACCAATGAAACCCGGTGCACGGCGCCATAGCCACCATATTTCGACTTGGCGGCCAGAGCCTGCAAATCTCCATTGGTGATGACCAAAATCTGGGTTCCGGCATAGGGGCTGAAATCGCCCACCACGTCAAATCCGGCGCTGGAGAGCTTCGACTTGACCGAGGCGGCGGCGGCGGCCAACCCCATATCGCTTATTTCGGCAAGAACGAAAGGCTTCAGTTTAACGTCTTCAGCCTGCGCAGGCGCGACAAGCACCAGCGCCACGGCCAGCACAATGCTGGCCCACATTTTCTGAATCATGATATTTCCCTGCTCAGTATTGTACTTATTGGTTTGATTGCCCTGATCATGCGGGCTTTTCGCTCATATTTCAATTTTAATATGAGGTTTATGTAAGATGAAATAAAACGAGCAGAACCTTGTGAATATCGCACAGAAAAAATACATTTCATAGGTTATAAATTTTCTCAGATTTTCTAGAATCACAACGAAATACGCCTAAAGCCTAATTAAATAGCGGCAGGTATTGGTGTTGTAGTGAGGGGAGTTATTCAAGTAAAAAACATTATTACTTGATAAAATCTTACCTATGTCGCAGAGATGTGCGGATTTTGGTTTTTGAGGTCTTGTTTTGACGTCGCATTCCCTGATCGCGTGGCGACACCTCATGGCAGCCAAATAACCCTTTCGGCGGTGCCAATTCCACCAAGCCAGCCCCAATCGATCCCGACAGTTCAGTTTGATCAGTCTGACAAGATCATATGCTTGGGAGCACACGGACAAGGCAACGGCCATCAAGCCCGACGCCGGTCTACAAACAGCGGAGTCATCCAATGACCAACTTAGAAACGGAATTTCTCAACAAGGATCTGGTTTCCGAGGACCAAGAGTATGGTCAGGATCCGCTGGCGGTCCGGGAAACCGATCAGTACCGCGCCGAATACGTGATGAGCTTCGTTGAGAAATGGGACGAACTGATCGATTGGGAGGCGCGGGCCGACAGCGAAGGCCAGTTCTTCATCGATGTGCTGAAGTCCCGGGGCAAGCAGAATGTCCTCGACGTGGCCACCGGCACCGGCTTTCACTCGGTTCAGCTCAGCAAGGCGGGCTTCGACGTGACCAGCGCCGACGGCTCCGCCGCCATGCTGGCCAAGGCGTTTGAGAATGCCAAGAAGCGTCACCTGATCCTGCGCACCGTGCAGGCCGACTGGCGTTGGCTGAACCGGGACATCCAGGGCAAGTATGACGCCATCATCTGCCTGGGAAATTCCTTCACCCATTTGTTCGACGAACAGGACCGCCGACGGGCTTTGGCCGAGTTCTATGCCGCCCTCAAGCATGATGGCATCCTGATCATCGACCAGCGGAATTACGACGTCATCCTGGATGAAGGGTTCCAAACTAAGCATCGGTATTATTACTGTGGAGACCAGGTGGTGGCCGAACCGGAGCATGTGGACGAGGGCCTGGCCCGCTTCCGTTACGCCTTTCCCGATGGCTCCGAATACAAGCTGAATATGTTCCCGATCCGGAAAAACGACATGCGGACCCTGCTCAAGGAAGCCGGGTTCCAGCGTATCCATACCTACGGGGATTTCCAGGAAACCTATCAGGACAACGAACCCGACTTCTTTGTCCATATCGTGGAAAAGAGCTATCACCATGACTGATACCCAAACGGCGGGCTCCAAGGCCCAGGACGTGGTCGCCAAGGCCGAGAGCTATTACGATAGTGCCGATGCCGACAACTTCTACTTCAACATCTGGGGCGGCGAAGACATCCATATTGGGCTCTACGACAGCACCGATGACATCGCCGAGGCCAGCCGCCTGACGGTGGAGAAAATGGCCGCCGTGGCGGCGCCCATCACCGACGCGACCAAGATCCTCGACGTGGGCGCTGGATATGGCGGGGCGGCCCGCTTCCTGGCCAAACGTTTCGGCTGCCAGGTGGATTGCCTGAACATCAGTCAGACCCAGAACGCCACCAACCGGCGGCTGACCGAAGACCAGGGGCTGGCTGACCGCATCACCGTGGTGCATGGCAGCTTCGAGGACATCCCCGAGGAGGACGGCAAGTTCGATCTGGTCTGGTCCCAGGACGCGATCCTGCATTCCGGTCGCCGACAACGGGTGCTGGAAGAGGTGACCCGCGTGCTCAAGCCCGGCGGACGTTTCGTGTTCACTGATCCCATGCAGGCCGACGACTGCCCCGAGGGCGTCTTGCAGGCTGTTTACGACCGCATCCATCTGGAAAACCTCGGGTCCTTTGCCGCCTATCGGGAGATGGCGGGCCATGTCGGCTTGGAAGTGGTGGAGACCCTCGACCGGAGCGCGCAACTGCGCAACCACTATCATCGGGTCGGTGAACGGCTCGCCGCCGACTACGACCGCATGGCTTCGGTTTCGTCCAAGGACTACCTGGACCGCATGTTGAAGGGGCTGACCCACTGGGTTGAGGCCGCGGACAAGGGCTTCCTTGCCTGGGGCATCCTCCATATGCGCAAACCCTGATTTATTGACAGGCGGTCGCGATCGGAAGGGGTCGGGTCATTAGCCGTTGGCATCCCGCGCGCGGTCGTCTAATAACACCCGCAACGTTTCCAGATACGAATGGACAAGAGAATGACCTCCAACACTGACTATATCGTCGCTGACATCGCCCTGGCCGATTGGGGCCGCAAGGAACTGGACATCGCCGAGAGCGAGATGCCGGGCCTGATGGTCACCCGCGAGGAATACGGCCCGTCGCAGCCCTTGAAGGGCGCGCGCATTGCCGGCTCCCTGCATATGACTATCCAGACGGCGGTCCTGATCGAGACCCTGACCGCTCTGGGCGCCGACGTGCGCTGGGCGTCGTGCAACATCTATTCGACCCAGGACCATGCCGCCGCGGCCATTGCCGCCACCGGTGTGCCGGTGTTCGCGGTCAAGGGCGAAACCCTGGAAGACTATTGGGACTACACCCACAAGATCTTCGAATGGGCCGATGGCGGTACCCCGAACATGATTCTCGATGACGGCGGCGACGCCACCTTGCTGATCCACCTGGGGGCCCGCGCCGAAAAGGATATCTCGGTGCTCGACAATCCGGGGAGCCAGGAAGAGGAAATCCTGTTCGCCGCCATCAAGAAGCGGCTGGGTGAACAGCCCGGCTGGTATTCCAATATCCTTGTGAATATCATGGGTGTGACCGAGGAGACCACCACCGGCGTGCATCGCCTGTACGAGATGGAGCGTGAAGGATCGCTGCCGTTCCCGGCCTTCAACGTCAATGACTCGGTCACCAAATCCAAGTTCGACAACAAGTACGGCTGCCGGGAATCCCTGGTCGACGGCATCCGCCGGGCCACCGACGTGATGATGGCGGGCAAGGTCGCCGTGGTCGCCGGTTTCGGCGATGTGGGCAAGGGCTCCGCCGAGAGCCTGCGCTCCGCCGGTTGCCGGGTGCTGGTCACTGAGATCGATCCCATCTGCGCCCTGCAAGCGGCCATGGAAGGCTTCGAAGTGGTGACCATGGAAGACGCCGCGCCGCGTGGCGATATCTTTGTCACCACCACCGGCAACGTGGATATTCTGACCACCGACCATATGGCGGCCATGAAAGATCGGGCGATCGTTTGCAACATCGGCCACTTCGACAACGAGATTCAGGTCGCCGGTCTGAAGAACTACAAATGGACCAACATCAAGGCTCAGGTGGACGAGATCGAGTTCCCCGACGGCCACCGCATTATTCTGCTCGCCGAAGGGCGTCTGGTGAACCTGGGCTGTGCCACCGGCCATCCGAGCTTCGTCATGTCAGCCAGCTTCACCAACCAGACCCTGGCCCAGATCGAGCTGTTCGCCAACAACGGCGATGGCCAGTACGAGAACAAGGTCTATGTGCTGCCCAAGCATCTAGATGAGAAAGTGGCGCAGCTGCATTTGGATAAGTTGGGCGTGGCCCTGTCCAAGCTCAGTCAGAAGCAGGCCGACTACATCGGCGTGCCGGTCAACGGCCCGTTCAAGGGCGAGGCCTACCGCTACTGATTCCAGGCGATCACCCAAACAAAAAACAAGTCCCGCGAACGGATCGCGGGACTTGTTTTGTCGAGCAGGTCGAACGGACTATTTGTAGTCGACCTTGAGAATCTCATAGGACTTGGTGCCGCCCGGCGAAGTCACTTCCACTGAGTCACCCAGGCTCTTGCCGATCAGTCCCCGGGACAGGGGCGCGGTGATGGACAGCCTGCCCTTGTCCACGTCGGCTTCGTGGGCGCCGACGATCTGAAAGGCCATTTCCTCGTCGGTGTCCTCGTCCACCACCTCAACGGTGGCGCCGAAGCGGACCACGTCGCCGGACAGTTTCGACGGGTCGATGACTTCCACCCGGCTGGTGATGTCTTCCAACTCGGCGATTCGGCCTTCGATGAAGCTCTGCTTTTCGCGCGCCGCATGATATTCGGCGTTCTCGGAGAGATCCCCATGCTCGCGGGCCTCGGCGATGGCTTTGATGACATCGGGGCGTTCACGGCTTTTGAGGTGCTTCAGCTCCGCTTCCAGTTCTTCCAGACCGCCACGGGTCATCGGGATCTTTTCCATGGCCTTTGCCTCCGGCGTGAATCGGTGTTCAATAAAACAAAAAAAACCACCCTCGCGCATCCGGATCCGGGAGCACGATGGTAGGTGGGTAGTTCTTCTACCTAAAACGAACCGCTAAAATAGTCTTGCAGCGGCGTAACATCAAGAGGGGCTTCCCGCATGGCCGCAATGGCGTGCACGGCGGCCCGGGCTCCGGCGATGGTGGTGAAGTGCGGCACGTTCTGAGTCAGCGCGGAACGGCGGATGGAGAAGCTGTCCTTGATGGCCTGGGTCCCGTCGGTGGTATTGATCACCAACTGTACTTCACCGCTTTTGATGGCATCGACGCAGTGGGGGCGGCCTTCTTGCACCTTGTTGATGCCCGCGACTTCAAGGCCGTGTTCGGCCAACAGGCGCGCCGTGCCGTGGGTGGCGATCAATCTGAAGCCCAGCTTGGTCAAATCTCGCGACAGATGCACGGCCGATTCCTTGTCCCCTTGGCGGACGGAGATAAATACCGTGCCTTCCTGAGGCAGAATGGATCCCGCGCCCAACTGAGCCTTGGCAAAGGCATGGGCGAAATCGCTGTCGATGCCCATCACTTCGCCGGTTGACTTCATTTCCGGGCCCAGCAACACATCGACACCGGGGAAGCGGGCGAAGGGGAAGACGGCCTCCTTGACCGCGATATGATCGAACTTGGGGCGTTCGGGCAGGTTGAAGTCAGCCAGTTTCTCTCCGGCCATGACCCGGGCGGCAATTTTGGCGATGGGCACGCCGGTGGCCTTGGCGACGAAGGGCACCGTGCGCGAAGCCCGGGGATTGACTTCCAGAATATAGATCTCGCCGTCCTTGACCGCATATTGCACGTTCATCAGACCGACCACGTTTAGGCCCGTGGCCAGCAGGTGGGTCTGGCGCCGCAACTCCTCGATGATGCTGTCGGGTAGCGAATGAGGCGGCAGGGAGCAGGCGGAATCGCCGGAATGGATGCCCGCCTCTTCGATATGCTGCATGATCCCGGCCACATAGATGCCATCGCCGTCGCTGACCGCGTCCACGTCCACCTCGATGGCGTCTTGCAGATACTGATCAAGCAGGATCGGGGTTTCGGCATTGATCTCCACCGAGACCAGACCCTTGAGCTTTTCGATCATCAACTGTTCGAAATAGGCCGCCAGGCCCTCGGGGGAATGGACGATCTGCATGGCCCGCCCACCCAGCACATAGGACGGCCGCACCACCACCGGGTAGCCCAGGTCACCGGCCTTGACCATGGCCTCGTCGGCGGAGGCGGCAATGGCGTTCTTGGGCTGGCGCAGGCCCAGGTCCTGCAACAGGATCTGGAACCGTTCGCGGTCTTCCGCCAGATCAATGGAATCGGGCGAGGTTCCGAGAATCGGAATGCCTGCTTCTTGCAAGGCCGCCGCCAGTTTCAACGGCGTCTGGCCGCCGAACTGCACAATGGCGCCGCGCAACTCGCCCCGGGACTGCTCCACCCGCAGCAATTCGATGCAGTCCTCGGCGGTCAGCGGCTCGAAAAACAGCCGGTCGGAAGTATCATAGTCGGTGGAAACCGTTTCCGGATTGCAGTTGACCATGATTGATTCATAGTTCGCGTCCTTGAGGGCATAGGCCGCATGGACGCAACAATAGTCGAACTCGATACCCTGGCCGATTCGGTTGGGGCCACCGCCGAGAATGGCCACCTTGGCGCGGTCAGACGGCTCGGACTCGCATTGCGGCAGAGTCACCCCGTCCCCGCGATAGCACGAGTACATGTACGACGTCTGCGAGGCGAACTCCCCGGCGCAGGTATCCACCCGCTTATAGACAGGGTGCACATTCAGCGAGGACCGCCGGGAAGCGACCCAGGAAGCGGGCTGGTCCACCAGTTCGGCCAGCCGGGCATCGGAGAAGCCCATTTTCTTCAAAGACAGCAGACCCGGGGCATCGCCGGGCACGCCGTCGGCCAACACACTATCTTCGGCCTCGATGATTTCCTGAATGCGGGCCAGGAACCAAGGGTCATACTTACAGGCCGAACGGATCTCTTCCAGGCTCAGGCCGAAGCGGAAGGCCTGTGCGATGACCAAAAGCCGGTCCGGGCGCGGCGTTGCCAAGGCGGCACGGATGGTATCGGGCGAGACGTTGCGCACTTCGTTGAGCCCATTCAACCCGGTCTCCATGGAACGCAGGCCTTTTTGCAAGGACTCGGCGAAGGTCGAGCCGATGGACATGGCTTCGCCCACGGACTTCATAGATGTGCTTAGTAGGGCATCGGTGCCGGGGAACTTTTCGAAGGTAAAGCGCGGAATCTTGGTGACCACGTAATCGATGGTCGGTTCGAACGACGCCGGGGT
This sequence comes from Magnetospira sp. QH-2, assembly GCF_000968135.1. NCBI lineage: Bacteria > Pseudomonadati > Pseudomonadota > Alphaproteobacteria > Rhodospirillales > Thalassospiraceae > Magnetospira > Magnetospira sp. QH-2. The sequence continues at coordinate 3,285,776 of NZ_FO538765.1, read as the reverse complement.
CACGCCGGTGATGTCGTTATCCAATTCATCCAGCGTGTAGCCGACGGCCAGCTTGGCGGCGATCTTGGCAATGGGAAAGCCGGTGGCCTTCGATGCCAGGGCCGAGGAGCGCGACACCCGGGGATTCATCTCGATGATCACCATGCGCCCGTCGTCGGGGTTGATGGCGAACTGCACGTTGGACCCGCCCGTGTCCACGCCGATCTCGCGCAGCACCGCCAGCGAGGCGTTGCGCATGATCTGGTATTCCTTGTCGGTCAGGGTCAGGGCCGGGGCGACGGTGATGGAATCGCCCGTATGCACGCCCATGGGGTCCACGTTCTCGATGGAACAGATGATGATGCAGTTGTCTTTTTTGTCGCGCACCACCTCCATCTCGAACTCTTTCCACCCGATGATGGATTCTTCCACCAGGCACTGGTGCGTCGGCGAGGCGGCCAGGCCGCTGGCGATAATCTTGTCGTATTCCTCGCGGTTATAGGCCACGCCGCCGCCGGTGCCGCCGAGGGTATAGGCCGGGCGGATGATCAACGGCAGACCGATGGTCTCCAGGGCCTCGCGGGCTTCGGTCATATTATGGACGAGGGCACTGGTGGCGCTTTCCAATCCGATGGCCGTCATGGCCTCGCGGAAGCGTTCGCGGTCTTCGGCCTTGTCGATGGCATTGGCATCGGCGCCGATCATCTCCACGCCGTGGCGTTTCAGGGCGCCGGATTTGTACAAGGAAATAGCCGTATTCAAGGCCGTCTGGCCGCCCATGGTGGGCAGCAGGGCATCGGGCTTCTCCTTGACGATGATCCGCTCGACCATTTCCGGCGTGATGGGCTCCACATAGGTGGCGTCGGCCATGGTCGGATCAGTCATGATGGTCGCCGGGTTGGAGTTCACCAGGATCACCCGGTAGCCTTCCTCGCGCAGGGCCTTGCAAGCCTGGGCGCCGGAATAGTCGAACTCACAGGCCTGGCCGATAACAATCGGCCCGGCCCCGATGATGAGGATGGATTTGATGTCTGTACGTTTGGGCATGACGGCTCTTCGATCATGAATCGCGGGGCGGCGGGCCTTTATTACACCAGCCGCGCCCGCGAGAACACTTTTGATTTCACCGTTTGGTCACTTTCCCGACAATCGGATCAGTCATCGTCATAATAACCCTTCTCGGCGGCCTTGTGGCAGGCCGGGCAATTGGCCTTGGAGCCCACGTCCGCGCGGGTCCAGGCGCTGGGGGAAACTTCTTCTTCGTGCTCATGTTTCCAGTCCGGCAGGTCGGTGATTCGCAGGGTCACCTCCTTGCCGCCGGTGAAGCGTTGCCAAAATCCGTTTGTTCCGGCATTGGCGACCAGATAGGCCTCGATCTCCGTGGCGGTCTCGGCGGGGAGGCTGGCATCCTCGCCGAAGTGATTCGGCAGGTCCGCCATGACCGCCTTCCAGGAATCGGCGGGCAGCAGGCCCGGTTGAAAGGCCATGTGGCAGGCCCCGCATTCATCCTTGGTGGCCTGGTGGGTTACCGGGCCGTAAAAATCATCATCGGCGCGGGCGCTCGAAGCGAGCAGGACGCCCAGGGCAAAAGTGGCAATCAAGGTGCGTTTCATGGGTATTCTCCTTATTGGCTCATCATGAAGGTGAGAAAGTCGCCTTTTTCGGTGGCGGTACAGGTACGGCCCAACACGGAACGGCAGTTGCGCCCGAACCATTTTTCCACCTTCTTGGCATCGCCATAGCGGGTCGGGGTCGCCGACAGGGCCAAGGGCTCAATGAGCTTGCCCGCCCGGGTCTTGCCGGTGCCCTTGGGGGATTTCGTGTGGCAGGTGGTGCAGGCTGGGGTTTCCGGCTTGCCGCCGTTGAATTCGGTGCGGAACAGCGCTTCGCCCCGGTCGGCGGAGAATGGCACACCTGCCTCGGCGGCATATTGGGCCATCAAATCCCCTCGCGCATCGGCCCGGGCCGGGGTAAAAGGAAGGGCCGCGATGGCCAGCAGAATCAGGGTCTTTTTCATTGTGGAGTCTCCGGTAAGGTGATGGATCGATCGGCAAACAGGCCGGTGGCGGCATCTTGGTGGCATCCGCCACAGTTGGTCCGGCTGCCCACCCGGGCATGACGGAAGAGGGCATCATTCAGGTCTTCATGTATTTTTGACCATTTGGACCTGTTGGTGATGCGCAGGGGGTCGGTGGCGTTTGGACCGGTGAAGGCGCGCGCGCCCTTGGTATCGAAAAATTCGGCGGATTGGTCGCGCAGAGCCTGGTTCAATAGGTCGGTAGTCTCCGGGTCCAGCGAGGCATCCTCGCCAAAATGGCTGTCCAGCCCGGCCATCACCCGATCCCAGGTAGCGCTGTCCAGAAGACTGGGGTGAAAGGCGTGGTGACAGTCGCCGCACTCGGTGGCGTATAGGCTGCCCGTGATGTCCCTGGGCAGATTTCCTTTCGCCGGGGCGTCCTTGGTCGCCATGCCAGCCCATCCCGCGATGCCCAGAAGAATGGCGAGCAGGACCGTGCCAAGGGGCGAGGTGGCGCGCCCGATCACGTTATTATCCAATCGATCATGAATTCGTTTGTGACCGGTGATCATGGCGCGGGGCAGGTTCTCGCCAGTCAGTCGGCTCTCCAAAAGCACACCCAGGAGATGACCGCCGATCAACATAAGCAGGCCGTTGCTTAGCCATTCATGGGCCTGTGCCGCGGTCTCGCCCGTGGCGAAGAACACCCAGCCCGCCAATGGTCCCAGTTTTTCCGTGCCGCCGAGCGCCGCCAGTCCGGTGCCGGTGATCAGCATCAACAGGCCCAGCAGGGCGAAAATCATCAGCGCCCCGGCGGGGTTATGGCCGAGATGTGGGGGCGGACGGCGGCGGAAAATGGATCGGGCATGGGCGATGGTTTCGCGCGGTGTAAAGACGAAACCACCGAAACGGCTGTAGCGACTGCCCGCAAAGCCCCAGACCAGGCGGAATCCGACCAGGGCGGCAACGCCATAGCCCAGGCCGACATGCAAAGGCTGCCACGAGGCGGGCGCAACCAGCCCGGTGCCCAGGGCGCCCAGCACGGTCCCGACCAGCAGCCAGTGGAATAGCCGGGTCGGCAGGTCCCATATTTTGGTGGTGGCGGGCTTGGTCATGGCGGTTTGTCCTGGTTGCGAATCGGTAATGGCGCCAACTTAGTCCCGGGCCCCTGTCGTCAGCCTGAAGGGTGGTTTAAGCTGTCGTTCAGGTTCCATGGTGGACACTGAAAAGATGTTTCCACCGCACGAGGACGACCCGATGACAGGACCGCTCAGACTGCTCACCCTATTTTCCGCCCTGTTCGCGGCGGCTTATGCCTGGGCCGATTCTCTCCCGCCCGCAGGCCTGGTGCCCATGGACCGGATGTTGGAACGGGTGGCCAAGGACTATCCCGGGCGGGTGTTGAAGGTGGAACTGGAAGACGAGGACGACGGGCCCAGCGGTTGGGTCTATGAAGTCAAGATCCTGCGCGAGGACGGGCGGGTGGTGGAAGTGGAACTGGATGCCAAGAGCCTGGACGTTATCGAAGTGGAAGAGGGACATGACTGGCTGGACCGGCTACGCGGCCGCAGGGGAGACGACTGATGCGGCTGTTGGTGGTCGAGGATGATCCGGCCATGGCCCGGCAACTGCGCCTGGCGTTGGAAGGCGCGGGCTATGTGGTCGATGGCGCCGAGGATGGCGAGGAAGGCCATTTCCTGGGCGATACGGAACCCTATGACGCGGTGGTGCTCGATCTGGGGCTGCCCAAGCGTGGCGGCTTGAGTGTGCTGGAGCAATGGCGCCAGGACGGCCAATCCATGCCGGTACTGATCCTGTCGGCCCGTGATACCTGGCGGGAGAAAGTACTTGGCCTGCGCAGCGGCGCCGACGACTACCTGGCCAAGCCCTTCGAGATGGAAGAACTGCTGGCCCGGGTGGAGGTCCTGGTGCGTCGGGGCGCCGGAAAGGCCGAGCCGGTTCTGGCCTGCGGCGGGCTGGCTCTGGACGCGGCAGCGGGGCGCATCACCCTGGATGGCGCGCCCTTGACCCTGACCGCCCTGGAACACCGGCTGTTGGCCTATTTCCTCCATCACGCCGAAAAGGTGCTCTCCAAGACCGAACTGACCGAGCATATCTATGCCTACGATGGAGATCGGGATTCCAACACCATCGAGGTGCTGGTCAACCGGCTGCGCAAGAAAATCGGGTCCGAGGCCATCTGCACCCACCGGGGCCGCGGCTATCAATTGACCGATCCTGGCACCGTTTCATGATCCAGCGAGATTCCATTGCACTTCGCCTGATGTTGATTTCGATCCTTTGGATTACCGGGGCCCTGGCCTTGGTAGGGCTTGTTCTTGTCCTCCTGTTCGAAAATCACATACAGAGCCGATTCGAAAATCAGCTCGCGGACCATTTGGAAGAGCTGGTTGCGGCGGGAAACGTGAATGCCGATGGACGATTGACCCTGACCTGGTCTCCTGCCGATCCCCGCTTTAACCGGCCATTGTCCGGCTGGTATTGGCAGGTGCGGGGGCTGGATACCGTGGAGGGGCGTTTGGGGTCATCCTCGCTTAAGGACCATCCATTGCCCGTTCCCGGGCCTTTGGAACCTTCCCGTCTGGTGCGGACCAAGGGGCCGGGGGGGTGGGACTTGGTGGTATTCGAGAGGGTAATCGGAATGCCTCGGGCGACGGAACCCTATCGTTTCGCCGTCGCCGGACCCACGGAGGATGTGGCCGAGCAGGTCGGCGATTTTGCCGAAATCACCGCCTCCATTCTCGGGCTGCTGGCGCTGGTTCTGGTGGCCCTGGTATGGGTGCAGATCCGTTTCGGGTTGCGTCCGTTGACCCAAATTCAAAGCAGCCTGAGTGATGTCCGGGAAGGACGCGCGGACCATTTGCCGGAGGATTTCCCGTCGGAAATCAAGCCATTGGTATCCGACCTCAATGAGGTGCTGCATTACAACCGGGCGCTCCTGGACCGGGCCCGAACCCAGGTGGGGAACTTGGCGCACGCGCTGAAAAACCCGTTGGCTGTCCTGGCCAACGAAACCAAAACCCTCCCCGGTGAGCAAGGTGACCTGCTCCGCGCACAGGTGGCCCAGGCCTCTGAAAATGTGGACCGTTACTTGCGGCGGGCACGTATCGCCGGAGCGGTGAACCCACTTGGGGTATCCGTTGCTGTGTTGCCGGTCGTCGAAGATCTAATCTATTCGTTCAATATCCTTTATGGGGAACGAGGTCTTTTCATCGAAACTGATATCTCCAAGGGGGCGACTCTCCGCGTGGACCCTGAAGATCTCGAAGAGATGCTAGGGAATCTGATGGACAATGCCTGCAAATGGAGCGCTTCCCGTGTCCGGGTGACGGCCAAAGACCAAGGGACCAGCCCCGTCCCCAGCCTGGCTCTTCGAATCGAAGACGATGGCCCCGGGATTCCTCAACGGCACCGTGGCCAGGCGTTGGCCAGGGGGCTCCGTCTGGATGAAACCACCCCGGGCACGGGATTGGGATTAAGCATCGTGGCCGAGATTGCTGAACTCTATGGTGGCTCTCTCAAGCTGGAAGATGCCCCAACAGGTGGATTGGTCGCTGAATTGGTGTTACCCCGTTAGATCACGTCGTTTTATATCGACTCCGACCAAACATGACGTGATCTAACGGGGCGGCAGGTCCGCCGGATGAAGATCGCGGGCCAGGACCTCGAATTCGGGCGCGGGAACCGGTCTGGAAACCAGGAAGCCCTGGCTCTCTTCGCAGCCGTGGGGACGTAAAAAGTCCATCTGTTCCACGGTCTCCACCCCTTCTGCCGTCACCCCCATGCCCAGCTCGTGGGCCATGGCGATGATGGCCGCGGAGATGGCTTCGTCTTCCTTGTCGTCGGGGATATCCATAATGAAAGAGCGGTCGATCTTCAGCCGTTCCACGGGCAGTCGTTTCAGATAGCTGAAACTGGAATAGCCGGTGCCGAAATCGTCGATGGCCAGCCAGACCCCCAAGTCATGCAGCAGATTCAGCGTGTGAACACCCATTTCCGGGTTCTCCATGACGAAGCTCTCGGTGACTTCCAACTCCAACATACTGGCGGGAAGGCCGCTGTCGGCCAGGGCCTGGGTCACCGTGCGCACCATGTCGCCCTGCATGATCTGGCGGTTTGAAACATTGACGGCGATGCGGACCGGCAAACCCTTGTCGGCCCATTCCTTGCCTTGGAAGCAGGCGGTGCGCAGCACCCATCGGCCCAGGGAGTGGATAAGGCCCGTTTCCTCGGCTAGTGGAATAAACCGGGTCGGCAGCACCAACCCGTCGGTGGGGTGGTGCCACCGGACCAGGGCCTCGGCACCGACCAACCGCCCGCTCTCCATATTGACCTGCGGCTGGTAGTAGACTTCCATTTCGCCGTTTTCCACCGCATTGCGCAATTGGCCCTCAAGCCGGAAGCGGTCCTCGGTGCCCTGTGTCAGATCAGGAGTATAAAACACGGTCCGGTCCCGGCCTTTGTCCTTGGCCTGATACATGGCGGTGTCGGCATGTTTGACCAGTTCCTCGGCGGTCGTCCCGTCGCGTGGATACAAACTGATGCCAATGCTGGCGCCAACAACCGCCTCTTGGCCACGCAGGTCCACCGGGCGCCGCAATGCCGCAAGGATTTTGTTGGCGGTGATGCCCACTTCTTCCGGCGTATCCACATCTTCGATGATGACGGTGAACTCGTCGCCGCCCAATCGGGCCACGGTGTCGGAGTCACGCAGACAATTGCTCAAGCGGGCCGCCAGAGTCTGCAACATCAAATCACCCATTTGGTGGCCGAGGGAATCGTTGACGTTCTTGAATCGGTCAAGATCAATGAACAGCAAGGCCAGAAGGCCATTGGTCCGACGGGCCCGGTCCAGGGCATGGGCCAGGCGGTCGGTGTACAACAACCGGTTCGGAAGATCGGTCAAAACATCGTAGTGGGCCAGGCGTTGAATGCGGTTCTCATTATCCTTTTTCTCGGTAATATCCGAGAAGATGCCGATGTATTGGATGGTCGTGCCTTCGGTATCGGTAACGGCGGTGATGTTTTGCCAGGCTGGAAAGACCTCTCCATTGCAGCGTCGGTTCCAGACCTCACCGGTCCAGTTTCCGGTATCCTCGATCTCGCGCCACATCTTTTCATAAAAATCGTTGTCGTGATGTCCGGAGCTGATGAAGTCCTGCGGACGCTTGCCGATGACTTCCCATTCCGAATAGCCGGTGATGGACTCAAACGCCTTGTTGACCCTTTGGATGCGCCGATCCGCGCCGGTGACCAAAATGCCCTCGCGGGTGTGCTCAAAGACCCGGGCGGCTTGATTGAGCGCTGCCTGAGCCGCTCTGGTCTCGGTGATATCGCGACCAATATTGAAGCTCAGTCCCGTTTCCGGGTCGGGTGTCCCACACCAAGATGTCCAACGGGTGCCACCGTTCTTGGTCAACAGGCGGATCTCAAAATTGTTGACCGGAATGCCTTTCTTGAGGACTTCAAAGGCGTCGCGGGTGCGCTCTCTGTCACGCGGATCAATGAAATCCCATATGGGGCGCGCCATCATCGATTGGCGATCAAACCCCAAGGTTTTTTCAAAGGCCGAATTGATCAGCCGGAATTCGCCCTCCTGTGTCACGGAACAGACGAAATCCTGGGACATTTCGATCAACTGATCCCGTTCCTTTTGCATTTGGTGTTGGTTCGTAATGTCGATGCCGGTGGCGATGACGAATTCCACCTCGCCGTCATCATCAAGTAGCGCTGTATTTGACCAATCGATCAAGTGTTCCTGGCCATCCCTGTCCAACCAGGGATTGACGTGGCGATTGGGGAATTGGCCGGCCTTCAGGTTGCGAAAGACTTCTTCGACCTCAGCCAGTTTTTCCGGCGGCAGAACCAGATTCCACACCTTTTGTCCCAGCGCTTCGGCGGCTTTGTATCGGGTCAGCTTCGCACAGGCATCGTTGAACTGAACAATGGTTCCCGCCCGATCCAGAACCACCACCAAAGAGCCGATGGTGGCCAGTACTGCGTCGGTGAAATCTCTTTCTTTACGCAGTTCCGCCTCGGTGTTCTTGCTATCGGTGATGTCGAGGAAATAGCCGACCATTTCGGTGGTGCCGTGATGGGTATCGACCACCGCCGTAACCTCGCGGACCCAGATCGCTTTGCCGTTCTGGTGCATCAGGCGGTATTCGGTTTCGTGTTCCCGGCGCCGGTGGGCCTCGCTGATGCAGTGGTAGAGGGCCGATGTGCGGTCGTCCGGATGGATGCGGGCCGACCAGGCGGGGATATCGATCCAACTTTCCTTCGGATAACCGAATAGGTCCTCGATTTGAGTTCCCACATAGGTGAAATGCCCGCTTTTGACATCGATCCGCCAGGGCACGGCCCAGGTGGTTTCGACCAGAGTCCGGAAACGCTCTTCGCTATCGCGGATTTCCGATTGGATACGACGAGCATCGGTAATGTCTTGAATGACGCCTTCGAGCCTTACCGTTCCCTCTTTGTCGCTGGCGGCCCGTTCCGCCAAATGGCGAACAATGAGGCGAGTACCGTCGGCCTGATGGATTTCATGCTCCAATGTCATGGGACCAAAGCCCGCCAGACAGTTCTCGATGGCGCCGGCGACCTCGTCTTGGCAATCGGGGCCGGTGATTCGCAACAGGGCCTGAAAACCCTCTCCGATGGTTTCCGATGGCACGCCGAGAATTGCCTGGGCCTGTATGGAAAAGCGCAGGCGGTTGGACTCCGGCTCCCAGTCCCAACTACCGATTCCAGCCAGTGCCTGGGCTTTTTCCAACCGTGCTTGCATGTTTTGCAGGTAAGACCCCATGCCGCGCCGGTCGGTCAAGTCATTGAACAAAATGAAGGTAAGGTCGCCAGAAGAAGCAGCATTGAAGGCGACGATGCGTCGTTTGCCATCCTTGCATCGAACCACCGCCTCCATGGGTTCGATGGTCTTGCCTTCGGCCAAGGCGCGCTCGACTCGGTGGCGCCACTCCCCGCGCACCGTTTCTCGATAGTCCGGGTCAGGATAGGCCAACGGCCACCAATGGTTCACATCGGGAAGATCTTCCCGTCCATAACCAAAAGTCTCGATGAACTTGTTATTCAGAAACACGACCTCTTGCTCAATGCCGACAATCACCGCCACCGGAGCCGGAGAGATCTCCAGCAGTGTCAAAAGACTTCCGTCGGTAGGGTCGAACCGGGTTACGTCCGGGTCGGTCGGACCGTTTGAGCGGGGGGCCATGAACCGTTTCTCGATTGCTGAAGCACTGTTTTTTTCGGTTTGGGCAGTCTGTTATGCTTTGAGATAGGATTGCAACGGTTTTCGATTTCAGAAGGATTGGCCGCTCCCGGTTTTTTTGCCGTGACGCAGGTCTCATAGGCCTTTATCAAGGACGAACTCAGAACCAACCTGTCCAAGCGAACGGTGGCACTCGGCAATCCATGAGCCAGAACATAGCGAATTCTTTTCGGAAAACCTCCGTGGCAAATCTGGGCTTAGGTCTCATGACAGGGGGCGTTCTGCTGTCTTTGGTCTCCATATTCCTGGCCAGCAAGCCGTTGAGCTTCGGGATTTGGTATCAAGCCGAACCGGTTGTTGGTGCGATCCGGGTCACGTCGGGTATTGCCGGGATCGGGATCTTTTTGTTTGCCTTGGCCCATCGTCCCGCACGTGGAATGTTGGTTCATCCGTTTGTCGTGGTGCCGACCTTGCTGGCCATATGGAGCATCCTGGCCTCCGTTTTTCATGACATTCCTGTCCAATCCTGGCACGGCTCCGTGGAAATCGGCGAAGGCGTCCTTTGGTATGCCAATATGGCGATACTGATTGCAGCAAGCTTGTTATTGCTCCGATTCCACCGAATTCGACGGATGTTGCTCGGCCTGGCCGTGGTATCGACGGTGGTCGTGGCCCTTTCCTCGTGGATGTATACCCACGGCATGGCCAATCCGGTCGCGCCCTATTTTTTCGCTGACTATATCGCTTTCCTGGGCTTTGGCTCGGGAGCGATCGTTTTCATGCTTTGGCGGGTGGCGCTGCCATTGCGGTTGGCGGGTGCGATCTTGCTTGCGGCGGGCGTGATCATCGCTTCAAGCAACAATGCCGCCATCGGAACCATGGTCTTGGTTATGCCAGCGGCGATGCTGGCCTATCGGTTTCTTCCGGTCAATTCCGGGATCAAGCCCTATTTGGCAGTGGCCGCCATCATGTTGGTTCCATTGACCATTACATTGCTGGTAACCATTTTTGACCTAACAGAATTGGCAATGGGCGACAGCGCTTGGATCGGATTGGCTAACTCGGTACGCTCTCGCCACTACCTGACCCAGGTGGTCTGGGATGCCATGAGCCTGTCACCGCAATCCTGGCTGGTCGGGCTTGGTTGGGGGTCTTACAGCGATCAGTTGGCCATTCATATGCCGGTGGAATGGGTGGCATTGGTGGACGATCCCATTTCACGAGGTGAGATGGCGAGCGAGGAGTGGTGGGATGCGGTCCACCGGGTGGATTTTCATTCCCACAATTTCGTTCTTGAATCCATATTGGGCGCGGGCATTCCCGGCATGCTGCTTTCGATCATGGTATTTGCCATTCTACCGTTGGGAAGTCGTCGTAAATATGCTGCCTTGGCTTTTGCCTTGGGGACGGCCTATGTGACGGTCTATGCGACCTGGTTCCTGTTCATTGGGGCAATGCCGTTGGTGGCTTTGGCTCTTGCATCGATGGCTCGACCCTTTGCGCGACTACGGCGAGTTCCAGGTAAAATACCTTTGATTGTCATCGGTTTTTTCGGCGTCGCATCTCTTCTGGCTGGCATTGAATCCATATATTTTTCCAACTACGCCTACAGTTTCGCACCACCCATGACGACGGCACTCGCGCCAGTGCCGGGAAAGGAAGACTGCCCTGTGGCCTATGTGGACCGGGGCCGGAACGGCGATCATCTCTCCTTCCGTCTTCGGACCCTATCGAACGCCTTTCAGGCAAGCACGCTGAAGGGTGAAGTCCCCGACCGGGAAAAAGTCTCCTATATGAGAGGCATCATCTGTGCGGCAGAGCAACGGTTGAGACAACCCAGTGGTATCAAATTGCAGATCTCAGCCGTGACGACCCGGTCTGATATGGCCTTTTTGGAAACCACCGGGGAAGCCAGAGGGCTGGTCGATGAGTACCTGAGAGGTTGGGAGCAACGGGTGGACGCCCTCTTGGCGCGTGCGCCGAAGCGGACGGATTTTGTCGCGCCTCTCTTGTCTTATTACTTCGCCCGCCAGGATCAAGCGCGCCTGACACGTCTGAGCAATCGCCTGTTCGAAGCCAATCCAAAGGATCCCATTGCCCTATGGTTTACCGGCTTGGCCTTGCTCAATCAGGAAGGTTCTGGAGAAGCCGGGCTGGGGAGGATGCGCCGCTCCCTGGAACTGGGGGTCGAGCGTTTGATGCCCGTGGACCCGCAGGTCAAGGCTGATTTGACGGGTACCGAGGTCAAATTGTTTAAACCGGAATTTCGCGAATCCGTGCTGTATATCGATACGGCATCCGGTATGGCTCGCTTCAACATCGATATCGCCGATACGTCCGCGGCAAGGGACCAGGGATTCAAATGGCGGACCAGCATGGAAGATCAGGACGGCATGTTGTTGGTCTATGAGTCGGCTGATCGTCACAAAATCTCCATGGAGAACGTCTTCGTTGCCCTTGATATGCTGTTCTTATCCGTAGATGGGCGGGTGACGGAAATCGTCCGAAATGCCAAGCCTCGCTCCATCAATATCATTCAGCCCGAGCAGAAATCCGTGGCTATTCTGCAATTGAAGGCGGGGACCAGCGAGCGCTTGGGCATTCAAGTCGGTGCTGCTGTCCGCATGGATGCTCGTAAGCGTTAGGACATCAGGCAGATGAAACCGTCCTTTTTCTCTGCCACCATGCTCATCATCTTGATTACGCTCCTGCGCGTCACCGGGCTTTTTGCCGGCGACCTCAACCTGCATGGGGACGAGGCCCAATACTGGTTCTGGTCGACAACGCCAGACTGGGGCTATTTTTCCAAGCCGCCGATGATCGGTTGGGTGATTGCCGCCACGTCGGCGCTGGGCGAGGGCGAGGCCTTCGTACGTCTGGCCGCGCCCTTGTTTCATGGCGGCACGGCGCTGCTGCTCTACGGGGTCGCGGTCCATCTGTTCGACCGTCGCGCGGCTTTTTGGACGGCTTTGGTCTATGCCACCCTGCCCGCGGTCAGTTTCTCGTCGGCTCTGATCTCCACCGATGTGCCGCTGTTGTTTTTCTGGGCCCTGGCGTTATTGAGCCTGGATCGGCTGCTGGTCACCGGCGCGCGGGGCTGGGCGATTGGGTTGGGGCTGGCCATCGGCCTGGGGCTGATGAGCAAGTATGCCATGGTCTATTTCCTGCTTGGCACGGGGCTCTACCTGTTGACCACCCGTGAATATCGGGCGTTGTTGGTGAGCCTGCGCTTTTTGGAAGTGTTGCTTATCGCCGGGCTCTGTTTGTTGCCCAACATTCTGTGGAATATGGATCACCAGTGGGTGACCGCCGGCCATACAGCCTCCAACGCCAATTGGGCCAATGCGTTCAAAAACCCGGGCAAGGGATTGGAGTTTGTCGGCGCGCAGTTTGGTGTGTTCGGGCCGATCCTCATGGGGGCGCTGCTGCTGCGTCTGATCCGCTGGAAAAAAGATCCCTTGAACGATGGGGAGCGGCGCCTGCTGTTCTTTATCTTGCCGGTGCTGTTCTTGGTCACGGCTCAGGCCTTCACCTCTCGAGCCCATGCCAACTGGGCGGCCACCGCCTATATTGCGGCGGTCCCCTTGGTCACCGCCTGGCTGCTGCGGGTGGGGCCGGGCTGGCTGAGAATATCCACCGCGCTGCATGGCGCCGGGCTGGCGGTGCTGTTGGTGGTGTTTTCCGGCGTGGTGGCTTTGCCCTTGAAGCGTGATCCGCTGGACAAGCTGCGGGGCTGGGATGAATTCGGGCGGCAGGTCGGTGCCTTGAGCCAGAGCCAAAACCCCACCGCTATCTTGGTCCATGACCGGCTGATGATCGGGGAGCTGCTGCATTATCTGCCCGATCCGGCGGCGCCTATCCGCATGTGGCCGGGGGACAAACCCATTCACAATCACTATGAACTGACCATTCCGTTGATGCCGGAGGACGGCGGGCGGGTATTTTATGTGATCGAGCAGGGCGAGGAGACCTCCATCCCACCGCTGGCCCGAGACATTGCGGCGCAGGGAGATTTTACGATTCCGCTCGCCTCCGGCCGGACACGGTCCTATACCTGGATGTTGCTGGAGGATTTGCGGAACTTCTGATGTCCACTTTGACCAAAATCATCGCCTTGCTGCTGATTCTCAGTGCCGCGTTGGCGGAACTGTTTCATCTGTTTCCGACCATCGATCTGTGGATCGCGCGGCACCTGTTCGAGACCGAACGCGGTTATTTCCCGTGGCAGAACACGCCGCTGGGCGAGTTCATCGATACCGACCTCCGGAAGATCCTGGCGGGCGTGATGATCTTGTTTGTGCTCGATGCCGTGCGGTCCTGGCTGGGCAAGCGAACGCTGCTCGGATTCAGCAAACGCGGCTATTTGTTCATATTGCTGAGTATTGTTTTGAGCGCCGGGCTATTGGCCAATGTGCTGCTGAAGGATCACTCCGGGCGTGCCCGACCAAAGGATCTGTCAGAGTTTGGGGGTAAGGCCATCTATACGGCGCCGCTAACCCTGGCTGATCAATGCCGCAAGAACTGTTCAACCGTGGCCGGGGACGCGGCGTTCGCCTTCAACGCCCTGGCCCTGGCGCTGTTGGCCCGGCGGCGCAGGCCTCTTTGGATTGCTGTCGCCACCGGGGTCGGTCTGGCGGCAGCCACGGCGCGGGTCATGCAAGGCAAGCATTTCTTCACCGATGCCACCTTCGCCAGCCTTTTCACCGTGTTGGTGGTGCTGGTGCTCTATGCCTGGATGATCAATGGGCGGGAGCCGGAGCCCAACGACGCATCGCCGCCGCCACCATAAGAGCCAGCAAGGCCGCCAAGATCGCATCCCCCAGATAGACTTCCCCGGCCACGACCCGGATCATGGAGGTCAGCCCACCGAGTATCAAGAGCATGGGCCGCCAGGGGGCAGGCGCCACGGCCAAACCGGCGGCGATCAATCCCCATAGTCCTTCGGCATTGTTGCCTAGAAGGGCCAGTTCCGAAGCCCGGTCGGTCGCTGTGCCGACGAGGGACTCAATGGCGGTGCGCGGATGATAATGCCCGCCGACGATGGAAATCAGATCGACCAGTAATGTGGTTCCCGCCCAGGCGAACAGGGCAAACAACACCCGGCCGCCCACGGTCGCGCGGCGCAAGAGCCCCCAAAGGACCAGCAATCCAACCCAAGGCAGTGGCATGCCAAGCTGGGCCGACCGCGCCAACAAAGAGCGAATGGCGGAGCCATTGAAGTCCCGCGCCTGAGCCATGATCCCCGGATCGAGGAAGGCAGCGCAGAATAGCCAGGCCAATCCCCCGGCCAGCCCGAGACGGACCAGGGGATGGCTGAACGAAGCTTTCACCATGGAACCGATTCCTGTCGCCAAGCCATGGGTGGTTTAGCTCACCTTTAGCGGTTCGATGTTCCAGATTTCGCTGGCATAGGAGTGAATGGTGCGGTCACTGGAGAACTTGCCCATGTGAGCCACGTTGAGGATCGCTCGCCGGGTCCATTCCTCTTGATCGGCAAATACCTTTTCCACCTCGCCCTGGGCCTCGATATAGGACTCATAGTCAGCCAGCAGCATATAGGGGTCACCACCCCAAAGCAGGGCATCCACCACATCCTTGTAGCGGTGGGTATCCTCCGGCGAGAAATAGCCAGACGAAATCATGTCGAGCACCGCCTTCAGTTCCGGATTGTTGTTGTAGTACTGCCAGGTGTCGTAGCCGGAGCGCTTGCGGTCTTCCACCTCTTGGGTGGTCATGCCGAAGATGAAGATATTGTCCTCGCCCACTTCCTCGCGGATCTCGATGTTCGCCCCGTCCAGGGTGCCGATGGTCAGGGCACCGTTGAGGGCGAACTTCATGTTGCCGGTGCCCGATGCCTCGGTGCCGGCGGTTGAGATCTGCTCCGACAGGTCACTGCCGGGGATTATGATCTGCGCGGCGGTGACGCTGTAATTGGGGACGAACACCACTTTCAGCTTACCGCCAATGGACCGATCATGATTGACGATGTCAGCAATGTCATTGGCCAATCGGATGATCTGCTTGGCCATGTAGTAGCTGGGCGCCGCCTTGCCACCCAGGATCACTGTGCGCGCCTGGTGATGGCCGTTGGGGTCCTTGCGCATGCGGTTATAGAGGGTCACCACATGCAACAGGTTCAATAGCTGCCGCTTGTATTCGTGCATCCGCTTGACCTGGGTGTCGAACAGCGACGTGGGGTCCAGATCGATATCGTTGGTGGTCTTGATATAGCGGGCGAGACGCTGCTTGTTTTCTTTCTTGGCCTCGGCAAAGGCGCGGCGGAACGACGGATCCTCGGCCAGCGGCGCCAGTTCGGTTAGCCGATCCAGATCGGTGATCCAGGCAGTGCCAATATGCTGCGAGATCAAATCATTGAGCGGCTTATTGGCCTCCAACAGCCAGCGGCGCGGTGTGATGCCGTTGGTCATGTTGGTAAACTTGTCCGGATAGAGCCGGTGGAAGTCGGGGAACAGGTTGGCTTTCACCAAACCCGAATGGATCTCGGCCACGCCGTTGACCTTGTGGCTGGCGACCACCGCCACATGGGCCATGCGCACGGTCCGATGATGATCGTCGATCAGCGACAGGCGAGCAATCATGCTCGGATCACCGGGGTGTTCGCGGCGCACTTCGGTCAGGAAGAAATCGTTGATCTTGTAAATCAAATCCAGGTGACGCGGTAGCAGGTGACCGACCAACTCCAGTGACCAGACCTCCAGGGCCTCGACCATCAGCGTGTGGTTGGTATAGGAGAAGGTTCGCTGGGTGATATCCCAAGCCTTCTCGAAGTCGTACTTATGCTCGTCGATGAGCAGCCGCATCAACTCTGGCACCGCCAAGGTCGGGTGGGTGTCGTTGAGCTGTATGGAGACCATGTCCGGCAGATTGTCGAGGGTCGGGTCATCACGCAGATGGCGCTGAAGGATGTCCTGAATGGAGGCACTGCAGAAGAAGTACTCCTGTTTGAGCCGCAGCTCCTGGCCTTCGCGGGTATTGTCGGCCGGATAGAGCACCTTGGTTAGGCTCTCGGAGGTGACCTTCATGCCTGCCGCGCCGATATAGTTGCCTTCGTTGAAGGAACTGAGATCCAACTCGTTGGTGGCACGGGCCGACCAAAGGCGCAGATTGCCCGCCGTCGGGCGTCCATAACCGGAAATCGGCATGTTGTAGGCCAAGGCCAGCACGTCTTCGGTGCCCAGCCATTCGGTGACCTCTTTGCCCATGTCGTCGTGATGGGAATGAAGGTGTCCGCCGAACTTCACCTTGTAGATGACGTTGGGACGCTCGAATTCCCAGGGATTGCCCAGGCGCAGCCAGTTTTCCGGGCGCTCCTTCTGCTGGCCATCCTGAATGGTCTGGCGGAACATGCCATAGTCATAGCGCAGGCCGTAGCCGTATCCGGGATAGCCATGGGTGGCCAGGGAATCCATGAAGCAGGCGGCGAGACGGCCCAGGCCACCGTTGCCCAATGCCGCATCCGGTTCGCATTCCTGAATCTCTTTCAAATCTTGGCCGAATTCCTTGAGCACCGACGCGGCTTCGTCGCACAGGTCCAGGTTCATCATGTGATTGGCCAAGCTTCGCCCGATGAGGAATTCCATGGAGAGATAATAGACACGCTTGACCCCGAGCTTGCGCTGAGCCCGCTTGGTGCGGATATAGCGCTCGGCCAGAACGCCGCGCACCATGTAGGCCAGGGCGTAATACCAATCACGGGCGGAGGCCTCCTCCGGATCCCGTCCGGCGCCATGCACCATGTAATAGAGCAAGCTGTCGCGCAGGCCTTCGTGAGTGCTAAGGCTGCCGTTTTCAAGGCTGTGGTCGATGGCGTCGGTAAGGATCTTATCCATGATATCCGTCTATTGATTGTTGCTGATCGTTTCCTGGTAAAGCGTCTTGTAGGCCTCGGCGGCGCGAATCCAATCGAACTGCTGGGCCATGGCCCGGTCTCGGAGTATCTGCCATTGATCGGGTTGGCGATAGGCATCCAGACATCGGGCCAAGGCTGACCATAGCCCGTCGGCGGTCGGGGCGTCGAACAAAAAGCCGGTTCCGAGGCCCGATTCCGCATCGACAATGGTGTCCGCCAGACCGCCGGTACGGCGGGCCACCGGTAGAGTTCCATAACGCATGGCGTAAAGCTGGGTCAAACCACAGGGCTCGAAGCGGGATGGGACCAAAAAGGCATCGGCCCCCGCCTGAATCCGGTGCGACATGGATTCCGAGTAACCCACATGCACCGCCACGGTTTTTGGATGATCCACCGCCAACTGACGGAAGGCATCTTCCACCGCCGGATCACCGGAGCCCAGGATCGCCAGTTGGGCACCGGCTTGCAGCAGCGGCCCCATGTTGGCCAGCAACAAATCAAGCCCCTTTTGGCCCGACATGCGGCTGACCACGCCAAACAGCGGTGCGTTGGGATCTTCAGCCAGCCCCAAGCGTTCTTGCAGATCGTGCTTACAAGTCGCTTTGCCAGCCTCCACGGTCTTGCGGCTATAGGGTTTAGCCAGTTTTGGATCGCTGTCCGGGGCCCAGATGTGATAGTCGGCGCCGTTCAGAATGCCGCTCAGGTCGGCCTTGCGGGATTCAAGCAGTCCGTTCAATCCCCAGCCTCCGGCCTCGGTGCGGATTTCCCGCGCATAGGTGGGGCTAACCGTGGTGATGCTATCGGCGAATTTCAGCGCCGCCTTGAGGAACGAGACCTGGCCGTAGAACTCCACCCCATCAATGGTGAACAAGGCTGGATCAATGCCCACTTCGGGCAGGATCTCTTTGGGAAATATGCCCTGATACTGCATGTTATGGATGGTGAACACGGTGGCCGGACCGGGGCCGCGCCATTGGTTCAGATAGACCGGGGCCAGGCCGCACTGCCAGTCATGGGCATGCACCACCGCCGGGATCCAGGCTCGCTCGTCGCCCACCTTGCCCACATAGGCCGCGACCCAGGACAACAGCGCGAATCGGCGGTGGTTGTCCGGCCAGTCATTGCCGTGGGTATCCAAATAGGGGCCGCCGTCGCGGTTATAAAGGGGCGGACAATCGATCAGCCACACCGGCACGCCGCTGTCGGGCATGTATCCTCCGACCAGCTTGGTGCGGCCGAAGCCCAGCGGATCGCCCAGATCGGCGCCGCTGGTACGGCCCTCGATGCCGTCCAAGGCCTCGGGATAGGCGGGCATCATCACGCGCACGTCCAGCCCGGCTTCGGCCAAGGCCGTGGGTAGGGCTCCGGCCACATCGGCCAAGCCACCGGTCTTGATCAGCGGATGGGCTTCCGGCGTGACGAACAGGACTTTCATGGACAAATTCCCCCGTCCCCGACGGGGCCGCCGGGGCGTAACTCAAAAATGCGGCGCCAGATTACGATATCTTCCACCCAATGTCGCGGCCCGGTTCACATAAAGGCCCCAAAAAGCATGCGTCCGGCGACGAAAAACAGAAAGATCGCAAATGCCCGGCGCAGGTGCTCGGCTTTCAGACGGTGAGCCAGTTTGGCCCCCAAGGGCGCGGCCAACACCGACATGGGAATGATTGCGGCCAGGGCCAGCAGGTTGACATATCCAAGCGAAAGCGGCGGTAGCCCGGGAGCGCTCCATCCCGCCACCATGAATCCGATGGCACCTGGCAAGGCGATGATCAGGCCAAGCGCCGCTGCCGTGCCCACGGCTCGATGGATGGGCCGCCCACAAATGGTCAGAACCGGGACGCTGAAGGTGCCGCCGCCAATGCCCAACATTGCCGATAGCCCACCAATTGCCGCGGCGATGGTTTGCGACCAGGGGGCGGGTGGCAACCGGTCGCGTATGGCCTTGTCGGGGCGTCCGAACAGCAGCCGCGAGGCGACAATCACCGCGAGGAAACCGAACATGATGGTCAGGATCTTGCCGTCCAGCCGGGCTGCGAAGGCGCTCCCCAATAACACCCCAACCACGATCCAAGAACCCCAGGCCCGCAGGATGCCGGTATCCACCGCTTGGCGCCGCCAATGGGCGCGGGCGGAGGACAATCCCGTTGGCACGATGACCGCCAGCGAGGTGCCCACCGCCGCATGCATGCGCACCATTGGATCAATGTCGAGCATGCCGAATACGTGAAACAGTACGGGCACCACGACGATGCCGCCGCCCACCCCCAGCAGACCGGCGATCAACCCGGCAACGACCCCAGCCCCGGCCAGCATCGCGACCAAGGGTACCAAGTCGGCCAAAGGCAGGCCGTTGGAGTCGAGAAAGGCGTCCATGACGGCCAATTGACACCCGAAAACAGCTCAGAGCAAGCAGGAGCTTTCTGCTCACGAAAAAGGCCGCCCCGAAGGACGGCCTTTCCCAATGGTCGATAGGCTGAAGGGGGAGGCTTAGAAGCCCATGCCACCCATGCCGCCCATGCCGCCCATGTCGCCCATGCCACCCATGCCGGGGGCGTCGCCGCCACCCTTGCTATCGGAAGGCTTCTCGGCAACCATGGCCTCGGTGGTGATCAGCAGACCAGCCACGGAAGCGGCGTCCTGCAACGCGGTGCGCACCACCTTGGTCGGATCGATGATACCGGCCTTGACCAGATCGGTGTACTCGCCGGCCTGGGCATTGAAGCCGAGGTTGGCTTCGGTGCCTTCGAGCAGCTTGCCGGCAACCACGGCGCCGTCGAAGCCGGAGTTCTCGGCGATCTGACGCAGCGGGGCCTGCAGGGCACGACGAACGATATTGACGCCGACCTTTTGGTCGTTGTTATCGCCTTCCATGCCTTCGAGGGCCTTGGTGGCATAGAGCAGGGCGGTACCGCCGCCCGGAACCACGCCTTCCTCGACCGCCGCACGGGTGGCGTGCAGGGCATCGTCGACGCGATCCTTCTTTTCCTTCACCTCGACTTCGGTGGCGCCACCGACGCGCAGAACCGCAACGCCGCCAGCCAGCTTGGCCAGACGCTCTTGCAGCTTCTCGCGGTCATAGTCGGAGGTGGTCTCTTCCACCTGGGCACGGATCTGGTTGCAGCGAGCCTGAATGGCCTCGGCCTCACCGGCACCCTCGACGATGGTGGTGTCTTCCTTGGTGACATTGATCTTCTTGGCGGTGCCGAGCATGTCGATGGTGACATTCTCCAGCTTGATGCCCAGATCTTCGCTGATCACCTGGCCGTTGGTCAGGATGGCCAGATCTTCCAACATGGCCTTGCGACGATCGCCAAAGCCCGGGGCCTTAACGGCACAGACCTTGAGGCCGCCACGCAGCTTGTTGACCACCAGGGTCGCCAGGGCTTCGCCCTCGATATCCTCGGCGATGATCATCAGCGGACGGGAAGACTGAACCACGGTCTCCAGAACCGGCAGCAGCGGCTGCAGGCTGGACAGCTTCTTTTCGTGGATCAGGATATAGGGCGTTTCCAGATCGCAGGTCATCTTCTCGGCGTTGGTCACGAAGTACGGCGAGGTGTAACCCCGGTCGAACTGCATGCCTTCGACCACGTCCAGCTCGGAGGTCAGGCTTTTGGCTTCCTCGACGGTGATCACACCCTCGTTGCCGACCTTTTCCATGGCCTGGGCGATCATGGCACCGACTTCGGTGTCGCCGTTGGCGGAGATGGTGCCGACCTGGGCGATTTCCTCGTTGGTGGAAACGGCCTTGGCGCGGGCCTTGACGTCCTCGACCACGGCGGAGACCGCCAGATCAACGCCGCGCTTCAGATCCATCGGGTTCATGCCAGCGGCAACGGCCTTGCAGCCTTCGCGGACGATGGCCTGGGCCAGCACGGTGGCGGTGGTGGTGCCGTCACCGGCTTCGTCGTTGGTCTTGGAGGCCACTTCACGCACCATCTGGGCGCCCATGTTCTCGAACTTGTCGGCCAACTCGATTTCCTTGGCGACGGTGACGCCGTCCTTGGTGATCCGCGGCGCGCCGAACGACTTGTCGATGACCACGTTGCGGCCCTTGGGGCCCAGGGTCACCTTCACCGCGTCGGCGAGAATGTCGACGCCGCGCAGCATCTTGGTGCGGGCATCGGTGCTGAATTTTACTTCCTTGGCAGCCATGATTTCTTCTTTCCTCTATTCAAACAGACAGGCTTTGAGATCGGGACAATCGTCCTTACTCGATGATGCCCATGATGTCGGATTCCTTCATGATCAACAGCTCTTCGCCGTCCATCTTGACTTCGGTGCCGGACCACTTGCCAAACAGGATGCGGTCGCCAGCCTTGACGTCCAGCGCCGTGACGGTGCCGCTCTCGGACTTGGCGCCGGAGCCAACGGCAACCACTTCGCCTTCCATCGGCTTTTCCTTGGCGGTGTCGGGGATGATGATGCCACCGGCGGTCTTTTCCTCGCTCTCGACGCGACGAACCAGTACACGGTCATGCAGCGGCCTGAATTTCATGGTGCAACCTCATTTAACATGTTGGTAAATAACGGGAACTGTGTGTTGTTAGCACTCTACGATACTGAGTGCCAGTGATGTAGTCGGGACTGCTCGGACTGTCAACCCCACAGATAAAAAAATGCCGGAGCCATGAGGGCTCCGGCATTCTCCATGTGATGTTGAATTGGGATCAGGCGGGTATCGCCAGCCGCTGACTGACAGCGGCGTTATGGACCGCCTTTTGCACTTTCTCGAAAGCCCGGACCTCAATCTGGCGCACCCGCTCGCGGGAAATGCCATAGAGCTTGCTCAGGTCTTCGAGGGTCGAGGGGGCCTCTTGCAGACGGCGCTCCTCGAAAATATGACGCTCACGCTCGTTGAGTCCGGTCATGGCCTGGGTAAGAAGCTGACGGCGCTCGTCCAGTTCCTCGCGCTTGCCAAGGGAGGTTTCCTGGTCTTCGGTGTCATCGACCAGCCAATCCTGCCATTCGCCATCGCCTTCCTCGCGCACGGCGGCATTCAGGGAATGATCCTGGCTGGCCATGCGGCGGTTCATGTTGATAACCTCGGTCTCCGAGACGTTCAACCGGTCGGCGATCTTGGTGACGTTCTCCGGCAACAGATCGCCTTCCTCCATGGCCTGCATTTGCCCTTTGAGCTTGCGCAGGTTGAAGAAAAGTTTTTTCTGAGCCGCGGTGGTGCCCATCTTGACCAGCGACCAGGAGTGCAGGATGTATTCCTGAATGGAAGCTCGGATCCACCACATGGCATAGGTTGCCAGGCGGAATCCCTTATCCGGGTCGAAGCGCTTCACCGCTTGCATCATGCCCACATTGCCTTCGGAGATCAGCTCGCCCACTGGCAGGCCGTAGCCGCGATAGCCCATGGCGATCTTGGCGACCAGGCGCAGATGGCTGGTGATCATCTTTTCGGCGGCCTTGTGGTCTTCATGCTGCTGCCAACGTTTGGCGAGCATGAATTCCTCTTCGGGCTTGAGCATGGGGAATTTCCGGATCTGCTGCAAATAGCGGGTCAGATTGCCAGACGGTGAGGTGTCGAGACCTATACTTAAAGCGGCCATTGTTTTTATCTCCTGAGCATGGCGACGGATCCATCGTCGACCACGCGAATACGCATTTGTCATTCACTAAAATCCACAATACCCCACTCATTTACTCAAGTAAAGGGCTTTAGTGAATTTCTTCTAATGTGCAAATTAGTGAATTGATATCATTAGGTATTGGAGATTCAAACCGGAGGTTATCACCGCTGATAGGATGCCGAAACCCGATCAAAAAGGCGTGAAGAGCCTGCCGCCCCAGAGTCTTTTGAGCTTCGGCCAAGGTCGATGGCAATCGCCGCGGCGAGCGGCCATAAAGGGGATCGCCAATCAGCGAGTGTCCGAATTCAGTCATATGGACGCGAATCTGGTGGGTGCGCCCGGTTTCCAGGCGGCATTCCACCAGGCTGGCCCAGAGCCCCAGGGGCCTGACCACATGATAGTGGGTCAGGGCCTCCTTGCCGCCCCGGGCCACCACGGCCATTTTTTTGCGGTTGCGCGGGCTGCGGCCGATATTGCCGGTGATTTTGCCGTCGCGCGGGCTGGGTATGCCCCAGACCACGGCCTGGTAGGCTCGTTCGAGGCTATGGGCGGCAAATTGCGCGGACAACCCGGCATGGCTGGCTTCGGTCTTGGCGGCGACCATCAGGCCGCTGGTGTCCTTGTCTATTCTGTGGACGATGCCGGGACGCTGCACGCCGCCGATGCCGGTGAGGCTGTCGCCGCAATGGGCCAGCAAGGCGTTGACCAGGGTGCCGTCCAGATTGCCCGCCGCCGGGTGCACGACAAGGCCGGGTGGCTTGTCCAAGACGATCAGGTGCTCATCTTCGAACACCACGGTCAAGTCCATGGCCTGGGGCTGCGGCTCGGCGGTCACGGCGGCGGGCACTCGGACCTCGTAGGTTTCGCCAACGCGAATCTTGGCGGATGGGGCGCTGACCGGCGCGTCATTTTTCACCACCGCCGCCGATTCGATCAGCGCCTTGAGACGGCTGCGTGACAGCTCGGGCAGGGCTTCGGCCAGGAATCGGTCCAGTCGTTCGCCACTCTTGTGGTCGGGCACCTCGACGGTGTATGTGGTGGGTTCGTTGCTCATAACCCGCACACTGGACCGAAAACATGGTGGCACTCAAGGCCTTGGTCATCGGCATGGGAATTCTGATCGTCCTGGGCATGGGCCTGATGATCTATGGGATCGTCAAAAAGGGCGAGGATCCCAACTTCAAACTGTTCGGCGGCAAGGATGCCGCCGTTGTCCAAACCGCCGAAGAACCCGTCGCGGCGCCGGTCCCCGAGGGCCCGGCACGCCGCCCACGCCGGGCCCCCATGGAACCCTTTGGCGAGATCTCCCTGGGCCTGCCGGAGAACTGTGAAATCCTTTCCGCGCGACCTCTTCGTGGCACGCAGATGCTGGTGGTGACCGGTCCGGCGGGGGCTTGCAGTCAAGCTTTGGTGGTGGATCTGTCCGCCGGTCGGGTTATTGGCAGCCTGCGGGTCCGCTGATCGGTGTTGGTCCTGTCCCCCGAAGCCCGTGGCGTGATCCGCGACCATGTGGAAACCGCCTATCCCCGCGAAGGCTGCGGCCTGCTGGTGGGGCGCCATGATCCCGAAGGCCGGACGGTGGTGCTCGACGTGGTGCCGACGGACAACCACGCTTCCGGCGATCAACAAGATAGTTTTGAGATTGACCCGCAGGTGCATATGAATTTGCTGCGGACCTTACGCGGTGGCGAGGCCACGGTGGTTGGCCATTTCCATTCCCATCCCGACCATCCCGCCGCCCCATCGGCGCGGGATCACGCCATGGCCCACGATCCGAAAATGATCTGGGTGATTGCCGCCGTGGCCGACGGATGCCTGGTGGCGCTCAGTGCCTATCGCCTGGACGAGGGCACCTTCAAGCCCCTGGAACTGCACGACGCCGAATAGCAAACGGGGCGGCTGCAAAGAACCGCCCCGTCCACCAATTCAATCAATACCCGTTTAGCTCAGGGCTTCGCAGAACCGCTTGATGCGGGTGCAGGCTTCCTTGAGGTTTTCGTCCGAGGTGGCGTAGGACACCCGGAAATAGGGCGACAGACCGAAGGCCTCGCCCTGTACCGCCGCCACGCCTTCGGCTTCCAGCAAGGCCGTGACGAAGTCGGTGTCGGTTTCGATCTTGGTGCCGTCCGCCGTGCTTTTGCCGATACAGCCGGCGATGGACGGATAGACATAAAACGCCCCTTCGGGCTTCAGGCAGGTGATGCCTTCGCAGTCGTTGAGCATCTCCACCACCAGATCCCGGCGCCGGATGAAGGCCTCGTTGCGTGGCGCGATGAAGTCCATCGGCCCGTTCAGGGCGGCCACGGCAGCCGCTTGGGACATGGAAGCGGTATGGGTGGTGCTCTGGGACGAGATCTTGTTCATGGCCTTGATGATCTCCACCGGACCGCAGGCCCATCCCACGCGCCAGCCGGTCATGGCCCAGGCCTTGGACACGCCGTTCAGGGTCAGGGTGCGGTCGAACAACTCCGGCACCACCTGGGCGATGGTGGTGAACTCGAAGCCGTCATAGACCAGATGCTCATACATGTCATCGGTCATCACCCAGACGTGGGGATGCTTCTTCAGCACCTCGCCGATGGCCTTCAACTCGTCGGCGGAATAGGTGCCGCCGGTGGGGTTGGAGGGCGAGTTGAGGATCAGCCATTTGGACTTGTCGGTGATCGCCGCTTCCAGGTCCGCCGGGGTCAGCTTGAACTGATTTTCCTCGGCACAGGCCACCGGCACCGGCGTGCCCCCGGCCAGCAGGGTGATATCCGGATAGGACACCCAATAGGGCGCCGGGATGATCACCTCGTCGCCTTCCTCCACCGTGGCCATGATGGCGTTGTAGATGGTCTGCTTGCCGCCGCAGCCCACATGGATCATGTCGGGCGTGTAGGTCAGATCGTTGTCGCGCTTGTGCTTGTCGCTGATCGCCTGGCGCAGCTCCACGGTTCCGGCCGGCGGGGTGTATTTGGTTTTGCCCGCGGCGATGGCGGCGTTGGCCGCTTCTTTCACATGGTCCGGCGTATCGAAGTCCGGCTCTCCGGCACCCAGGCCGATGACGTCCACCCCGGCGGCCTTCAGTTCGGCGGCTTTGGTGGACACGGCAATGGTCGGCGAGGGCTTGATCAGGCTCAGGCGCGAGGCAATGAACGGCATGGGTCGGTTTCCTGTTGATGGCTAATACGAAGATGAACGGTTTCCGGCGGCGAACCTTAAGGGGGTTAAGGGGGGGAGGCAAGAGGCAGCATTCTTGGCCGCCCCATTCCCGCCGCAAATAATCTCCAAATGGCCTTATTGGCACCCGCTTTCCGCCATGCGGAAAGAGTGAACTGTTCCCTGTCACCACGCCAAACTGAACCCAGGGGACTTGCCATGCCACGCCATCCGGATTTCCATGCACCTCACGCCATCAGCCATCGCCGTCGCTCTCCTTTGCCAGGGATCTTGCTTGCCATGGGGACGGTCGCTGTCTTGTTGGCCACCGCTATTGTCTCTGCCGCCGCACGGGCCGAAATGGTCTTTCAGCCGGTTGTCTCGTCGCCGGAAAGCGAGGAGGACACTCCCTTCCTGGTCGAGCCCACCCAGGCTCCAGCTGTCGCCACCCAGATCCAGATGGAGATCGTCGGACCCCTGGCCCGTACCCGGGTGCGGCAGTTGTTTGTCAATCCGGAAGCCCAGTGGGTGGAAGGCAGCTATGTATTTCCGCTGCCCGAGGATGCCGCCGTGGACAGCCTGCGCATGCGGGTGGACGACCGCATCATAGAGGGCGAGATCAAGGAGAAGGAAGAGGCCCGGCGTCACTACGAGACCGCCAAGCGTCAGGGCAAGAAAGCCAGCCTGGTGACCCAGGAGCGCCCCAACCTGTTCACCACCGCCGTGGCCAATATCCCGCCCCGGGGCAAAATCGCGGTGGAGATCGGCTTCCAGGAAGTGATTCGCTGGACCGAGGGACGTTATGAACTGCGCTTTCCCGCCACCATGACCCCACGATATATTCCGGGTCGTCAGAAGGTTCTGGGCGAGGCGGGCAACGGATGGGGCGCCAACACGGATCAAGTGCCCGATGCCGAACGCATCACCCCGCCGCTGATCCATCCCGACGCCGGGACCAATCCCATCGGTTTTTCCATCCGATTAAATGCCGGGCAGCCCTTGGCCGCCATTTCCAGCCCCAGCCATGAGATCGTCGTCACCGCCGAAGAAGAGGGCGGCGCGGTACAAGTGACCCTGAAAGATGGTCAGGTTCCGGCAGATCGGGATTTCGTGCTGCATTGGACCCCCCGCGCGGCGGACGAGCCGGCGGTGTCGTTGTTTACCGAGACCGGTAATGACGGCGCCCACTACATTCTCGCCCAGATCCATACGCCGACTCCGGAAGCACTGCGGGAAAACCTCCTGCCCCGCGAGGTGGTCTTCGTGGTCGATACCTCCGGCTCCATGGAGGGACTGTCCATGGATGGTGCCCGGGCAGCATTGCTTAAGGCGCTGGACGGATTGGGGCCGCGCGACCGCTTCAACATCATCCGCTTTTCCAGCGACTCCACGGCCCTGTTCGACGAAGCCCGGGCCGCGACGCCGCGCAGCCTGACCCAGGCCCGGCGGTTTGTCGCCAATCTGTCGGCAGAGGGCGGCACGGAAATCCTCACGGCCCTGCACAAAGCCCTGGACGGACGTTTCGACGCCCAGCGGGTGCGCCAGATCATCCTGTTGACCGATGGCGCGGTGGGTAACGAGATGGAGATCCTCTCGCACATCCGTCGCCGCATTGGCGACTCGCGCCTGTTCACCATCGGCATCGGCTCGGCGCCCAACAGCTATCTGATGCGCAAGGGCGCCGAACTGGGGCGCGGGACCTATACCTTCATCGCCGAAGAAGCGCAGGTGGAGCAGCGTATGGACCAATTGTTCAAAAAACTCGAAGCGCCGGTTCTAGCCGATCTACGGGCGGTGTTTTCCCGGTCCGCCCGGGCCGATGCCTGGCCTCGCAATCTGCCGGATCTCTATGCCGGAGAGCCCTTGCTGCTTACCGCGCGCCTCGACGACGTCTCGGGCGGGATCAGTCTGGGCGGCTGGCAGGGTGGTCTGGATTGGAGCAGCACGATCCCGTTGGACAAGGCCGTCCGGGGGCAAGGCATTGCTCGCCTGTGGGCACGAACCAAGATCGAAGGCCTGAATGATCAGCGCTACGAGGGACGCGCTTCGGAGGAGATCCGCCTGGACGTGATCGATCTGGCCCTGACCCATCAACTGGTCAGCGACTATACCAGTCTCGTGGCGGTGGATCAGACCCCGTCCCGGCCCCAGGGCGAGGATCTGGCATCTCGCGCCGTGCCCAGCCTGCCACCGCATGGTTGGGACCTGGAAAAACTGTTCAGTACCCCCGCGTCCGCGCCGCCGTCGTCCTTGCCGCGCAAGGCCGCCGCTCCGGCGAATATGATGATGGCCCAGGATCTGTTCCATGCCCAAGGCGCGACGGCGGCGGATCTGCGGCTGATGGTCGGCGGGCTGACCTTGCTGATCGGCGCCGGACTGCTGCTTTGGGGACGGCGCGCAAGGGGAGGCTGGTCATGAGCGGGCGTCTGCGCCTGATGGCTGGAACGGTGCTGCTGGGGCTCGGGCTCTGGCAGGCCGGGTCCGGCGCCCTGATCGAAGCCAAGGCCTGGCTCGGACAGCACTTGATCCGCTCCGCCTGGGCCGAAAGCCTGACCAGTGGCCAGCTCCAAGAACCCTGGCCCTGGGCCGATACCCATCCGGTGGCCCGATTGGAAGTGCCGCGCTTGGGTATCGATCTGATCGTGCTGGCCGGGGCCACCGGACGGACCATTGCCTGGGGTCCGGGGCACCAGGATGGCAGCCAGCCGCCCAATGGTCCCGGGACCACGGTCATCGCCGGGCATCGCGATACCCACATGGCCTTTCTGCGGGAGCTGATTCCCGGCGACAGCCTGCGGCTCACCGATTCGGCGGGCTGGACCCGGACCTATCGGGTGTTGGATGGATTTGTCGTGCACGAGGACGAGGCCGCCGTGCGCAGTGATCCTGAAGACCCGCGGCTGATGCTGCTCACCTGCTGGCCCTTCGAGGCCTTGGTACCGGGTGGGCCCCTTCGGTATGTGGTGGAAGCCGAGAGAGTTTAAACGAGAAGGTTCAGGTAATAGCCGCGCGGCACATCTTCGCGCAGAGCCTCGCCGGAATTGAGCACCCGGTCCAGGCGTAAAAAGGCGTGTTTTTCCTGCTCGCTGGTTTCTTGATTGAATGATCGGGCACGGTTTTCCACGTCACGGGCTTGGTCATACCCGCGCGCACGGGTGCCGGCGGTGGACTTGGCGGAGTCCAATCCTTTAAGGGCATCGTCAAGGCTTCTGGTAACCGGATCCATGAGTCCAGCTTACTCCCGCGCGGTTAACGGCTGGTCAACAAGCATAGCAAAAAACTTCCTAGGTGGCGACGGTGAAGGCTGGCGGGCCCGGGGGCTGGCGATGGAGCTCCAACGCCCATTTCACGGACGGGAAAGCCAAGTCGTCCCAGGGTACATCCTCCCATTGGACCAGCGCCACTTCGGCACTTTCCGGGCCGGGACCGCAGTCGGCGGAAACCATGCGGGCGCGGTAGATCATATAGGTCTGGCCGATTCGGGGGATTTCATAGATGCCCAGCAGACCCTCGATATGAATCTTGGCCAGGGCTTCCTCCCATACCTCGCGGGCGGCCCCCTCGGCGATGGTTTCGTTCATTTCCATGAAACCGGCCGGCATGGTCCAAAAGCCCTTGCGCGGCTCGATGGCCCGGCGGCAGAGCAGGAGTTTGTCTTCCCAAGTGCAGACGGCCCCGACAATGATTTTCGGATTCTGATACTGGATAAAGCCGCAATCGGGACAGATCAGGCGTTCCCGATCATCTCCTTCCGGGATCGCGGTGACAAAGGGCGCGCCCCGGCGCCCATAGGGTATGGAAGACCAAGTCATTCATTGAGTGTGACAAAGACCGCCCGATCCGGGCAAGGGGATAATGATTTCAAAAGCCAGGAGACTGAAGTCGCCACATGGCCGGGCGGTATTCGAAATCGTGCCGGATCACATGACGGAACAGCCAGCTTTCCAGCCATTCCTTCATGCCGTCATCGGCCTTGAAGACCGGATCGAGAACCATTTTATCCCACAGGAGGTCCAGTTCCTCGCCCAGGCGGTCATGCTGCATTTTGTGAGCATCGAATTCCTCGAATTCGGCCTGCCGCATCATGGTTTCCTCGTCGGCGAAATGCCTGTGTACGACTTTTTGCAAGGCCCGGAAGCGATCGTGAATGGTAACCACGCCCAAGGAGGTCTCGACGGATTCGATAAAGGCATTGATGAGCCGAATGATTTCCTGGTGATCCTGGTCCAGCGTATCAATGCCGACGCTAAGATCATCCCGCCACTCGATCATGGAACCCTCCAACGGGCAGAATCAAAAGGGGTACGGACGATGCCGTACCCCTTTTTATTACGCGCGCAGGCCTTCCAGTGGAAGGCTTGATTTGGGTCAATTAGGCACGAACCACTTCGACGCCCGGCAAATCCTTGCCTTCGAGCCATTCCAGGAAAGCACCGCCTGCGGTGGAGACATAAGAGAAGGTCTCTTTGACCCCGGCATGCTCCAGCGCCGCCACCGTATCGCCGCCACCGGCCACGGACAGCAAGGTACCGGCCTTGGTCATCTCGGCCGCTTCCTGGGCCAGGGCCACGGTGGCCTTGTCGAAGGGCGTGATTTCGAAAGCGCCCAGCGGACCGTTCCAGACGATGGTCTTGCATTCCTTGAGCTTGGCGGACAGTTCCGCAACCGTCTTCGGTCCGGCGTCCAAAACCATGGAGTCTTCGGGAATGTCGTTGATGTCGACCACCTGGTTGGCCGCGTTGGCGGCAAACTCCTTGGCGACCACGCCGTCAACCGGCAGCATCACGGTGCAACCGGCCTTTTCCGCCGCGACCAGCATTTCCCGGGCGGTCTCGGCCATTTCGTGCTCGCAGAGGGACTTGCCCACGTTGACGCCCTTGGCATTGAGGAAGGTGTTGGCCATGCCGCCCCCGATGATCAGCACATCGACCTTGGAGGCCAGCGTGCCCAGCACCTCGAGCTTGGTGGAGATCTTCGCGCCACCGACCACGGCCGCAACCGGGCGGGCCGGGCTTTCCAGGGCGTTGGACAACGCTTCCAGTTCCGCCTGCATCAAACGGCCCGCGGCTGCGGGCAGCTTCCGGGCCAGGCCTTCGGTGGAGGCATGGGCCCGGTGGGCGGTGGAGAAGGCGTCATTGACATAGACGTCGGCTAGGTCAGCCAACTGATCCACAAAGGCCGGATCATTCTTTTCCTCGCCCGCGTAGTAGCGCAGGTTTTCCAGCATGCAGATATCGCCATCGCCCAGGGTGTCGATGACAGCCTTGGCATCGTTGCCCACGCAATCCGTGGCGAAAGGGATATCCTGACCCATGGCCTTGCCGAGAGCTTCGGCCACCGGCTTCATGGTGAACTCGGGATTCTTCTCGCCCTTGGGGCGGCCCAGGTGGCTGGTGACGATCACCCGTCCACCCTTTTCGGACAGCTCTTTCAAGGTCGCCACGGTACGGTCGATGCGGGTGGTGTTGGTGACCACACCGTCTTTCATCGGGACGTTCAAATCAGCACGCACGAAAACCCGCTTGCCGGCCACGTCCAGGGTATCAATTGTCTTGAATGCACTCATTGTTTGCTCCTCCCCCTATCCAGGATGCTTGATTGCCTGAAGTTATGCTAATATACGCCCCGAAAGGCAAGCCTTGGTTTGCGCCAATCCGGGAGACGGCACATGGACGACAAGGCCCGCATCGATGATTTGGTGGACTTCTGGATCGGCGACGGCACCGTCAACCAAGCTTGGTGGTTCATAAAATCCGACGAGACAGACGAGACTTTGCGCACCCGTTTCGGGGATCTGGCAGAGCGGGCGGCCAAAGGGGATCTGGACCCCTGGTCGGAAACGCCGCGAGGGGCCTTGGCCTTGATCCTATTGCTTGATCAGCTGCCGCGCAATCTCCACCGGGGCGATCCGAAAGCCTTTGCTCAGGATTCACACGCTCGGGCGGTGGCCCGCCGGGCGCTCGCCATGGGCCATGATCGGCCGTTCGGCAAATATGGGCGGCTGTTCTTTTACCTGCCCTTCGAGCATTCTGAAATTCTCGCCGATCAGGATGACTGTTTAAGGCTGGTCGAGGATCTGAGGGACCCGGATCTTTACCAATATGCCGTGGCCCACCGGGATATTATCGCCCGCTTCGGCCGATTCCCCCACCGCAATGCCGTGTTGGGGCGTCCCAGTACGCCAGAAGAGTTGGCTTTTCTCGATCAGCCGGGCTCCTCGTTCTAACAGGCTGCTGAAAAAGTGTTGTCCTACGGCCCGCCTCGCCCTTCGTCCCTCGACAAGCTCGGGATGAGGAAGCTCAGGGTGAGGCTATTCAAAGGCCCTCATGCTGAGCTTGTCGAAGCATGTGTCGCCACAGGCTCGAAATCGGACTTTTTCAGATGGCGGTAATCGAGCAGTCAGGGATTGCCTAGACAGTCAGCTGGTCTCCACACTCGGTCTTGATCAAGTATCCGGGTCAATTCCTGGACATGGAACAGAGGAGACCAGCTATGGAGTATTTTGTTGGAATGGACGTATCGATGGCAAGCATTTCGATCTGTGAGATTGATGCAAAGGGAACCGTCATTCGCGAAGGCAAGGTGTCAAGCACACCCGAGGCGGTCGCCACTTGGCTCGAGGAAAGCGGGCGTGGCTTTGCGCGAATTGGGTTGGAAGCTGGCCCTCTGGCGCCTTGGCTGTACGCAGGACTGTCCAGTCGGGGCCTCCCTGTGATTTGTATCGAGACCCGGCAAATGAAGGCCTTTGCCAGCGCCAGCCCAGTCAAGACGGACCGTCGCGACGCCCGCTTGATCAGCCAGGCGATGCGGACCGGTTTGTACCGCGCGACCCACGTCAAGACCGCGCGCAGTCAGGAGCTCCGGATGGTGCTGACCCATCGGGAGACCCTGGTTCATCAGGTCCGTCAGTTGTCCAATACGGTACGAGGAACATTGAAAGCTTTCGGCCTCAAGGTCGGTATGGCGCGCGGACGCCTTTTCGCGGCGCGGGTTCGGGAATTGACGGCTGATAACCCGCACCTCAGCGCAGCCGCCGAGCCGCTCTTGCTTGCGCGCCAAGCCTTGCTCGAACAACTCGACAAGCTCGACCGGCAGGTTCATGCCGCTGCGCGCGATGATAGCGTTTGCCGGCGCCTGATGACCGTTCCCGGCGTCGGCCCAGTTACCGCCCTCGCTTTCAGGACAGGACTCGACGTGCCGGAACGGTTTCAAAAGTCGGTCATGGTCGGCGCCCACTTCGGGCTTGTCCCACGCAGATACGCCTCGGGAGAGCAGGACCGAAGCGGCCCCATCAGCAAGTGCGGAGATGCCATGGTTCGTTGGCTTTTGTTCGAGGCCGCCAATGCACTTCTCACTCGAACCCGCCGTTGGTCCTGGCTCAAACACTGGGGGCTCGCGGTCGCCAAAAGGCGCGGGATGAAACGCGCCAAGGTAGCCGTTGCCCGGCGTCTCGCCGTAATCATGCATCGCATGTGGATCGACGGCACGGACTTCCAGTACCGCAAGGAGGAGACCGCCATCTAAACACAACGAAAACCGAGATCGCCTGAAGGGCGGCCAGGACGCGTGGCGACGCGCGGGGCTCGGATGACAGCGCGCAGGCTGCAGTGGCGTAAGACCACGCTTTTCAGATTGCTGCACCCGATCCCCCTTGATCCCCATCATGCGGCGACGACGTCGACCGCGGACAGAAGCAAAGGGCGCCACATAACCCAGGTTCAAACCGACGGCTTGGAAATCAGCTTGACTCAAATGACTCGATTACAGAAGCAGCCTGCTAGATCCCCTCTTCAGTCTTTTCCGAACGGGATGGTAAAGGCAAAGCAGGTTCCCTGGTCCGAGGAGGACTCCACCCAGATGAGACCACCATGGTTGGCGACAATGTTCTTGCAGATTGCCAGACCCATGCCGGTTCCCGGGATCTGGTCCCGCGTATGAAGCCGCCGGAAGGCTTCGAAGATATAGGCGTGGTACTTTTCTTCGATGCCAATGCCATTGTCCCGGACTTCGAACCGCCAGGCCTCGGGCGTTTGATGCGCGGTCAGGGTGATTTCCGGTTGCCGGGTGCCCGGGACATATTTCAAGGCATTGGCCAGTAGGTTCTGGAACAATCGGTTTAATTGGGCGCCATCGGCGGTCAGGGTGGGCAGGTCGGATATTTCGATGATGGCCTGTTTCTGATCGATCAGCGGTTTCACGGCCAGCAATGCGCCGTTGACGACCTTGGTGCAGTCGACGGTCTGGAGGTTGAGGGTATCACGGCCAAAGGACTTGAGATTCAGCAGGTCGTTGACCTCTTCATAAAGTCGGGTCGCTTCGGTTCGGATGAAGGCCAGGTATTCCGCCCCTTTCTCATTGATGACCGGGCCGCATTCCCGCTCCAGCAACTGCGAGAAATTGGCCAAGGAGCGGGTTGGTTCGCGCAGATCATGGGCGGTCACATAGGTCATGCGTTCCAGCTCCACGTTGGTTTCGGTCAATTCCGCCACCGACAACACCAGCCGCTGCTCGGCCAACTTGCGTTCCTCGTTTTCCCGTTGCAGATCGGCGTTGCTGTCTTGCAGATCCCGGGCCGCCATCAGCAATCGGCGACTAAGGGCATCAAAACCTTCCCGCAGGACCTTTATTTCATCGTCCGGCTCTCCGGGGGCGTCGGTAACCTCGAGCATGGAGGCGTTGGTGGTTGCCGGCGGCACGAACAGGTGTTCCACATGAGTAGCCAGATCAAAGATCCGACGGGTCACCATGGTATGGAACAAGAAGAACATGAAGGCGGTCACCAGGAAGGTCTTGATCGCATTGCTGATCAAGATCGTGATCCCTTGGGAAAGAACCCTTTGATGGATCGCATCAAGAGAGGCGCCAATATGAATGGTGCCGATTCGTTGCTCGGTTCCCCGGTCGTTGAACGTCAGCGGATAGACGCGCTCCACCTGATCCTCGCCATTTCCGGCGCGCACTTTCCACCGTACCTCCCCATTACTGGTAACGATGGAAGCCCGCTCAATGGCGGGCAAATGCACCAGGGCTTCCAGCCCCAAGGTGACCTGTTCATCATTGAAAATCCAGACGCTGGCGGCCATTTGCGGCAAAAAAACCTGCACTTCTTCCAGCAACGTATCAAGGTCCGCCCGTTGAGCCCGGTATTCCATCATCAGCTGAATGGCCGTGATCACCAAGGTGACCAAGGAACTAAAGGCGACAATTCGGATGATCAGACGCCGACCAATTTTCGAAAACTTACCCAGTCTTTTCCAGATGATGACCATGGAAGAAGGATTGATCCCGCTGTTGCCGCAAGAGGAGCCCTGAAACAACCTTTCCAAAGCTCCGAATCATGACCATCCGGCGCTGATTCCATACGGGTTTATTGTAAATTCAAGCACCAAGCCATACAATGGGTGATGTCAGGAACACTGCTTTTTTAGCCATTGCTTCAATATTTTTTGACCGGCAAAGGAATTCAGAATGACAAACCGCCACGGACGTGTAGGACGCTGGATCGTGTTCGGTTTGACGGTCGTTGTGATGATGGGAGTCGGTCCGACAGACAGAGCGCGGGCGGAATCACCCTATCCGGAAATAGAATACACCTTCCCCAATCAGTCGGTCTGGACCATCAAGCTCAACGAAAAAGGCGAGCCGGATAACCCCTTGCTCCGTCTGGCGGATGCCCTGTTCAGGGAGGCCGGGATTCCCTGGCATGGCAAGAGCCTTCCGGTGCTGCGGATGTTTGATAATCTGCAGAACGGGTCCTCGAATTTTTCCATGTTGGTAAAAACCTCGCGCCTGATGGATTGTTGTCTATACGGAACCCTACCCGTGGCCAGCGTGGATATTCGGGTCTATCGGCATGGGGATACGGCACCCATTGGCAAGCTGGAAGATCTGGCTGGAAAAAGTGTCATCACCATTCACGGCTATAGCTACGGCGGTATTGGCAAATTCATCCGGGACAAGCCCAATAGCATCACCAACAACGTGGCGATCAAACACGAAGCGGCGGTCGATATGCTGGCGGCCCGCCGCGCCGACTATTTGGTGGACTATGTGCATCCGGCCGAGGAAGTCTTGGCCATGAAGCCCATCTTGGGGCTTGCCCACGATCTTCTCTCCAGCAAGGATGTGTACCTGGTGCTCTCCAAAACCTATCCGGATGCGGAAAAGGTTCTGGCGCGATTGGAGGCCATTGCCACGCGGTTGGATCGGAAGGCTATTCTGGGGCTTTCCGGGGATTAAACCCGAAATTTTAGAAACGCGTGTGGCGGAAACGCACTGCGTGATCTAACCTCGCTCGTCCCTTGCGCCTTGGGTCTGATGCCGGACGTCCTCGCGCCCCGCCAGCGACTCAATGGTCGGTGTGATGCGTCGGCGCCAGTTGGGATATTCGGTCACCGTGCCCGGCATGTTGAGCTGTTCCATTTCCATGGCCAGATCGTCAATGCCGATCATTGCTAAAGCGCTGTTGGTCCGGGCGGCGAAACCGTGCACGGCGGTAAGGAATTTCAAGCGATCGTCATCCGAAAGGGATTCATGGCGCGAGAAGTCGGGGGGCAACAGTCCTTGGTCCACAAGCGCATCGATCAGCATATTCCGGTCTTGAACCCGGTTGGCCTCGTCGCCGTTGATCTGGTCTTCGTTCTCAAATAAATGGAGCCGCCGCCGGATGGCTAGGTCATCACCCTTCCAATGGCCCAAGAGGGTCGGCAGGTCGTGAGTGGTCGGCGTGGCCAAGGATAACCGCGGGTAAGCATCGGGGCGCTTGAACAGCCCATCG
This sequence comes from Magnetospira sp. QH-2, assembly GCF_000968135.1. Taxonomy (NCBI): domain Bacteria; kingdom Pseudomonadati; phylum Pseudomonadota; class Alphaproteobacteria; order Rhodospirillales; family Thalassospiraceae; genus Magnetospira; species Magnetospira sp. QH-2. The sequence goes on along the minus strand of NZ_FO538765.1, from coordinate 3,249,164 downwards.
GGCCAGCGCTCGAAGTACAGCACCTTGTATGAAAGAATGCCCTCTCGGTCCATGCGCTCCTGGAAGCCTTCGGGGACGGTGCCCAGGTCCTCGCCGATGACCAGGCATTCCTGCCGGTGGCTTTCCAAAGCCACCACGGCCAGCATTTCATCCATGTTGTAGGAGATATAGGCGCCGCTGCGGGCATCGGCACCGTTGGGAATCCAGAATAGGTGTTGCAAGGCCATGGCATGATCGATGCGCAGGGCTCCGGCGTGGCGCATATTGGATCGCAGCACGGCGATAAACGGCGCATAGGCCGCTTCGCGCAGGGCCAGGGGCAGATAAGGCGGTGCCCCCCAGGCTTGGCCCAGCGGATTGAGAGCATCGCCCGGTGCCCCGAACTGTACTCCTCCGGCGATGGAGGCCTGGTCCGCCCAGGCCTCTGCACCGTTGGGATCCACGCCCACGGCCAAATCCCGATACAGACCCACGGCCATGCCGGCCTTGTCGGTATCCCGGGCGGCCTCACCCAATTGGCTGTCGGCCAGCCATTGAAGATAAGCGAAATAGCTCACGCGATCGGGGTTTTCCTTGGCAAAGGCCTTCACGGCTCTCGCCTCGGGGTTCTGATAGCCTTTTGGCCAAGTGGACCAACGCTTGCCGTCGTAGCGTTGGGTCAAAGCTTCGAACAGGCAATAGATCTCCAATGGTCGGCCCATGTCGGCCCGGAACGCATCAAAGGCTTTGTGCCGCTCGCCCTTGGAATCCTGGAAAGCGTCGAACATCAGTGCAAAGGCCTGGTTCTTAAGCGCCGCGACCAGCGTATAGTCCACATGAGTGGTTTTGCGCGCCGAAGCCAATTGTTTGGCAAACCCGGCGGGAAGATCCTTTTTCACCGCCTTATACTCTGGTACCGATTCCAGATCGATGAACAGCGGATTGAGGAACAAGCGGCTGGAAGGGGAATAGGGGCTGGCATGTTCCGGACAGCCCGGGAACAGTGCATGCAGCGGATTGAGGCCGATCACGTCGGCACCCAGATCGTGTCCCAGGCCGACAATCTTGCGCAGGGTGGTGAAATCGCCAATGCCCCAATCGGTCTTATGTCGGGGGGCGTATAGATGGCTGGCCAGACCCCACTTGCGTTCGCCCCGATTGAGCCAGTCGGGAAGGAAAGATCGACTGGGTGCCTGGATAATGCGGCAGCTTGCGGTGCGTCCCGAAAAGTCGATTTCCAAGTCGTGATAGCCGATCGGCAATCCACCGGGTAGGCGCAACGACTTTTTCAGGTATTCCCGACCTTCCACATGACGGGTGCCCCAGGTGGGCAAGTCACCGCAGCGGCTGCGGCCGGAGCGCTCCTCGCCGTCTTCAAGGACAATTCGCCAAGTCAGGGTCTTGCTTCCCTGGTTTTCGGGTATATAGACATCTACAGAGGGCGGCTGATCGCCCCGGCCAACACAGACCGGGGGCAACAGGTTTTTCCAGTCCCGGTTTTCGATCGTGAGCAGGGATTGCGCCGCGTCTTCGTCATTGTCGGCGGCAATCCCCATGCAAGACAGCAAGAACCGGCGGGCATTGTCGTCAACGCCATGATGATTGCCGAAGGTATCCCAATAGCCTTCCTCGATTCCCGCAGCCGCGGCGAGGCGCATCAGTATGTCGGACAAAATGGGATCCCCCTTGGAACAAATAAACTCAGCGCTTGTGACGGTGATGGACCAGAACGGCCAGCGAATGATCGACGAGCGGATAGGCTTCCATGGCGCCGTAGGTATTCTTCAACGCCTTGAGTTCCGGCCGGGCGGTATCGAGCAGGGGTTTCCAGCCTTCGCCCAGGTCTTCCGGCGGCATGCGGAACGGAATCATTTCATGATGGCCGTTGAGCAGCACCACGAAATGTTCATCCAATTGCCGGGTACCCGCGCGACTGTAGTATTCGCCGGTGTCACCCCCCAGGTGGAAACCGAAGCAGCGCAGGTGCGGTTGTCCCCATTCGTCGTCATGCCATTCCCGACCGTCCGGCGACAGCCAGGTGATATCCTTGACCGTTGAGCCTTCGATATACTCACCATGGAAAAACCGCGGGCGGCGGAATACCGGGTGGTCCCGACGCAACTGGCTCATGGTGCGGACGAATTCCAGGAAAGCGTCATCGGATTCCGACATATTTTCCCAGTCGACCCAACTGATCTCGTTGTCCTGGCAGTAGGCGTTGTTGTTGCCGTGCTGGGTGCGGCCCAACTCATCCCCGGCGACGAGCATCGGCAAGCCTTGGGACAGGAAAAGGCTGGCCATCAGATTGCGCTTTTGGCGGTCGCGCAGGGCTAGGATGGCGGGATCATCGGTAGGGCCTTCAACCCCACAGTTCCAACTGACGTTATGGTCGGTGCCGTCGCGGTTGTCTTCGCCGTTGGCCTCGTTGTGTTTGTGGTCGTAGGACACCAAGTCCTGCAGGGTGAAGCCGTCGTGGGCCGTGATGAAATTGACACTGGCGCGCGGTTTGCGGCCCAACAGCTCGAACATGTCGCTGGACCCGGTAAGCCGCGAGGCCACATCCGCCACGCCGGATGCCTGACCAATCCAAAAGGCGCGCAGGGTATCGCGATAACGGTCATTCCATTCCGACCAACCGGGAGGGAAGCCCCCCAGTTGGTATCCGCCCATGCCCACGTCCCAAGGCTCGGAAATCAGCTTCACCCGGGAAAGCACCGGATCTTGTCGCATGGCGGCCAAAAAGGCGCCCCGGGGATTGAAAGCCCCGCTGGACCCGCGGGCCAGGGTGGTGGCCAAGTCAAAGCGGAAGCCGTCCACATGCATTTCCTGTACCCAATGACGCAGGGAATCCATGACCATCTGAAGCACCCGGGGGTGGGACAGGTCCAAGGTATTGCCGCAGCCGGTATCGTTGACATAAAAGCGTTCGTCGCCGGGGACCAGGCGGTAATAGGCCTTGTTGTCGATGCCCTTGAAGCTGACAGTCGGCCCCAGGTGATTGCCTTCGGACGTATGGTTATAGACCACGTCCAGGATCACCTGGATGCCCGCCTCGTGGAAGTTCCGCACCATGGTGCGGAATTCGTTGGGGTGGCCGGTGGCCAGGTAGCGCGGCTCGGAGGCAAAATAGGTGTAAGGATTGTAGCCCCAATAGTTGCTCAGCCCCTTTTGCACGAGATGAGATTCATCGGCAAAAGGCTGTACCGGCAGCAGCTCAATGGCGGTGACTCCCAGCTTGACCAGGTGATCCAGAATGTCTGGATGGGCGAGGCCGGCAAAGGTCCCGCGCCGGGCATCGGGAACACTGGGATGCCGGGCGGTGATCCCGGCCACGTGGGCTTCATAGATTAACGAGTCCTGCCAAGGGACGTCCGGCAGTTGGTCGCCGCCCCAGTTAAACGAGGTGTCGGTGACGATTCCCTTGGGCACCCAACGGCCGTTGTCGCGGCGGTCGAAACTCAGATCCTCGCGGGAGCTGTCTAGCCTATAGCCATAGTGGGAACGCTTCCATGGCAGCGAACCGGTCAGCGCCTTGGCGTAAGGGTCAATGAGAAGCTTGTTGTGATTGAAACGGTGCCCGGCATTGGGGTCATAGGGGCCGTAGACCCGATAGCCGTAGAGCGTTCCCGGGAGCAAATCGGGCAGGTAGCCATGCCAGACCTGCTCGGTATATTCGGGCAGCGCGATGCGCTCCACTTCCTTGCGTCCGGCAGCGTCGAACAGACAGAGTTCGACCTTCTCGGCGTTCTCGGAAAACAGGGCAAAATTGGTGCCGCGCCCGTCCCAGGTCGCGCCCAGAGGATAGGGGCGTCCGGGCCAGATTTTGCGCTCGGTGGCTTTGGGCATGGGCATTCCCTTCGCCCCCAGACGTACCCCTTAACGGCACGTCCGACAACAGGAAAAACACGCCCGAACCGCCCCTCAAATCAGAGTGTGACGGACGTGCAAACCGGGTTCAAAGCAGGTCTGTCGGACCTACTTCTTGGGGGCGGCCTTGGTCGGTGCCTTAATCGGCGCGGTCACCTTGGCAACCTGGGCGGCGACCTCCGATCCCACCGAACGTTTGGCCGGCGTAGTTTTGGCGGCGGTTTTGGCCGGGGCCTTCTTCGGCGCAGCAGGCTTTCTTGCGGCAGGTTTGGCGGCAGCTTTCGCGGCAGGTTTTTTCGCGGCGGGCTTGGCGGCCGGTTTTTTAGCAGCCGGTTTCTTGGCCGGGGCAGCCTTCTTCGGCGCAGCAGCCTTTTTAGCGGCAGGTTTGCTTGCGGCGGGTTTTTTGGTGGCGGCGGCTTCCTCATCGGAAATCTGCTGCACGGCGCGGGCCCAGTGATCTGCCTCAAATCCAGCGGGCCGACCTTCGGCCTCCCAGATTTCATAAGCGCGCTTGCGGATCCGTTCTTCGAGGGGCTCGGTCATAATGCATGGTCCCTATGTCATAGAGGTTGGGATTTATAAGCCGCAAATCTAATCAACCCGCCGTCACATTGCATCAGGAAATTTCACATATAAAAAAGTTTAACGTCACGAAGGGCCAGGAGCCCGGCGTATAACAAGGGCGAAGCACAGTGCAATGCCCCCGCAGACGCAAGGAACCGCCCATCCTCACGACCGGCCCCAGGTCGTCAATCGGGCAGGCTGCCGCTGGTGGTGACCGCTCCTTGCAATCGGGGGCCTCTGCTAAAAAGCCTTACTGGCAGGGGGCGGGGGGAGTCGCTATACTCTCTCCATGCGTGTTTTTGTTCTTCTTTCCATCCTGATTGTCTGGTCCATTCCGGCCCAGGCGGATTTCGCGGCGGGCATGGGGGCCTACGAGGCCGGGGACTTTGTCGCGGCCCGGGAGGCCTGGCATCCCCTGGCCGAGGCGGGGGATCCCCGGGCGCAATATTGGATGGGCGATCTCTATCGCTTCGGCAAAGGCGTGATGCAAGATTTCAAGGCCGCCATGGGCTGGTACAAACAGGCCGCCCGCCAGACCGAAGACGGCGACATGCTACGCCGGGCGGCCTACGCGCTGGGGTATATGGTCGAGGATGGTAGCGGAACGCCCAAGGATCTGGACAAGGCCGAATGCCTCTATCGGGTGGCGGCGGAGAATGGCTATGCGAGTGGGCAATGGGCATATTTTCTATTGCTGAGAAATAAACCTGGATTAGATTTCACCGCTCTCGATTGGGTAGAGAGAGCGGCAGCACAGGGCTTTCCTCGCGCTCTGGTTCGGGTAGGGCAACTTGAAATCCTTAACCCATATTCTGAAAATGACGATGGCTATATGGAAATTGTGATTGCTGCTTCAACAGGCAACGAAGAAGCACGAAGTGTTGTCAATAGACTCCAAACTTCAAATGATCCAAAAATTCTTGCTTCTCTTAAAGAGGGCGAGCGCCGGGCACGAGATTGGAGACCTGATCTGGAAAATATTCCAGATCCACCAATTCCCGTGCCCGAGCATTGTTGGACAGATTAGTTCTATTTACTTTTCTGAACGATCACCCTTGAAGATCTGATCAAGGACCGTCTTCACCACCCGTCCCTGCACCTCCTTCCTCACATCGGTGAGATAGGCGGCGCCTGACTTCAGGAGGTCGTCGGTCATGGCGTCGCGGATCCGGGCCTGCTGGGCCTCTGAAAGCACAACCTTGCTCAGATCCTTGCCCTTGCCGATCACCGCCTCGGTGGCCTTGTTGAGGCTGTTCTTGGCATGGGCCGAGAACACCCCGTAGGTCAGGGCCTCGGCGGGGCTGTGGCCATTCTTCAAGCCCCGGGCGATGGCCTCGCTGACCACCGGCCTTGCGCCTGTCGGGTCCGATCGGACCCGATGGACAGGCGCGACCTTATTGGAATCGATCACGTTTATCGTGCCTAATCGAATTCGATTAAGCACGACGTGATCGAGCCAGCCCCCGCTTGGCCAGGTCCTTGGCCATCCAGGTGCCACCGATGGTCGGCATGGCCTTGGCCAGGGCTTGGGCGGCTTGCGCGCCACCGGCTTTCAGCACCTTGTTGATCTTCACCGTGTCCAGGCCCATCTGCATCAGATGGCCCAGGGCGGCCTCCGTATCGCCCCGGAGCAGGGCCCGGGTGGCCCGCTCCGGGACATCGAAGCCGGATCATTCTTCGTCGTCATCGGCCCCCAGGGCGGCGAGCCCGGCGGCAGAGTTGAACTGGATGATCTTGCGAAGGGCCGGATTACCGTTGACCGCCGCCCGGATGGCCTTGGCGGTTTTGGGCGCCACGGTCTTCAGATAAGCCGGGTCGGCCAAATAGGCGCGGATGGCCTCGGTCATCAGTTCCCGGGGGGTGTTTTCCGCATCGTAGCCGTGTACCTCGGGGGTGAAGCGGGGCTGATTGGGGGTCGGGAACTCGCCGGTCCGTTGCGGGGCGTTGAGGGTGTGGTAAAGGTTTCCCAGTTCGTCCTCCAGGCCGGTGACGGGGATCTCCCCCGCCGCCTGATCGATCACATGGCCCACTTCGTGGGCAAGGACAAGGGGTGCGTCCTCGGGGGTGAGTTCCTGGGCAACAGTTACTTGGAGGGGCTTTCTTGTTGTCCGGTCAATTTGTGTCTCACCCCAAGACCCATCGATCTGTGACGACGGGCTGCTCTCAGGTTGTCGGCCCGTTCCTTCCTTTGCGATGGGGTTAAGTTCCTCTGGCGGGATGGCTTTCTCGCGTCCTTGAACCATTCGACGACCTGCAATTCGCCCTCCGACAGCAAGCGGCCGTCCTTCGATGTCATGGGTGAGTCGTCCTTGCTCATCGGTCTTGGCTCCATTGGGGTAGTCGGCCTCGAAGGGACGGGTTGTCCCACTGGGGGGATTATAGATGTTCGGGCGGTTTTGTGCAAGGGAGTTACTCTGCTTGGTACGACCTTGAGGCGCATTGGCGAGGGCATTCCTGAGGCCCTTGTTGGCCTGTTTGGCCGCCGCGCCGAGGCCGGGGATCGTCGCGACGGCGGTCACGCCGCCCTGGATCCAGTCGCCCTTCTTGAAATCATGCAGGGCCTCGTTGACCGCCGTGGCGACTCCTGCGGGGGTGAAGTCGACTAGGGGTAAAGGATTTTTACCGCTGCCATCCGATCGACCGACGATCCGGTCGGCCAGATCCCGGGCCTGATGCTTGTCCAACCCGGCCTTCATGGACAGATCCATGAGCCCGGCATGCCATTTCTCGCGCAGGTTCGGATTATGGGCTTTTAGGCTATCGGGGTGCAATTGCAGCAGCCCATCGACAAAGGCCTCCGACGTGCTGCTCAGCAGGCCTGATGGTTGAGCTGACCCTGACCCTGACAGATCATCCGCGCCCGAGCCGCCAATCAGGTCGCCTTGGACGCTGCCTTGGAGGGTGTCGCCCACGGCCCCCGTTGCCGCCGGGCGCAACCCCTTGCCGGCATTGATATGGTCATCGACCTTGCGCCGCGAGTCCGGGTCGGAATCGGCGACGGCCCTGGCCGACTGGCCGCCGGACAGGTCCACCGTGCCCGGAAAGGTGTTCTTGAACCATTGATCCACCTTGGGCCGGACGATGTCGTTTTTCGGGTGGCCGTCCTTGAAGTAGCCCGGCGCGGTCATCACCTTCTGGTTCTCGGTGCAGGACCAGTCCAGGGGATCCTTGCAGGCGACAATCTCGTCGGCGACCGCCTGCGCGGTCACCGGGGATTTCCGGAAGTCCGTCTTATAGTCCTCTTGCGAGCCCACCGGCTGGACGGTGGGCTTGGATTTCTCCTTGGCCATTTTCTCCAGTTGTTGGGTGGCCCAGCGATTGTTCTCCGATTGGGAAGGATCACCGGTGGCGGGTTGCGGGGGCTTGGGTTTGGTCAGGGTCTGGAAACCCTCGACGTCCGGGCTGACGGATGCCTGATTGGAGGACGGCGCCAGCCAATCGTTGCCGCCGCCCAGGCCCGGCGACTGGTTGCCCAGGGGCCCGTCGTCCGGGGAGTATGCCGTGAAGGCGGGGGCCGGTGCCAAGGCCGGTGACGACGGCGGGGACAGGTCCGGAGCGGTGGGGGACTTGGTTTCCGGCATGGCTGATTGTTCGGTGGAACCCATGGCGGGTCTCCTTTCATAAAAAAACCGCCCAAACGGGGGCGGCGTAGGTTGATCATGAAATGTTCAAACGACGACACCCCCGGCGGGCCTCGGCCCTCCTGGGGTTCAATGCCTTGTTATGGCAGGGACTATGGATTGAGAGCGGACGCACAGGGGGTGGTCGTTGAGAGGATGCTATCCGTCTGAAATAGGTATGTCAACAGTTATATAATAAAAAATACCTATCTATGGTCTGTCTCGGAGCGCAGGCATGGAAAACCGGCCCCCAAACAGGGAGCCGGTTCATGGATACCAATGATGTCGGATGGGCTTCGCGCATGTCGGGTCCAATCCGATCAAACGCGAGGTGATCTAGCGCGTGTCGGGTCCAATCGGACCCGCTAGACACGCGCGACCATATTGGAATCGATCACGTTTTTCATGTTTGATCGAATCCGATCAAACACGACGTGATCTAGCGCCGCTTGGCCAGGGCCATTTTGATTTCGGCGATGGCTTCGCCTGGATTGAGGCCCTTGGGGCAAGTAGCGGTGCAGTTCATGATGGTGTGGCAGCGATAGAGCCGGAAAGGGTCTTCCAGTTCATCCAGCCGTTCGCCGGTGAATTCGTCTCGGGAATCGGCGATCCATCGATAGGCCTGCAACAAGACCGCCGGACCCAGATAGCGGTCTGAATTCCACCAGTAGCTGGGGCAGGAGGTCTGGCAGGAGAAGCAGAGCACGCATTCCCACAGCCCGTCCAGCTTGGCCCGTTCGTCGACGCTTTGCTCCCGTTCGCCATTGGTCGGTGGCGGGGTGATGGTCTGTAGCCAGGGCTCTACCGAGGCATACTGCGCATAGGGTACGGTCAGGTCGGGGACCAGATCCTTGATCACCGGCATATGCGGCAGCGGATAGATTTTCACCTCGCCTTTGATGTCGGCGATGGGCTTGGTGCAAGCCAGGGTATTGGTGCCGTCGATGTTCATGGAGCAGGACCCGCAGACACCCTCGCGGCAGGACCGTCGGAAGGTCAGGGTCGGGTCCATCTCGTTCTTGATCTTGACCAAGGCGTCCAGCACCATCGGGCCGCAGGTATCCATGTCGACCTCGAAGGTATCGACGCTGGGATTGGCCCCGCTGTCCGGATCATAGCGGTAGATCTTGAAGGTCCGGGTATGGGTCGCCCCGCCCGGTGCCTGGTGGGCCTTGCCCTGGTGGACCCGGGAGTTGGGGGGAAGCAGAAATTCAACCATGTGCCTGTTCTCCTAGTACACCCGTTCCTTGGGCTCGATGTAGTCAACCTCGTCCGTCAGGGTCCAGGTATGGACCGGGCGGTAGGTGAGCGTGACCTCGCGGTTTTCGTCGAGCCAGGCCAAGGTATGCTTCATCCAGGTCTCGTCGTTGCGGGTGGGGAAATCCTCGTGGGCATGGGCGCCCCGGCTTTCCTCGCGGGCGTTGGCCGAAACCACCGTGGCCTGGGCGCAGGCCAGAAGATTCTCCAGCTCCAGGGTCTCCACCAGATCCGAGTTCCAAATCAGTGAACTGTCGCTGACCTTGACGTCGGAGAAGCCCTTGGAGATCTCGGCGATGTTCTTTTTCCCCTCGGTCAGGCTGTCGCTGGCGCGGAACACGGCGGCATCCCGTTGCATGCCGCGCTGCATGGCATCGCGGATTTCCGCTGTCGGGGTGCTGCCCGAGGCATGGCGCAGGCCGTCAAAACGATCGAGGATCTTCTCGGTCGCGGCCTTGGGCATGGGGGCGTGAGGCGTGTTGGGATCGATGACATCGCGGGCCCGCAAGGCGGCCGCGCGACCAAATACCACAATATCGAGCAAGGAATTGGTGCCCAGGCGATTGGCGCCATGAACCGAGGCACAGGCGCATTCGCCGATGGCCATCAAGCCCGGCTGGGTCTTGTCGGGTTCATCTTGCGTGGGCATCAGGGTCTCGCCCAGATGGTTGGTGGGAATGCCGCCCATGTTGTAGTGCACGGTCGGCAACACCGGAATGGGCTCACGGGTGGCATCCACACCGGCAAAGATCTTGGCGGTCTCGGTGATGCCCGGCAGACGCTCCCACAGAAGGTCGGCGCCCAGGTGTTCCAGGTGCAGCATGATATGGTCACCACCGGAACCGACGCCGCGGCCCTCGCGGATTTCCATGGTCATGGCGCGGCTCACCACGTCGCGCGAGGCCAGATCCTTGGCCGTCGGCGCATAGCGTTCCATGAACCGTTCCCCGGCGGAGTTGGTCAGATAACCACCTTCGCCACGGGCACCTTCGGTGATCAGCACCCCGGCGCCATAAACACCGGTGGGGTGGAATTGTACGAACTCATGATCCTGCAGCGGCAGTCCGGCACGGGCCGCCATGGCGTTGCCGTCACCGGTACAGGTATGGGCCGATGTACAGGAGAACCAGGCGCGACCGTAGCCGCCGGTGGCCAGCACCGTCTGATGGGCGTTGAAGCGATGGATGGTGCCGTCGTCCAAATTCCAGGCCAGGATACCCCGGCAGACCCCTTCGTCATCCATGATCAGGTCAAGGGCGATGAACTCAACAAAGAATTCCGCGTCATGCTTCAGACATTGCTGATAGAGCGTATGCAAAATGGCATGGCCGGTGCGATCGGCGGCGGCACAGGCACGCTGCACGGGTTTCTCACCGAAGTTGGACATATGGCCGCCGAACGGGCGCTGATAGATCTTACCCTCGGGGGTGCGGGAGAAGGGGACACCGAAATGCTCCAATTCCAGCACCGCCGGGACGGCCTCGCGGCACATGTATTCGATGGCGTCCTGGTCGCCGAGCCAGTCGGACCCTTTCACCGTGTCGTACATGTGCCATTGCCAAGTATCCTCGGCCATGTTGCCGAGCGAGGCGCCGATGCCGCCCTGGGCGGCGACCGTGTGGCTGCGGGTGGGAAAGACCTTGGTGACGCAGGCGGTGCGCAGACCGGCGGTGGTCATGCCGAGAGTGGCGCGCAGACCGGCGCCGCCGGCGCCGACTACCAAAACGTCATAGGTATGGTCGATGATTTCATAAGCGGACATGGGAGTCTTTACCCTCCGAAGGCGACGCCGATGACCGCCAAAACACAGGCGACACCCAGCAAATAGGAGCCCAAATGAGTGAGGATTATGGCGGCGAATTTGAAGGATTCGCTGTTGACATAGTCCTCAATGATGACCTGCATGCCCAGCACCATGTGATGGATGGAGATGATGATGAACAGCACCATCATGAGAGCATTGCCGAAATGGCTGAGCCAGACTTGGAAGGTGGCGTGATCGGCCCCTTTCAGGGCGACAATGGAAGCCACCATCCATAGGCTCAGCGGTACCAAGGCCACCGAGGTCAAGCGTTGGACCCACCAATGGCCCGATCCCTCGTGGGCCGATCCATGACCGCGGACGCGGGCCAGGGGAGTACGGAAATCGTTCATGGCTTCTCTCCCCTTCTAGGAAAACAGGATCAGGGCCCAGGTCAGACCCGTGGCACCAAATGAAAAGAAGACGACCAGCCAACCGGTCGCCGCATGGCGGGGCAGGTCAAGACAACAGCCCACATCCCATGCCAAATGCCGAATGCCATTTCCAAGGTGATAGAACAGGCAGAAGGTGAAGCCGAGCAGCACCAACTGTACGAACCATGTTCCCATCAACCATTGAGCGGTCTCGAAAGCCTCGGGACCGTAAGCGGCGGCAACAATCCAATAGGTAAAAAGCAAGGTCCCCACGGCAAGGACGAAACCGGTGCCGCGATGGGCAATGGACAGGATCGAGGTGATCTGTGGCCGGTAGATCGTCAGATGTGGGGAAAGCGGGCGGTCTCCCGTTTTCATGGGCTGGCTCCCCTTAAGAAAACAGGCAGTCACCAAAAAGTAACAGGACCTGTTCGGGTAGGTTAAACTCCACCCAAAGGTTTAGCGCCGATGCCCACCCCTTGTCAATGTTCGCGACTGCAAAATAACTTCTTTTTTGCGTGATTTATGAAGGGCTTGCAGTTTGAGCACTGCGAAAAATGGCGAGATAATTGATAACAATGGGCAATCTTGACGGGACGAAATGCCACAGACGCATGGCCCATGAAAAGGGATCAGGGCAGGATGGCGATGGGGGTGCCATCGGGAACCCGTTCCCAGATCTTGCGCATCTCGCGAGTGGTCACCGAAATACTGCCGTTGGTCCAATCCTGCAACACGTCGGCCCGTTGGTCCCAGATCATGGCTTCCGGTTGGCCGTGGATATAGATATCGCCGCCCGGATCGACGGCACGGGCGCGGGCTACGGCTGTATCAGCGGAGGATGGATAGGAGATACGCAAGGCCAGCTTGTATTCCGGGTGCTCCAGGTGGGCGGTTACTTTGTAGTTTCCTTCCGGGGTGCGGCCGTCTCCCGCCGCCCGCTTGTGACCGATGGGGTTGGAGCCCAGCGAAATGCGATAGGTAGCCAGGGTGTTTTCGCCCCATTTCAGCACCATCAACCTTTGGGATTTGTGGATTTCCACCAAGGTTGCCAGCATTTGCTGTGCCCGGGCGCCAGGGACCATGCCAACGGGTCCAAACAGTCCCGACAAAAGCAAACTCAACAACAAAATGCGCAGGCTCATGACGGCGGATTTCCCTTCCCGGTTCCTGAGTTCGCGCAGCCTAACACCCGGGATCGGGATCAAACAATATCTACCGGTTGACGCACCCGGCGCTGCAACTACTCTTGTCGCCCAATTCCCCGAGTCGGAGCCGTGCTTTTGAAGAAGTCCTATACCATTCCCTGTTCGTCGCTCTTTCGTCAGGCGGCGTTGGATCTGGCCGAGCGGCGGGGGGTGAACGTGGCGGATCTGGTGCGCTCCATCCTGTTGGCCTTTCCCGCCGAGGTGATCAATGGTCAGCCCGATCCGGGGGAACCGGCAGCGGGTGACCGCGAGACGGTGACTCTTAAGTCGGGCCCGTCCAAAGGCCGTCCCTGGCGCCGCAAGCCCCGTCTTCAGGTGCGCATGACGCCGGGATACCCTGTACCCATGCTGCGCAAGGCCCTGGCCGTGGCTTTGGATCTCGAAAAGGGGGCGCTGGACGTGGATCTGCGACCCACTGGCCAGTCCGCCGCCCCTTCCGAAGCGGTGGCCGAAGAGTTGGAGCGGTTGCGGGCGATGGTCGCGGCATTGGCCTTCGATCCGTTGCCAAATGGCGTGGAGGGCCGGGCCGAGGCGCTGCATGTGCTGGGCTTTCCACCCACCGCGCGTCCAGACAAGACCGAATTACGCGCACGGTTTCGCATCCTGGCCACCATTCATCATCCCGACGGCGATTTTGGCAACCACGACCGCATGGCGCAGCTCAATGAAGCCATGAATTATCTGAAACGCTATATGACGGGATAAAACTCAAGATCCCGAAAGATCATTCAGGGCCGCCGGTTCCACCAACGTCACCATGCCCCGTCCCGTTTTGACCAGACCCTGATCGGCGAACTGGGCCATCAGCCGCCCGACCACTTCGCGGCTGGTGCCGATGCGGGCGGCAATTTCCTGCTGGGTGTTGCGGACCTTGCCGTCACCATTGGCGCGCAGCAACAAATAGCCAGCCAGCCGTTGTTCCACCGTTTGTGCCGTGCGCTGCTCCAGTTCCGACATCAGCCCGAACACCGCCGAGGACAGGGCGCGCACGGTGATATCCTGGATAGGCGTTTCACTGCTGAACAGGGTGCGGTACACCGGGCCCGGCAGGACCCCGATCACCGTATCCGCTTCGGCATCCACCCAGGCCGGATAAAGCACATCGTTGAACAGGGCGTTGAGCGCCAACACGCAGGTCTCGCCCGGTTCGATGCGGTATAAAGTGGCTTCCTTGCCACTGGGGCCGAGGGTATAGACGCGCAGGGCGCCATCCAGGACGAAATAGGCGCCGGAGACCGGATCCCCCCGCTCAATCACGCCGTCCCCCTTGGCGAAATGCTTGCGTATCAGACGCTCGGCAAACAGGGTCCGTCCCGTGTTGCTGAGTGTTTCGGCGATGGTCATGGCTTGGTCGTCCATAGGCCCCTCGAACGCATGTCGGCTCCGAATTCAAAGACCGGGTCAAAGAGCCTGAATCCGAAGCCGACGTCAACGGGAAGTGGGGCGCTTCCCGCTGACCCGGGACTTAATAGGTCACGCCGAGCTTGTCCGCCGCCGCCTTGGTGGCCGCCAGGTGGTGTTCGAATCCGGGTAGGACCTTGACCACCAAAGCCTTGAATTTCTCGTTCTTGATCGCGGGCAACAAGACCGTGTTGATGGCGTTGATCACCGCGGTGTGGTAGCCGACCTCATAACGCAGATAGGCGGCATCGAAATCGGGCCCGGCCATGCTGGCCAGCATTTTCAGCGATTTGGCCTGGTCGGCCCAGGACTGATCACCGTCTGGCGGGGTGCCGAGGATGCCCATCTCCTTGGCCAGATCGCGGCCCATTTGCTGTACGGCGGTATGGTCGGTGACCACCATTTTGGCCAGGGCCCGGACTTCTTCAGTGTTGCCATGCTTGTAGCCCAGGCGGCCGGTGGCGATGTCAGCCATGTTGGCCTGGTCGAAAATGGCAAAGATGGTGGCGTCGTCCAAAGTCCCGGCCGAACCGGGCATGGCGGTCATGAAAGCCATAGCGGCGGCGGCAATGGTGGTCTTGATGAGATTTTTCATGGGTCGGTTTCCTTATGTGGGAATGATTGGGTTTGACAGGGTCAGGCGGCGCGCTTGCGGAAGAATGTGTCTCCCGGGGTGGCGGTCTGCACTTCGGAGATGCCGTCGAAAGGCAGCGAGACCCGTTCATGGGCGCGGCGGACGCTGTCGGCGTCGGGGGCCATGGTGAAGCAGAAAGCCTTGCCGTCCTCATAGGCCACGTGGACGCGGAGGATGACCACGTTCTCTTCGGCACAGACGGCGGTATATTGGGCGAAGAAATCTTCGAACTGCTCGGGGGTGATCCAGGCGGGGAAGGTGTCGTTCTTAGTGTCGTGGGTGTCGACGAAGAATTTCATGGCTTGCATGGTTTCGGTCCTTCACGAGGGTTAATCGGATGACCGGAAACCTAGGGCACGCGGTGGCGCCGTTCTGTAACCTGGGCTACAAAGCAAAAAATACTGGTGGATTGGTGGTGGCTTTAGATCACGTCGTGTTTGATCGGATTCGATCAAACATGAAAAACGTGATCGATTCCAATAAGGTCGCGCGTGTCTAACGGGTCCGATTGGACCCGACACGCGCTAGATCACGTCGTGTTTGATCGGATTCGATCAAACACGAAAAATGTGATCGATTCCAATAGGGTCGCGCGTGTCTAACGGGTCCGATTGGACCCGACACGCGCTAGATCACGTCGTGTTTGATCGGATTCGATCAAACACGAAAAATGTGATCGATTCCAATAGGGTCGCGCGTGTCTAACGGGTCCGATTGGACCCGACACGCGCTAGCGGCGGCCTTTATCAAAGGCTTCGAGAATCTCGTCACGTACATCCTGGGGTACGCGGGGATTGCGCTGCTGACTAAGGAACTTGGCCATGTCGCTGCGGCTCAGGGTGGTTTCCTTGGCCAGCATCTTGGCTTGATCAATGGTCAGGCTGCCGAACTCGCGCAGGTCGTCGATGGTCAGTTTCATCTTGCGCATGGAGGCCGGCTTGGCGGCTTCCCGTTCCTCGCGCGTGACTTTGAGCTTCCGCACCTCACCTTGAACCACCTTCAGACAGCGCATGGCCCAGGCCAATTCGCGCTTCTCCGATTCGATGGCGCGCTTGGAACTGATCGCCATCTGCTCGTGTTCTTTCATGTATTTGGCGATAAAGTTCTTTAAGTCCGCTCCGCTGTATCCGGCCTTCTTGGCCTCGGCCGTGGCGATGGTCCGGTACTCGTTCTTGCGGGTTCGGTTCTCGGTTAGCAAGACCTTGGAATTGGCGATGTTGGACTCGCCCGCTTTGATGAAAGCGCGCATTTCGAATTCCCGGGCCAGCCAGAATTTTTTCGGATTGATGGCGGCCCCGAGCTTGTCGATGGGATCATGCGGGCGACAATTGGCGTCCAGGTCCGAGCCAAACGAATCGACCGGCGCATCCGGACCGCAGGCGCTGACCAGCAAGGCTAACCCCACGAGCAGAGGGGAGAAGGCGAAAGATCGATTCATGGCTTTACTTGTACCGCCGTTCCGGGCGCAATAAAAGGATCAGGTCTGTCTGGAGGGAGTCTCATGACCGATCAACCGCCCATTCTGTTGGTGACCCGTACCCTGCCCGAAGCCGTCGAAGATGATTTGCAGCTCTATTTCGAGCCCCGCCTCAATGGTGACGACGCCCCTTATGAAGAAGATGAGATCGCCGATTTCGCCGCCGATGCGGCTGGGATGGTGGTCAGTCCCACCGATCCGATCACAGCCCAGGTGATTGAAAACCTGGATGAAACGGTGCGGGTCATCGCCACCTTTTCCGTCGCCACCGACCATATGGACCTGTCTGCCGCCAAGGCGCGCGGTATCGTGGTTACCCATATTCCAAGGGACATTCCAGGCCGTGATGGCGATGCATCCTGGTCCGAAGCCGCTGGGCGCAGCTTGATTGACAATCTCCGCGCCTTTTTTGACGGTCGGGAGCCCGCAGACCGCGTTGTGTAGAGGGGAAGAATCGCCATGAAGGAACCGCCGATCATCGAAATCACCGACGACCATATCAGCGGGGTCAAGGCATTGCTGGCCGATGGTTCGGTCGGCACGCTGGCCACCCTCGATACCACCGGCGCGCCCTATGCATCCCTGGCCACATTTGCCATGGACGATGACTACTGCCCCATTTTGTTGCTGTCGGATCTGGCCGACCACACCCGCAATATGGTCCGCGACCCGCGTGTATCGCTTTTGGTGGAACAGGCCAAGCATCTGAAAAACCCCCAGACCGGCCCGCGGGTCAGTATTGGCGGACGAATTGAGAAAGCCGATGATCCGGCGGCCAAGGAACGGTTTTTATCCACCCATCCCACCGCCGCCGTTTATGCGGATTTTGGCGATTTCAATTGCTACCGCCTGATCCCGGTCACCTTTCATTTCGTCGGCGGTTTCGGCAGTGCGGTATGGATCGGCGCGGATCGCCTATTTGGCTAACAACCGCGGTTGCCCCGCCGCACGGCAAGGAGTATCGTCATGGGGAATTTCGGGGGAGATGGCCTCAAAAATAAACCTTATCGGCCCCCCCCTTTTTCCCACGCCGATTGCCGCTTGGGAGGCGTCACCGGCACCATGTTCAACATCCAAGCAATCGAGGGATCTCATGAGCAATTCCGGAACGGACCTTACCAATAACGCCAAGCTCCTGGCATGGGTCAAGGAGATGGCTGCCCTGTGCAAGCCCGATCAGGTCCATTGGGTCGATGGAACGCAGGAAGAAAACGACCGCCTGTGCGGTGAACTGGTGGATGCCGGCATCTTCATCAAGCTGAACCCGGAGAAGCGCCCCAACAGCTATCTGGCGCGTTCCCACCCGTCCGACGTGGCCCGGGTAGAGGATCGCACCTACATCTGTTCCGAAAACAAAGATGACGCCGGTCCGACCAACAACTGGATGGCCCCGTCCGAAATGCGCCCGCTTCTCGCCGAGAAATTCGATGGCTGCATGAAGGGACGGACCATGTATGTCATTCCCTTCTCCATGGGCCCGCTGGGGTCGCCGATTGCCCATATTGGCGTGCAGGTGACCGACAGCGCCTATGTGGTGGTCAATCAACGCATCATGACCCGCATGGGCAAGAAAGTGCTGGACGTGCTGGGCGATGACGGCACTTTCATCCCTTGCGTCCATTCGGTCGGCGCGCCCTTGGAACCCGGTCAGGAAGACTCGGCCTGGCCCTGCGAAGGCGATCCGTCCAATAAGTACATCGTGCACTATCCCGAAAGCCGCGAAATCTGGTCTTACGGCTCCGGCTACGGCGGTAACGCTCTGTTGGGCAAGAAGTGCTTCGCCCTGCGCATCGCCTCGGCCATGGCCCGCGACGAAGGTTGGCTGGCCGAACATATGCTGATCTTGGGTCTTGAAAGCCCCGAGGGTGAAAAGACCTATGTGGGCGCGGCCTTCCCGTCGGCCTGTGGCAAGACCAATCTGGCCATGTTGATCCCGCCGGAAGGATTCGAGGGCTGGAAAGCCTGGACCGTCGGTGACGATATCGCCTGGATCAAGCCGGGCCCGGATGGCACCTTGCGCGCCATCAATCCGGAATACGGCTATTTCGGCGTGGCGCCGGGAACCTCCTACGACACCAACCCCACCGCCATGGACAGCATCAAGGAAGGCTGCATCTTTACCAACGTTGCCCTGACCGATGATGGCGACGTGTGGTGGGAAGGCATCGACGGTGATCCGCCGGCCCATGCTATCGACTGGAAGGGTAATGATTGGACCCCGGCCAGTGAAACCCCGGCATCTCATCCCAATGCCCGCTTCACCGCCCCGTCGGCCAACTGCCCGTCCATCGACCCGTCTTGGGAAGACCCGGCGGGTGTGCCCATCTCGGCCTTCATTTTCGGGGGCCGTTTGTCCAAGACCTTCCCGCTGGTTTATCAGTCCTTGGATTGGAACCATGGGGTATTCATGGCTGCGACCATGGGCTCTGAAGCCACGGCCGCTGCCATCGGGCAGGCCGCCATCCGCCGCGACCCGTTCGCCATGCTGCCGTTCTGCGGTTACAACATGGCCAAGTATTGGGGGCACTGGGTGAAGATGGGCGAGCGCAGCGATCTCAAGCTGCCGCAGATCTTCCGTGTCAACTGGTTCCGCAAGGACGCCAACGGCAAGTTCATCTGGCCGGGCTTCGGGCAGAACATGCGTGTCCTGCAATGGATCGTTGATCGGGTCAACGGCAAGGCCGATGCGGTTGAAAGCCCGTTCGGCATGATGCCCAAGTATCAGGCCATCAATTGGAGCGGCTTGGACTTTGACAAGGAAACCTACGACGGTCTGATGACCATCAACAAGGACGAGGGTCTGGCGGAAGTGGCCGAGATCAGAGGCCACTTCGATACCTTTGGCGATGCCTTGCCCGCCGAGATGGAGACCGAACGTCAGGCCTTTGGCGAACGGCTTGCCGCCGGTCCAGACCAGTGGAACCTGCCAAGCTGATCCTTCGGGTATCAATGAATGCGGACCGGCCTCCCATGCGGAGGCCGGTTTTCATTTGGCGGCATCCTCAAGCTTGAAGAATCGCTCTTCGACCTGTTTGAGGATGGCTTCGATCTGTTGTTCCTTGCGCCAATCCTCGCCCATCTGCATATCTTGAATCAATGCATCGAAATCGATGTCCTCGGCGTCTTCGTCCTCGATGGGTTTGAAGTCGCGGCGGATCTGCAATAGTGCGCGCATGATCCCGGCGGTGGAAAACAAAAGGCGCTTGAACCGAGCCTCATCCATCAGTCCTTCGTGGTGCAATTCGCGCAACAAAGCGATCACCAAGGCAAGCGCGGCCTGGCCGTAATAACCATCTTTTTCAGCCTGGGGTATGGGTATCTCACTCATTCGGATAGTATATCACATTTAACGAGAATGCGCTGATTCGCCTCGGTTCCCGTTCGATGGTATGATGGTTTGCGCTTCTCGATGACAACCGGACCCGGGAAATGGTCAGCCTTATTCCGCAATTGTATGGGTATCTAAACTACCTAGATAACACCTCCTTGAAGGTGGCGCCCGTGCAGAATCTGCCGGTGATTGGTCAGGCTAAAATCGGCGCGACCTACAGCGACAGTTCGGTCAATGACACAGTGAAGCTGAGTGACCTGGCCGAGCAGGTTATCGATTCCCCGACACCCGGCACCCTCTACGGCGCCAATCTGTCTGGGCACAATCTGCAAGGCATTGATCTGACGGGCGTCGAACTGGACAATGCCAACTTGGCCGGAGCCAATCTCAATCGCGCCGTGCTGACCAATGCCAGTCTCTATCGTGCCAATCTGACCGGCACGTCGTTTTTCGGTACCGACCTGCGCGGGGCGGATCTCAGCGCTACCACCGGACTTTCCGCCGAGGCCCTCGTCGGCGCGCGGCTGAGTGCCAATACGGTCTTACCCTTTGCGGTGCAGTTGGATCTCGACGCCCTGTTGTAGGGCCCGCAAACACGTCGCTTCTGACCGGCTTCGATCCAACGCGAAAAACGTGATCGGTCTCAACAGAGTCGCGCCGGTTCACTTTGCCGTCAAAATGGGCTATGGCATCGGCCATGGAAAACATCGCTGAAAAGCTCGCTGAGTTTTGGGTGCTGACCCGGGATGTCTGGCAGGATGGGGTCTATGGAGTGGATCTGGGCCGCATTGTCACGGCCCTGGGGATTTTCTTCGGATTCCTGATTGTCCGGCGCCTGTTTACCCGAGTGGTTATTCGATCCATACAGCGGGCCGTATCCCGGACCCGGACTACCTTGGATGATTTGGCCGTCACCGCCTTGGAAAAGCCTATCCGCTTTGTGCCCTTGGTGCTGGGAGCCTTCTTTGCCGTGGATTACCTGGATCTGCCGGGCACCTTGGATGAAATCGGCACCAATCTGGTCCGTTCGCTGATCGCCTTCACCATATTCTGGGCCCTGCATTCGCTGGTTAGTCCCATGAGCGGCCTGCTCGACCGGATGGAGCGCCTGTTCACCACCGCCATGGTCAATTGGACCGTCAGCGCCATCAAGGTGGTGGTCGTCGCCATCGGGGTCGCCACCATCCTGGAAATCTGGGGCATACAGGTGGCGCCAATCATTGCCGGGTTCGGGCTGTTCGGCGTCGCCGTGGCTCTGGGTGCGCAAGACCTGTTCAAAAACCTCATCGCCGGGCTGATGATTGTCGCCGAAAAACGCTTCCAGATCGGCGATTGGATCAAGGTGGACGGCGTGGTGGAGGGCACGGTGGAAAACATCGGTTTTCGCTCCACCTTGGTGCGTCGTTTCGACAAAGCGCCGGTGACCGTGCCCAACACGAAATTTTCCGATTCCGCCGTGATCAATTTCTCGGCCATGACCAACCGCCGGATCTATTGGCGCATCGGCCTGGAGTACCGTTCCAGCGTGGCCCAACTGCGCCGGGTACGCGACGAGATCGAGGCCTATGTATTGGGCAACGAGGATTTCGAAAAGCCGCCCCGGGTTTCCACTTTCGTACGCATCGACCGTTTTTCCGATTCCTCCATCGATGTCATGCTCTATTGCTTCACCAAGACCACCAAATGGGGTGAATGGCTGCGGGTCAAGGAAGATTTGGCCTATCGCATCAAGGAGATCGTCGAGGGCGCTGGAACCGGATTTGCCTTTCCCAGCCAGTCCCTTTATGTGGAAACCCTGCCCTCGGAGAATCCCGAGGATTTCACGCCACCCACGGAGATCCATACCCCATGAGCGTCAAGATCTATCACAATCCCCGCTGTTCCAAATCGCGCACCACCCTCGGTCTGATCGAGGAAAAGGGCATAACGCCAGAGATCGTTCTGTACCTGGATACCCCACCCAGCGCCGAGGAGTTGAAATCCATTCTGGCCATGCTCGGCAAGGGCCCGCGCGACATCATCCGCAAGAAAGAAGCCAAGGAAGAAGGTATTGACGGCTTGGACGGCGACGACCTGATTGCCGCTCTGGTCGAACACCCCCGCGCCATTGAGCGCCCCATCGTGGTCAACGGCGACCGTGCCGCCATGGGCCGCCCGCCGGAGAGCGTGCTGGAGATACTATAGTCGGCTGCACTGGTTTTGATGGGACGGATGCTTCGACAGGCTCAGCATGAGGGTCTCTATGATGCCAAGATTGTTAGCCTCACCCTGAGCTTGTCGAAGGGCGGGGCGGGCCGCTGTATTACCCCAGCAACGCCCCCACCTGCACCACCGCAAAGGCCAACAGCCAGCCGACCACCAGCGAGAAGCCGAGGGAGAACAGGGCCCAGTTCCAGCCTCCGGCCTCGCGCTTGATGGCGGCGAAGGTGGACATGCAAGGGCTATAGAGCAACAGGAATACCATCAAGGCAAAGGCGGTGATCGGTGTCATGGCCCCGGCCAAGGCACCCCGCAGGCCCTCGGAGCCGGTCTCGCTGCCATCGTTTTGGCCATAGAGCACGGCATAGCTGGCCACCACCATTTCCTTGGCGAAGAAGCCGGTGATGATGGAAACCGTGTCCTGCCAATTGAAACCCAGCGGCGCGAAGACCGGGCTGACCGCCTGGCCCATGCGGCCCAGATAGCTGTTTTCCACTCGTTCGCGTTCCTGCTCGACGCGTAGGGTGGCGATGGCGTCTTCGCGGGCCGCGCCTTCGGGCTGGGTGGCCTCGATGCGGGTGGCCTCGCCGTCGTAGTCGCGGCTGTAGTCCATCTCCTGCGGGAAGGCCTGCAGGAACCAGACCACCACCGAACCGACAACGATTACCCCGCCGACCATGCGCACGAAGTCCCAGGCCTTGTCCCACATGTGATAGAGAATGGCGCCGATGGTCGGCAGCCGGTAGGGCGGCAATTCCATGATAAAGGTCTCGGTGCCGCCACGCACCACGAAGCGGGTTAGGAAGACAGCCGCGCCCATGGCCGTCGCGATGCTGATCAGGTACATGGCGAAGATGACCTGTCCGGCATTCTCGGCGAAAAAGGCCCCCGACAGCAAAATAAAGGCAGGCAGCCGTTGGGAGCAGGACATGAAAGGGTTGATCAGAATCGCCACCAGCCGCGCCTGTGGACTCTCGATGGTCCGCGAGGCCATCACGGCGGGCACATTGCAGCCGAAGCCCATGACCAGCGGAATGAAGGCCTTGCCGTGCAGTCCGAATAGATGCATGGCCCGATCGACCAGGAACGAGGAGCGCGCCAGATAACCGGTTTCGCTGAACATGGCGATGAAGAAAAACAAAATAAGGATATAGGGCAGGAAGACAATCACCGCCCCCATTCCGGTGACCACCCCGTCGATGATCAGGTCATGCACCAGCCCGGCGGGCAACAGGGCGCTGATGCCATCGGAAATCCAGGAGACCGCGCCATCGATCCAATCGGCTGGATAATTGCCGAGGGTGAAAGTGGTCTCGAACATCAACCACATGAGGCCAAAAAAGATCGGCATGCCCAGCCAGCGGTTGAGCAGCAGCCGGTCCAGCCGGTGGGTCAGGTCATTGGCGTGCTCATGGGCCAAGGGACTGTCGCAGACTTCGCTGATCAGCCCGTGGATGAAGCCATAGCGAGCCGACGAAAACATGATCTCGGTGTCCTCGCCATGGTGCCGGGCCAAGTCAAAGCGTTCCCGGCGCACCATCTCGATCAACAGGCCGTGTTCGCCTTCCTGGCGCAGGATTTCGTCGTCGCCTTCCAGCAGCTTGATGGCCAGCCAGCGGCTTTGTTCCGCTTCCAGGGCGCCCGGGTGCAGGTCTCTGACCAGGTCCTGTACCCGGTCCAGGGCCTCTTCCAAATGGTTGTCGTAGGGGACGGCCTTGGGCTGGTCGTACAGGTGATTGGTGGCAACATCGATCACATGATCGAGCAGTTCGGTGACCCCGGCGCCGGTGGTGGCGACGGTCTCGATGGCATGGCCGCCGAGAATGGACTCCAAGCCCTCCAGGTCGACCGTGATACCCTTGCGGTGTGCCTCGTCGGCCATGTTGAGCGCGTAGAGGCGCGGGCGGCCCATCTCAATCAACTGAGTGGTCAAAAACAGGTTGCGGGCCAGGTTGCCCGCGTCCAGCACATTGAGAACGATGTCCGGACGCTGATATTGGATGAAGTCGCGGCCGATGCGCTCTTCCGGCGATTGCGATGTCAGGGAATAGATCCCCGGCAGATCGACCAGACGGATCTCCCAGCCCCGGTGTTCGATGGTGGTATGCTTGATCTTGACCGTCACGCGCGGGTAATTGCCGACGTTCTCCTTGGTGCCGGTGATGGCATTGTACAAAGAGGTCTTGCCGCAGTTGGGGTTGCCCACCAGGGCGACGGTCACGGTTTTGGTTTCCGCCGGCACGGGCGCGGCTTCGAGGGGGCCTTGGTCTTCGGGAGGGGTCAACGGAATTCCTTCAGGTAATGACTTTCGAACCAGCGCTTGGACCAATGGCCGAGCGCCGCCATGGGCAGCATTAGATTTCGCTTCGCATCGCGGTAGACCATCGTACCCTTGTCAATGCTATCAACGATACAGATCAGTTCCACCCGGAAAGTTTCGCTGGGTGTGCCGCCCGCCAGTTCGGTTAGAAGATTGGGGACCGCCGCCTTGGCCTGCAGGTCGGCCATATGGGCCTGCTTGGGCATCCAGTCCGGGCCTTTGAAGGAGCCCGTGTCGCCGACCACGTAAGTCTTCTCCCAGCCTTCCACCCGGCAGTGCATATCCGCGCGGACCATGCCGCCCTCGGACAGGGGCAGATCCGTATCGGCAAGCCAGGCAGGACCGGTGAGGCCGGGCATGAACAGGATCATGTCGGCGGCGACTTCGCCGCCTTCGGTTTTTATCTTGTCGGCTTCAAAGCCTTTCATCTTGTGGCCCAGATGGGTCTTCACGCCGCGCTTGGCCATTTCCTTGAGCAGCCTGTCCACCGCTTTTTCGCCCATGCGAATGCCGGGCTTGGGGGCGGGGGAGAAAAACACCAGCTCGAACTTCTCGCGGCATTTCTGTTTGCGCAGGTAGGTGTCGATGCCGAACAGGAACTCGAACATGGGCCCGCCGCGCACGCCGCTGGGCTCCTTCGGGTTGCCGCCAAATCCCATGGCGATGGTCCCGCCGCCCGAGGCCATCATCTCATGCAGCCGGTCGTGGATCTGCTGTGCCTCGGCGACGCCAGAGCAGGGCACGATGGCATGCTCGATGCCGGGCAGCTTGCGGATGAAACGTCCACCCGAGGCGATGATCAGGCCGTCGTTGGCGACTTTTTCGCTACTCGCGACCACCGTTCGTCCGCCGTCTTCCAGGCCGGTCACGGCGCCTTGATGGAAGTCGATGCGGTTTTCCTTCAAGAAGTGATCCAGCGGGATGATGAGATCTTCACCGCGGCGCACCTTGGTCGGGACCCAGATCAGGCTGGGGGCGTAAACAAATTCTTTTTTCGGCGCGATCAAGGTGATGGTCGCGTCCGGGGCTTGGCGGCGCATTTGCCGCGCGGCGGTCAAGCCACCGAAACCGGCGCCGATGATGCTGATCCGAGTCATTTGTCTGAGATCCTCCTTGGCTACAGCCCTCTCATAAAGGCCGGACGCAGATCCCGCAAGCCTTCCCGAGCGGCGCGGATCTCGCCTGTCAGCCGTTCCCGGTCGCGGGGCAGGTTCCCGGCCAGCGCCAGGGCGTTGGAGGCATGGTTGGAGCGAAAGATCACCGGCTTGGGCGGATCGATTTGGGCGACGAAGCGTTCCTGCTCGGCCAGAATGCCCTCGTCATCCTGAAAGGCAAAGGGGGCGCCGTACTTTAACAGGAAATCCGCTTCCGCTTCGGGCTCCAGATAAAGCTGTAAGGTGGAGAGAAAGGTCAGCGGTGCCTGGTTGACCACCGCCACCGTGCCATCAATATGATCCTGCCAGCGGTCTTTACCGCCGAGACCCAGCACCACCGTGGCCGAGACCTTCAATCCGGCCTCCCGGGCCCGGGTCAGACCCTGGACCATGGCCTTGGGGGTGGTGCCCTTGCGGATGCGCTTGAGAATGTCCGGCGAGCCTGATTCGATGCCCACGTATAACAGACTCAGGCCGCGCTCTTTCAGTTGCGCCAATTCATCCACCGATTTGCGCAACAGGTTGATCGGCGTGGCATAGCAGGAAATCCGGCTCAGACGGGGCAGGCGGGCTTTGAGGTGATCCAGCAAGGCGAACCAATGGTCCATGGGCAGTACCAGCGCATCCCCATCGGCGACGAACACCCGGTGCGCCGTTGGCCAATCAGCCGCCAGGCGGTCAATCCGGGCCAGTGTCTCGGCCAGCGGGCGGGCTTGATAGTTCTTGCTCTTGTACATGGAGCAAAAGGTACAGCCGTTGAATGAACAGCCCAAGGTCGCCTGAACAATCAGGTTGTTGCCCTCGCTAGGCGGGCGGTAGAGAGGCATGTCATACATGGCAATGCGCATTCCGTTTGACGCCGGGAGCCACCATCTTAAACTGCCGCCATGAGCAACCAAACCGATTCCGTATCCGTTGAGGCCGACCGCCTGTTTCAAGCGGCTTTGCAGGCCCACAAGGCCGACAAGCTGGAAGACGCTATCCGGCTCTATCATCAAGTGCTTCAGCGTCGGCCTGGCGCCGTGGATGCCTTGGGAAACATGGGCGCCGCACTGCGGTCTTTGGGCAAGTACGCGGCGGCAGCGGCTTGTCAGCAAAGGGCTGTCGCCCTATTGCCCGAGCGGGCCTCGTTCCATTCGAATTTAGGCAATGCCCTGCGCGATCTGGACCGGCAACCCGAAGCCCTGTCCGCCCATCGCAAGGCGGTGCGTCTGGATCCGTCCAGTGGCGGTACCTGGTACAACATGGGGCTGGTGTTGCAGGATCTGGGTAATCTGGACGAAGCCATTGTCTGTTTCGACAAGGCCTTGGAACTGGAGCCGCAGAACGGCAAATGTCATTGGGACCGCGCCCTGGCCATTTTGCTGACCGGAGAGTTGGAAAGAGGCTTCGAGGCCTATGAAGCGCGCTGGAAGCTTCCCGATACGCCGCGCCATGGCCTGCCCGACGAACAGCTCTGGGACGGACAGGACCCGGCGGGCAAGACCATCTTTCTGCACCAAGAACAAGGTTTCGGTGACACCATCCAGTTCATCCGTTATGCGCCCATGGTCAAGGCTCTGGGGGCGACCGTGGTGGTTTCGTGCCACGAGGCCCTGATCGGGCTGTTTTCCTCCGTTGGCGGCATTGATCGATTGGTGCCCAAGGGAACGGATCCGGGGCCGTTTGATTGGCATGCGCCGTTGTTGTCTCTGCCGCGGATCTTCGGCACCACCATGGCCGATATCCCCGCCACGGTGCCCTATGTAAAAGCGCCATCAAATCCGGCGGTGATTCTGCCGCCGGTGCTGACGGGATCACGTCGGGTGGGTATCGTTTGGGGCGGCAGCCCGACCCATCGCAACGACCGTCGCCGAAGCGCGCCGTTCGACAAGTTCATCGATCTGGCCGGGCATGCGGACGTGACTCTGGTCAGCCTGCAAAAGGGCGGTCGGGAACAGGAACTGGCCCGCACCGGAGCAGGGGCTCTGATCACCAACCTGGGACCGAAGCTGGAAGACTTTACCCATACGGCGTCGGCCATTGCACAGTTGGATCTGCTGATTACCGTCGATACCTCCGTGGCCCATCTGGCCGGGGCGATGAATTGTCCCGCCTGGGTATTGGTGCCCTATGCACCAGATTGGCGGTGGATGCGCGAACGAGAGGATAGTCCTTGGTATCCCAGCCTGCGGTTATTCCGCCAACCCACTCCCGGGGACTGGGATGGAGTCTTTGAGCGGGTCAACCAGGCGTTGGCGGACAGCGCCAGATAACCGATTCGCTGCCGCCACAGGCCGTTGCGATGAGATCCGCAGCGCCGGTCACGTCGAATGCAGCGGGCAGTTTCAACAGATGGGATAGGCAGTGGCGGCAATCGCTGCTGCCGAATCCGGGCACCGGTGTTTCCGCGCCGTGATCGGCAATCAGATGATCGGCGATAGCGCATTCGGTGCCATCGGGAAAGGCCGCCACCGCCCGCACACCGGCCGCATTGGTCAGCCGGTCGATATGCCAGCGCACGGATTTGGCGGATTTTACGTGTCGACCGCATCGGGCGCGGATTCCCCCGGGTCCCCGAGCACTTCCCGCATAGACATAGAGTCCCGGGGCCAACCGTTCGCCGTTGGGCAGGGCCAGAGGTGCCAGCAGGTCCATGACCAGGGCATAAGCACCGGGTAGATTGGGTAGATCAGAGGTTTTTTCGATGGTCGTCTTCATGGCGCTTTTTATCTCAATTTGTGCCACCGCAATAATGCGTTAAACTTCCCGTGACTATAACCTTCTTACGTATTCAATGATCCAGGAGTCTCCCAGGTGAGTCAGGAACGCCCCCGCCGCCGCGCATCCAGGCGCCGCCGCCGCGAGATCGTTCCCGTCGGTGAGCCGGAAACCGCTCTGGCACCCGATGAGGCAGAAGCCGCCCCTTCGGCGCCGCCACGCGGCGAACCCACCGGGTTTTCTGCCTGGCTGATGAAGCTGTTTGGACCCACGCCAAAGAAACCCAAGGGGCCCACACTAAAGGTCTGTATCGCGCCGCTGGGCAACGACCCACAAGGGGCGCTGTCCTTTATGCTGACCGAGATTCTACGCACGGGACCGGCACTATCGGTGGTGCCTCTCAAGACACCATTGGAAGTGCCGCTGACCGATGATCCCATCAAAGCGGTTTCCACGGCGGCTCTCGCCGCTCGGAATCTGTTGGCCCAGGAAGGCGGCGACCTGCTGGTCTGGGGCGCCGCGATCAACGGTGGATCGTTGCTGGACCTGTATTTATTGCCCGCCGTGCCCGATGACAACGACCGTCCCGGCAACCCGGGTAGTAGTGGCCATCTGGTGATTCCCGTATCGCCCGGGGATGTGCTGAGTCTGCTGCTTCGGGCCTTGGCCCTGGCCGCCGGATCGGTGCGACCGACCCCGGCCAGCCTCGCGGCCCGCAATGCCTTGGAGCCCACCTTGAATGCGGTACAGTCTTCCGGGCAGCCGCCCCCCATGGAACTGGATCCTCGCCAAAGGGCCTTGCTTCAGGCGGCCTTCGGCCATCTGGCGACCATGGTGGGCTGGCAAGGCGGCCTGGTCGAATGGTTGGCGCGAGCCGAAGAGGCCTTGGCCGCCGCGTTGCAAGGATTGGCGCCGGAAACGTCGCCTTTGGACTGGGCCATGGTTCAGCGCAGCATGGGCAATCTATTGCTCATTCGTGCCGAACGGGGACAAGCCGCCGACACCGCCGAGACCTTGGAAAAAGCCGCCGAGGCCATGGAAGCGGCCTTGACCATCTATAAACCCGACAGTTTTCCTTCCGAATGGGCGGCGCTGCAATACCGACTGGCGCAGACCCTGCACCGGTTGGACCGGGAAAGCAGTGATGCCGATCTGCTGAAAAAGGCCATTACCGCCTATCAGGCGTCCTTGCGGGTCTATACGCGCGCCACTGTGCCGCAGCGCTGGGCCGAAGTGCACAACAGCCTGGCTTTGGCTGCCCAGGTGTTAGGCGAGGATCTCCGCAATATCGAGCTATTGGAAAAAGCCGTTCAGGCCTGCCGCTCGGCGCTGGAGGAACGGACTCGGGAGGGGCATCCCGGCGCTTGGGCCTCTACCCGCCACAACATGGCCTCTGCGCTGTTTCTGCTCGGCCGCTCGACGGGCGAGCGCGAAATCTTGGAGGAGGCACAGGAGGCCTTTGCCGAAGTGGTCGACTATTACCGGGAGCAAGGATCGGAGAAATCAGCTCTCGTGGCGGCGCGCAATCTGGAGAAGGTCGAGGAAACTCTGAAGACCACATCGCCACGCGGACGCAGCTACCTGCCGCCGCAGGAACCGGTAGACCCGGCGGCCGATGACGATGCCGGCGACGAGGAAACGCCGTAGGGTCCAGATCAAGTCGTGTTTGATCGGAGTCAGGCGTGATTGCGCAGCATCAGTTCCTTGGGGTGGGGTTCCAAATAGGTCTGTCCCGCCAGATATTCAATCTCGAAGCGGCGGACGAAATGGCCAATCAGGGTGATCGGCACGATCAGCGGGACCAACCCGTTGCGGTAATCCTCGATCAGATCCGACAGCTCCGCCCGATCTCCGGCGTCGATCTGTTTTTTTACATAGCCAGCCATGTGGCGCAAGGCATTGGCATGGCGGCCCGGTGTGGCTTTTCTTGCCATCCCGGCCATGAATCGAGCTTTGTAATCGCGGGCCAGATCCGACCGGTCCCGTGCCTTGGCTTTGGCCACCAATTGCCCCAGGCTTTTGTATGTCGCTGGGTCATGGGCCATCAGCAGCAGTTTCTCGCGGCTGTGGAAGGTCACCAGATCGCCAATGGTCCAAGGGCTGGATAAAAATCGCCTGAGGCGATGATGGGCGAACAGGCATTCGATGAAAGTCTCGCGTAATAGCGGGTCGTTGAGACGTCCTTCTTCTTCCACCGGCATATCGGGCAAGGTGCGGGTCACCGCCTCGGCGAACAGGCCCCGCCCATTGGCGTCGGGGACGCCCTTGGCCCCATAGCGCTTGACCCGGAACAGGCCGCAAGACGGGGACTTGCTTTTGAAGATGTACCCATCCAAAGGTTGGGCGGCCAGGTCGGCAGCGGTTGCCGTGGCGAAATCGATCATGTTTTGCGTGTGATCCGTGGCACTGCGAGTCCCCAACAGACGGGTTTCGTCGCCGTCGGCCACCAGCCGGATCGGCTCCCGGGGGATGCCCAGGCCAATGGCCATTTCCGGACAGACCGCCCGATAGCTCACATATTGACCTAATTGGTCAAGAACGAAGGGGTTCTTTTTGTGGCCGCCATCATGGCGCACGGACTCGCCCATCAGGCAGGTGGAAACTCCAATGATAATCCCCGTGTCATCCATCCGGTGTTTCCAGCAACCGGCGCAGGCTCTTGGTGCCGCCCCTGAAGGAATAGGCCTGATAGCCCGCCTGTTGCAGGTGTTCCGCCAAGACTGCCGATTGGGTGGCTTGGCCGCAATAGAGCACCATGACCGTGTCCTGGTCGAAACGGTTCATTTCACCGAGCAGCGATCCGGCGTTGTACCAGCGGGCGCCGGGCGCATGCCATTGTTCGTGGTCACCTTCGTCTTGCAGATCGATCAACTGCGCCCCCTCGGGGATCTTGTCCACCAGCACATAGTCCCGCGACAGATCCGCCGTCGTGAGTCGCGCCAGATAGAGGGTTCTCACATTCTGTAACGCATGATCAAGAAGCGCGCTGTCCATCTTCTCTTCTTCCCGGTCCAGCCGTCCGATATGGCTTTTGACCGCCGGGCGCTTGCGATTCAAGGCGCAGTACTCCGGCACCTTCTCAGACAGCTTGGCGGTGCCGATCACGCGGGTGAGCTGAACGATATCCCGCTTCTCAAAGCCGATCAGCGGGCGCAGTACCGGCAGGTCGGCCACCGGGTCAATGGAGTTCAGGTTGCTCAGGGTCTGGGATGAAACCTGCCCCAGGGCCTCGCCGGTGACGATGGCATCGCAATGGGTGCGGCGGGCCATTTGGCAGCCGACACGGTACATCTGCCTTTTGAGCACCACCTGCCAGAATTCCGGATCGGTATGGGCGCGCAGGTCGGCTACCACGTCTTGAAGGTCCACCACATGCAGCCGGGCTTCCATGCCCGCGCCCCAGCGGTCGGTCAGGGTCTTGATGATTTCCACCACGCTGCGTTCGTAGGCCCCCCCGGCCAGATTACAGAACACGAACTCCACCGCCGCGCCGCGCCGCATCATGTACCAGGCAGCGGCCACGGAATCGAAGCCACCGGAGACAAGCGTCGCCACCTTTCCCTGAATACCGATGGGAAAGCCGCATTGGCCCTCGATGCGGCGGGCGTGAAACATGGCCTTGTCGCCACGGATGTCCAGGCGCACGGTGATATCTGGATTGTCCAGATTGACGGTTCCAAAGGGGTTCAGCGCCGCGCCAATTTGCCGCTCGAGATCCGGTGACCGGAATAGCCGACGCCCGATACATTTGGCCCGCACCGCATAGGTCCGACCGCTGATCTCGTCGGCGTACAGGTCCTTGGCGGTTTGACAAAAGGTCTCCATGTCGCCGGTGACGACCCGATCCACGGGCGCCAGCGAGGCCACGCCGAAGACCCTTTGGCAGGCATCGATCGTTTCTTCGCGTTTGTCGGTGCGCAGCAGGATGCGGCCTTCGTCCACATCCATGTCCTGGGCGATGCCGCAACTCTTAAGCATGGCCTTTAGATTGGTGCGCAAAGCCTGTTCGAAGCGTCGCCGAGTGCCCGAGGCCTTGAGGAGGATCTCCGGTGCCGGTCGGACAATAAACAGATGGGGCAGGTCTTGAGGTTGATTTTCCATGGACCGGCTTTATCAAAGCCCGCGACCCGGTGCAATGGTCACATAAATTCGGCCTGCAATTTGGGGTTGACTTTGTGGCAGCTTGTATTAGCATGCAGCGTGTCATTCACCTTAAAAGAGACTGTGGAGTCCTGATGCCAATCCCATCGAACAAACAATCCTTATGCCGCGTCGCGGTCGCAAGCCTATCCGTCCCGGGTGGTGTCTTGTCGCACGCACATGAGACTCGATTGCCGGGAACGCCTGTCTCGTAGACCATCAACCAGATGTCCGCGTTTGACAAACCCCTCCCGGAACCGATCCGGGAGGGGTTTTTCGTGGGCGCTCGGATTCAGACAAATGCCAACGGGAGCGGCAATACGGCCGTATCCCGATCCCAAAAAAGGGAAGGAGTGTAACCATGAACCAGTTTGACATCATCCAGGGCGAAGGCGTGCCCATCCAGGCCTGGACGCGCGGCGTCCCGGTGGAGGAAAAAGCCGAACAGCAGCTGCGCAATGTGGCGTCCCTGCCGTTTGTTCATCATCATGTGGCGGTCATGCCCGATGTGCATTGGGGCTATGGCGCGACCGTGGGATCGGTCATCCCGGCCAAGGGAGCGATCATTCCCGCCGCCGTCGGGGTGGATATCGGCTGCGGCATGATGGCGGTGCAAACCTCGCTGACCTCCCAGCGGCTGCCTGACAATCTGCAAGACCTGCGCAACAGTATTGAGCGTGCGGTTCCCCATGGGCGTACGGGGCGCGGTCATCAGAAAAGCGACCGGGGGGCCTGGGGCAATCCGCCCGATCGGGTGGCCCAGGTCTGGTCCCATGGGTCCAACCGCAAGGGTAGCCTGGAAGAAGGCTTCGACCGGCTCGTCGAGGCCCATCCGAAGCTGCGCAAGGCCAACCATGTGCATCACCTGGGCACCCTGGGAACGGGCAATCATTTCATCGAGATCTGCCTCGACGAAGCGGACCGGGTCTGGGTGATGCTGCATTCGGGTTCGCGCGGTGTGGGGAACCGCATCGGAACCTACTTTATCGAGCTGGCCCGCAAAGATATGGAACGATACTTCATTAATCTGCCGGATCGGGATCTGGCCTACTTCCCCGAGGGCACCGATCACTTCGATGACTACGTCCAGGCGGTCTCCTGGGCCCAGGCCTATGCCCTGGCCAACCGGGAGGTGATGATGGATGCCGTTCTGGCGGTGATGGGTAAGATGTTCCGACGCTTTGACGTGGGCGACGTGGCGGTCAACTGCCACCACAACTATGTGGCCCGCGAGCAGCATTTCGGTGCCCAGGTCTGGGTGACCCGCAAGGGCGCCGTGAGTGCGCGCAAGGACGAACTGGGGATCATCCCCGGTTCCATGGGCGCCCGCTCCTATATCGTCCGTGGTCGCGGGAACAAGGAGTCCTTTTGTTCTTGTTCACACGGGGCCGGTCGGCTCATGTCCCGGGGCGAGGCGCGCCAGCGTTTCACCCTGGCCGATCACCGGGCAGCCACCGAAGGCGTCGAATGTCGCAAGGACAAGGAAGTCATCGACGAGACTCCGCAGGCCTACAAGGATATCGATGCGGTGATGGCGGCCCAGACGGATCTGGTGGAGGTGGTCCATACCCTCAAACAGGTAGTCTGCGTGAAGGGCTAAAGCTTATTTTGTCAGGGCCATGAACAACTGCGGCAGCTTTTCGGGTAGGCGTTCCACATTGTCGATCACCGTGTATTGGCTGCCGAAGATGTCCTTGACGTAGGCATCGGCGGCGCGATCCAGGTTGATGCAGTAGGTATAGATGCCCTTCTGGCTGAGTTCCTGGACCGCCTTGTAGCTGTCCTTGGTCAGGTGCTGGCCGTCGTCCACGTCGATGTCCGAAGGCTCGCCGTCGGTCAGCACCAACAGCAGCTTCTTTTCCGCCTGTCGATGGGCCAACCGCTCTCCGGCATGGCGCAGGGCCGCGCCCATGCGGGTTGAATAGCCAGCCTCGATGGCGCCCAGGCGTCCCTTGACCGCGTCGTTCCAGCCTTCGCTGTAACCTTTGATATGCTGGAAGCGGACTTCGTGGCGGGTGTTGGACGAGAAGCCGGCGATAGCAAACTCATCGCCCAGCCGGTCGATGGCCCAGCCGAGCAGGGAGACCGCTTCCTGGCTCAGTTCCAAAACCGTTTGAGAGCATCCCTCGGGAATATCGCCCACCGATTGGGACAGATCGAGCAGCAAGGAAACGGCTATGTTCCGCCCGTCCGTGCGATGGTTCATGTTGATCCGCGGGTCGGGCGTCGCCCCGGCCCTGAAATCGATCAGCGAACGGATGGCCACGTCCAGATCCAGTTCCGAGCCTTCTTCCTGATAGCGCTGACGCACATATTGCTGCGGCTTCAAAAGATCAAGCATCTGCTTCATGCGTTTGGCCAATTGGGCATGCTTGCCCAGCAAGGCTTCAATCCGGTCGGCGTCCCCCGGCGGGTGCAGACTCTCATACAGGCTCACCCAATCAGGGCGATAGGTCTTGGAATGATAGTCCCACTCGGGATAGTGCCGCGGCGGCAGACCCTTGTCTTCTTCTTGCTCTTCGGGCGCGGAGCTGTCGCGCTCGTCGAACATTTCCTCGTCGTCGCTCAGTTCGTGGTATTTCCACATGTGCCGATTGTCATCGCGGTAATCCACCTCGGTATCGGCAAAGTACATTTTGGGGGATTGGTCCTGTTGGCGCCGGGTCCGGGCGATAAAACTGACCGCCAGCAAGGAAGTGTCCTGGGTCGAGCTTTCGCCGTCAGCCAACAGGCCATGAAATTTATCCACGTATTCCAGCAGATCCGGATTCTTGTAACCATGGGCGGCATTGAGCACCGCGTAGGAGAACATGGCCAGCCGGTGGCGGATGCAGGATTCCACCTCCGGGTCGCAGGCGTCTTCCTTGGGGTGTGGATGCAACTTGAGGAGCAATGTGCGCAGGCCCGGATACTCGCGCATGGCCAAGGCCTCGACCCGGCAGTCTTCAAAGGTCTCCACGGCCACTCGCTGAAACGGGCTGAAATTGTCGGCGAAGATGGCCTGAGTCCAGCGGCGGTGGGCAGCCATATGGGCGAGGAGTACGCGGAACCGGTCCGTTCCCTTGACCCCGCCGGCTTCGCGGCCACCGTCCAGGTCATCATAGACGTCTGGCACCCTCAGGCCCAGGTCGTCGAAATAGGGCATGGGCTTGCGCAACTCGTCGAAGCCCAGGGAGTAGGGAATGAAATGGACTTTCTCGGTCCACAAGCTGCGCATGTAGAGGCTCATCTTGCGCTCCACGTCGGCGAACAGGGTGCCGTGGCGTTCCTTTTGCAGCATGG
This sequence comes from Magnetospira sp. QH-2, assembly GCF_000968135.1. Classification (NCBI taxonomy): domain Bacteria; kingdom Pseudomonadati; phylum Pseudomonadota; class Alphaproteobacteria; order Rhodospirillales; family Thalassospiraceae; genus Magnetospira; species Magnetospira sp. QH-2. The sequence goes on along the minus strand of NZ_FO538765.1, from coordinate 3,213,856 downwards.
CCTTGGAGTCGGCGGATTGCAGGGAGAAGTAGTCCTTCTGCCGCTCCGGATGATCCATGTAGTGGCGCTCGCCGTAATCGATCCAGTTTTTCATGCCCTCCAGCGATAGTTGGTTGAGAAGATAGGGCATATGGTTGAGCATTTCCGGCAGACCGGGGCTGGGGAAGGTGGCGTGATGGCCGTGAATGGAGCCGGTGGTGGCATCCATGAATTCGAACAGCATGGTGATGTAGCGGCTGAACGACTCCGGGGAGCCCAGACGTCGGGAAGCTTCACCCAGAGTCTGCAAGAACGGCAGGATAGACTTGCCGTTGGGGGTGCGGGACATCTTCCAGACCGACTGGCTGACCAGTTCGATCACCGGCTCGCCGAGTCTTTGCGCGATCACCGGCATTTCTTCCAGATACACATGGACCGGCTCGTAGCCGCGCCCGATCATGCAGATCAGCGAACCCCCGTCGAGCAGGTCCTTGACCCCGTCCCGGGATAGCCGGTTGGTGGCATCCTCCATGATCCCGGCAAAGGCGGTATCGAGCTGCTCGAATCCGCATTTGAGCTGCCCGCGCAGGTCTTCCAGTTCAGCCGCACTGAGAGTCATGGTGACTCCTCCCTATTGGCCTTAGCCGAAGACGGCGTCGATGGAATGCTTCAAAGTGGCGGCGATCTCCATGTCGTCGGTGATCGGGGCGACCAGGGCCATGCGGCAGGCCTCGTTGGGCTTGATGCCTTGTTTGATGATCCGCGCCGCATAGACCAACAGACGGGTAGAGATACCTTCGTCCAGTCCATGGCCCTTCAGATTGCGGGCGGTCTCGCCGATCTTCACCAGCTTGATGGCGGTATCCTCATCAATGCCGGTTTCCTGGGCGATGATACCGGCCTCGACCTTGCCCTCGGCGTAATTGAAGTTGAGCCCGGAGAAGCGCTGTTTGGTGGACTGCTTGAGGTCCTTCATCAAGCTCTGGTAGCCGGGATTATAGGAGATGACCAGCTGGAAATCGTTGTGGGCATTGACCAACTCGCCCTTCTTGTCCAGGGGTAGCGTGCGCCGGTGATCGGTCAGCGGGTGAATGACCACGGTGGTGTCCTGGCGGGCCTCGACCACTTCGTCCAGATAGCAGATGGCGCCAATGCGCGCGGCGACAGTCAGCGGACCGTCTAGCCAGCGGGTGCCGTTGGCATCCAGCAGATAGCGCCCGACCAGATCCGAGGCCGTCATATCTTCGTTGCAGGCCACGGTGATCAGAGGTTTCTTCAACTTCCAGGCCATGTACTCGATGAACCGCGACTTGCCGCAGCCCGTGGGGCCCTTGACCATCACCGGCAGGCGTTCCGCGTAAGCGGCTTCATAAAGAGCCACTTCGTTGCCAATGGACTGGTAATAGGGCTCTTCGTTGATCAGATACTGGGCGACGGTGTCGGTCATGGTGCGGTTTCCTGTCCGAAAGATGCGGGCTGATTCTAGGGGAAAGGATAACGAAAAACGTATATAAGGGAAAATAATAAATTCTTATTCTTTAGAAAGATTTTGTTTATGTTCGGATATGTCTCTCCAAGGGTTTTATGAAGCCCAACGAATAAAGCCCCCGCCGCGAGGCGAGGGCTTTACCGCAATCAATATCCGATGGCTGAAGTCGTGCTTACTTGTGCACGCCGAGCTTGTCACGCCAGCCCGGGAAGATCTGATCAGCGTCGCCGGGGAAGCTCTCGAAGGCGCGAGCGAACTCGTGGTGCTCTTTCGCCCACTCGATCGGATCGGCACCGGCTTTCCAGCACTCATAAGCCTGACGCAGGGAGATAGCGCCAGCGGCCGGGCTGTCGATATGGCCGTAAGAGCCGCCGCCCGAGGTGTTGATGACGTTGCCGTGACCCAGGTTCTCGAAGAAGCCCGGCAGACGCAGGGCGTTCATGCCGCCCGAGATGATCGGGGTGGTCGGCTTCATGCCTTCCCATTCCTGATGGAAGAAAGGACCATCGGCGCTGTCACGCTCAATCATGTAGGCGATGTTACGGTCGTCATTCTCGCCTTCCATCTTGCCGAAGCCCATGGTGCCCACGTGGATACCGGAAGCACCCTGCATACGAGACATCTTGGCCAGCACGAAGGCGGTGTAACCGCGCTTGGCGGACGGCGAGGTCACGGCGCCATGACCGGCACGGTGATAGTGCAGGTACTGGTTGGGGAAGTTACGACGGGCGGTGGTCACCATGCCCGGGCCACCCACGTAACCGTCGACCAGGAAGGCCACCTTGTCGGCGTCCGGCCCGAAGGCTTCCAGGATGAACTCGCCACGAGCCAGCATTTCATAGTGATCGTCGGCGGTGATGTTGGCGGAGAACAGTTTGGCTTGACCGGTTTCGTCCATGGCGCGCTTCATGGCGTCATAAACCAGCGGGTAAACCTTCTTCGCCGGACAGAACACCTGGTTGCCCTGGGGTTCGTCGTTCTTGATGAAGTCGCCACCCAGCCAGAACTGATAGGCGGCTGCGGCAAACGGCTCCGGGCGCAGGCCCAGCTTCGGCTTAATGATGGTACCGGCGATGTAACCGCCGTCCTTGATCGGGCGACCCAGGATCCGCCACATGTCGGAAATGTCCTTGGACGGACCATCGAACAGGCGCAGATACGCGGGCGGCACGTAGAAGTCATGGATTTTGGCGTATTCGATATCGCCCATGCCCTGGTTGTTGCCGATGGCCAGGGTCAGGAAGGACACCAGCATGGCGCGACCGTCGGTGATGTTGCGGTCAAACAGATCACACGGGTAGGCGATCTTCATGATCTCCTTGGCCTCGTCGATCTCGTACACCAGCGCGTCAACACCCTTGGTGAAATCGTCGGTGGTGGAGACTTCCACGTTGGTACCGGTGGAGGACTCAGCGGCGAAGTGAGCGGCAGCTTCGAGATAGCCATAGCCCTGCTTCGGCTTCATGATGTAGGCCACAAGAACATGGCCGCCGCCGGCCAGAAGGTCTTCTTCCTTGAGGCTCAGATCGGCATAACGATTTGATTGGTCCATTACGGATCCCCTTTGTTGCTACTGTCACACGGGTCGGACGGTGGACGTCTCGAACCTTTCCCCTAACGCTCTTCTTGCTGGTTTCACCTTGGAATACCCTGCAAGTGGTGTGGATTATAGGGAGGCCTTATTCAAAAAGAAATTGATTAATATTGATGCTTGGAATAAATAATATTTATGTTTTAGGCGGCAAAGTAACCATAGGCGTATATAGTAACGATTTTCCATGGCCTTACACGCAACCTTACAACAGCTCAGACTGTTCGAAGCCGTGGCTCGTCTGGGCAGCATCACCGGCGCGGCCCGCGAAGTGCATCTGACCCAGCCCGCCGTTTCCATTCAGATCAAGCGGCTGGAGGAGAATGCCGGACTGCCCTTGTTCGATCAGGTAGGGCGTAAGCTACATCTGACGGCGGCGGGCCAGGTACTGCTGGAAAACAGCCGGGCCGTGCTGACCCGCATGGTCGATCTGGACAGCGCTTTGGAAAGTCTGCGTGGCGAGGTGGCTGGGCCGGTGCGGGTGTCGGCGGTGACCACCGCTCAGTATTTCCTGCCTCACTTGTTGGGGGAGTTTGTCCGTCGCCATCCTGGCGTTCAACCTTCCATGGCGGTGACCAACCGCGATAGCATGATCGGGCGGTTGGAGGCCTTGCTGGACGATGTCTATATCATGGGTCAGGTGCCCGACCGCATCGACGTGGTCAGCACCCCGTTTTTGGAAAACGAAATTGTCATCGTCGCCGCCCCCGATCACCCGCTGGTTTCCGCCGGGCCGACGGACCTGAAATCACTCCTAAAGGAACGGATCCTGTTGCGCGAGGGCGGATCGGGCACGCGTCAGGCCTTTGAGCGGCTGGTGGCCAAAAACGGCCTCACCGTGACTCCCTATATGGAACTGGGCAGCGGTGTCGCCTTGAAGCAAGGGGTGATGGCCGGGCTCGGGGTGGCGGTCCTGTCCAAGCATAGCCTGACCTTGGAATTGGCTCTGAACCGGGTGGCGGTCCTGGATTGCGAGGGATTTCCACTACACCGGCCCTGGTATGCCGTCTATCCGGCGCAGCGACAACTGCCCTTGGCGGTGAGCAGCTTCCTGGAGTTCCTCAAGACAGAAGGGCCGCCGTTGGTGGAGGCGCTGAAATAAAAAAGGACCCGACGGAACACCGCCGGGTCCTGTTTTCGAGGATGGGTCAAGCCATCAGAGCTTGGTTTCCACCGCCATGAACTGTTGCGGCGTGCGCAACTCGTCGGGGATCTTGCCCTTCATGGCCTTTTGCAGGGACGGCCAGAGCAGGTTGTAGTGCAGTTCTGCCCGTACCGAAGCAACGCCCTTGGCCGGAATGTCATAGGCCAGTTCACGCTTTTCGAACGGCTTCAGACGCGTGTCCGGACCCATCTTCTTGGCCTTCGGCGGAATCGTCGGTTTGCCTTCCCCGTCGAGCAACACGAAGTGCATGTAGGCCTGCGCATCTTCCGTAGCCGGATGGGTCTTGAAATTGGTCCAGACCTCCTCGCCATCGGCATTTAGAGCCACGACCCGCAGGTAGATGTTCCGGAACGGTGCGCCGGTGGGCATGGTGTGCGGCTGAAGGTTTTCCATGTAGATGCCGGCTTTGATCATGTCACCCGCTTTTTCAGCAGTCACATCCAAAACCATGGCCCGTTTCAGCATGCCCATGTTGTGGCCGCCGCCCATGGAGTGATCGGCCACGCCATTGGTCACCGACATGTGACAGACCTGGCACTGGACCTTGGACCCGCCATCGGAATACTCGGTGCCGGTTTGGCACAGAGGCACGTTGTTGCCGTTGTTGCGCTGATCGTGGCAGCCCATGCAGGCGGCCGAAGTGCGGAACATACGCGACTTGCCTTCCAGGGGCATATAGAGGCCCTTGGTCTCGGCCACGTGCGGATTGTCCTTTTCATCCATGCCATCAAGGCCATCGCCCTCGCCGCCGGAGGCAGAGGTGAAGCCCGTGGGACCGCTGAGCGTCTCGCCGCGCTCATAGGCCATCATGCCAAGGCGGAACTTGCCGTCTTCAGTGCGGATACCCTTGAAGGCCTTCAAGGCATGACAGGCCGTACAGTTGACGCCCTCCTTGTAGGCCGGCATGGCATCGGTTTTGGTCACCTTGTCGACGGCCGCGTTGGGCACATGGCACTGCAAGCAGACCGGATAGGCACCCTTCTTGGTTTTCACGCCTTCCATATGCGGGTCGCCGACCACGTTGCGGTAGAAAGCGTTGTGGATCGGATCGCCCGACGCGGTGCTTTGCGCGTGCATGGAACCTTTCCACTGGGTGTAGATTTCCTTGTGGCAGTCTTTGCAGTCTTCCGCCGATACGTGATTCAACGGTACGGACTTGCCTTTGATCTCAACCGCTTGAGCTGTGAAGGCCGCAAGCATAATGGCGGCAAATGCAGCCGGTGCTAGCCCGAAACGGGCCAGTATATGAATGATCTTCATTGTAACTTCTCCCCTACCTCTTTTGGGTGCCCCTAATATTTACCAACTGTTTCAGAATATTTCCGAAGAGTTGGGTAATTAGTTGGATGGGATATTAAATGAATATTGACGATCAAATCAAGATAAAGATATAAAACCCATGAGCCTTTACTTATAAGAACCTCCTTATATTAATAAAACATAATAATCTAATTTACCAAGCCGGGAGCCGTCGCGAAATGAGGGGGAACAGAATGAAACGTGGTTTGATCAGTCGGCTTTGGAGCTGGATGTGGCGGCCCAGCCGCCTGGCGGCAGCGACCCTGTTGATCCTGGGCGGTACCCTCGGCGTGATCGCCACCGGCGGCTTCGTTGGCTTCGTTGAGTACAGCAACACCGAGGAATTCTGCGTCGGTTGCCACGAGATGGAAGGGGTCTACGAGGAATTCAAGACGTCTGTCCACGCCGCCAATGGCTCCGGGGTGGGGGCAATCTGTTCTGATTGCCATGTGCCAAAGACCTGGGTTGAAAAGATGGTCGCCAAGGTCGGTGCCACCAAAGAGCTCTATCACAAGGTTCTGGGCACCATCAGCACGCCTGAGAAGTTTGAGGCCCATCGCCTGCAAATGGCCCGGTCGACCTGGGACAAGATGCTGGCAAGCGACTCGCGCGAGTGCCGCAATTGCCATTCTTGGGACCGGATGATCTCTGATAAACAGCGGGATAAGGCCCGGCCGCGCCACATGAAGGCGCGCCAACGGGGCGAGACTTGTATTGGCTGTCACAAGGGGATCGCCCACAAGAAACCCGACATCGAACCGGCCATAGCGGCGGCCCGGGAAGCGCTGGAAGTTTCGAAGGACAAAAGCACGGACAAGGTCACGGTGCTCTACCCCGCCCAATCGGCCACCCTGTACCGCGATGACGCCCGAAGTGGCAAGATGGGCACCATTTTGGTCGCCACCCCGCTGGCGGTTCTCGAGCGTGCGGATGACATGGTCCGCGTGCGGGTAGAGGGGTGGCGGGAGCCGGGTAAAAAGAACGCGATTTTCGCCGATGTTGGGCGCCGGGTCTATCGGGCCGGTCTGCGCAAATCCGCGCTGAGTGCCATCCAAGTGGAAGGAACCAACGCGGGGGGCGGCTGGGTTTCGGTGAGCGTCGAGGGTTGGGTGAAAAACCAGGGCATGGTCAAGGATCGGGCATCGATCTGGGCCTTTGCCGAAACCTTGTATGAGCTGCAATGTAGCCAATGCCATATGGCTTACCCCGCCGAGTGGTTCGGAATCGATCAATGGCCGGATCTGCTCAAGGCCATGAAGCCCATGGTGGACCTGAGCAAGGATGACAATCGTCTGCTCCAGATCTATTTGCAGAGCCATGCTCCCCTAGAAGGACCCCATGATGGCACCATCCGGCAAGCCGACGCTGGGTCCTGATGGGCGATTGAACAGCTGAGAATTCGCGGCATGGCCGTCGAATACTCTTGCCATGGATCTCAAATTAGCGTATTCTAATATTAGAAAATACGAATACGCGATGGGGCTGGCGAGTCGGTCCCACCTGCGGGCAGCAAATAAGGAGAAAAACATGTCCGCTTTTATCTGGTATGTGGCGTTTTACGTGATCATCGGCCTGGCTGGCTTTATGCTCTACAAGGCCTTGCGCAATGTCCTTTGCGTCAACAAGATGATTGAGGGCTGCAAGTAAGCACGGCCCTCATGCCGTCTTCTCGTTCTCAAGGCGTCGGTGCAGGCGCCAAACCAGCCCGACGACCATCAGGTTCGTGATCCCTACCAAGGCAAACAGTTCGGTGACCGTTGCGCCTGCGTCCAGCAAGAGCAGGACAGCAACGGCCGAAGTAACCATCAACAGGGCGTTCAGCACGTTGTTGGCGGCGACCGTGCGGGCTCGGTGGGTGGGGTCGGTCCGGGTCTGCATGATGGCGTAAAGCGGGACAATGAACAGTCCTCCCGCCACGGACAAACCAACCATGTCCGCGACAATGCGCCAATTGCCGGGCTCGGACAGGAATGCGGCGGCCCCCATATAGGAAGTGTACTGGGTTTCATCGGGACTGGCGAAATACAGGTCAGCGCTGAACAGCGATAGACCCAGGGCGGCCAAAGGCAAATGCCGGGCCCGCACGCGACCCCCGAGCAGCTTGTTGCACAGCAAAGATCCCGCCCCGATGCCAATGGAAAACAAACTTAGAAACAAGGTTACAACCTGCTCATTGCCGCCAATGTGGAATTTGGTGAAGGTGGGAAACTGGGTCAGGTAGGTCGCGCCCAGGAACCAGAACCAGGAAATCCCCAGAACCGCCATCATGACGACCGGCTCACGGCTCAGGTCGCGCAACAAACGTCCAGTGGTCAGCGGTAGATTATAGGATACAGGCAGGTCGGGACGCGTCGACGGGGCCGGGGGTATGCCTCGGCTACTCAACCATCCGGCAAGGGCCAACCCGACCACCAAGGCGCCCATGAGAACAGTGCCACCGTCACCGACGACCAGCAGCGCACCGGCCATGGTGCCGAGCAAAATTGCCAGGAAGGTGCCGGTTTCCACCAAGCCGTTGGCGGCGATCAAGTCTTCGTCTGGCAGATGATCAGGGAGGATACCGTATTTCAATGGTCCGAAGAACGAGGACTGACTGCCCATCAGGAACAGCACACCCACCAGCATTTCCGCCGAGCCCGCCACCAAGGCCAAGGCGCCCAACAGCATAATGGGGATTTCGGCCAGCTTGACCCAACGGATCATTCGGGCCTTGTCGTGGCGGTCGGCCAATTGTCCAGCGGTGGCGGAAAACAGAAAAAACGGCAGGATGAACAGACCGGCCGCCAGAGGTATCCATAGCTTGCTGTCCAGTCCCTGGGCTTCCGCCAGGCGATAGGTGATCAACACCGCCAGGGCATTTTTGAACATGTTGTCATTAAAGGCGCCGAGAAATTGGGTGACGAACAATGGCCCGAACCGTCTCCGTCCGAGCAAGGACAAAAGCGAAGAGGAAGGTTTGCTCATTTGGCTTCCCTGACCACAACTTTGTTGCGTCCGGCGTGCTTGGCTTCATAGAGCGCATCGTCAACGCGCTTGATCAGGGAGTCGGAATTGTCGGTCAGCTTCATGATCGTGGCGCCAAAGCTGGCGGTTACCCGACCCGCGTCGGAGAAAGGCTGGGCTTCGATGGCTGTGCGCAGGGCCTCGCTGATACGACTGATCACCGCCAGATTGCAATGCGGCGTCAGCACCATGAATTCCTCCCCGCCCCAGCGGGCCAGAATATCCGTGTCGCGAATATTCGATCGCACCAACTGAGCGGTTTCGCGCAAGACAGTGTCTCCGGCATCATGACCAAAGGTATCATTGATTTCCTTGAAATGGTCCAAATCAAACATGATCAGGCCCAACATCTTGCCGCTGCTGCGGCTTTTCTGTAGATGGATGTGCAACTCCTGGTCAAACTTCAATCGGTTGTAGGCCAGGGTCAAGGGATCAGTGATGGCGAGTTCCGCCAATTCATCCCTTTCTTGAACCTGGGCCGTGACATCCCGGTGGCTCTCGATGATCTGAGTAACTCTGCCGTCATCGTCGAAAATCGGCGTTGAAACAAGTTCAACGAACAAGGTCCGGCCCCGGGTATCAAAATGCCGATGGACCGTGCGACAAGTCTCGCCCGTTTCCAAGATGGTCTGGATGGGACAGGGGTCATCTTCTCCGTCGCAAGGAGCGTCGCGGCCATGGGAAATTTGGTGGCAGCGCAGAGGCTTGCCCACCACATCGGTGGTCGAACCATAGATATCCCGGGCGGCCTGGTTGGCATAGACCAGCTCGTAGGTTTCCGTGTTGATGACCATGGTGGCGTCGGGAATGGTATCGATGACATTATGGATGTATTGGCTGTATTCGCGCAGTTGCTGTTCCACGCGCTTCAAATCGGTGATGTCGTTCACATAGCCGGTGTAGTGGGTGATGCGACCAGTCTCATCCCGAATGGAGGTGGTGGTGTCACGCAACCAGCGCAATCGTCCATGTCCATCAACCACCTGATAGGGCGTATGCTCGATCCAATTAGTTTTGCCCTGGGTCAATTGACGGGTTTCCTCGGTGACCTGAGCTAAAAAGCGAGGGGCAATGATTCCGGCATAACCAATGTCGTGATCGAGAAACCGTTGCGCCGAATAGCCAAGAACGGTTTCCACATTGGGCGAGACATACTCCACGGGCCAGCCAAAACGGTTTTGCCTTTTGAATACCACCGTTGGCCCGCCGACAAAGGCATCCCGTTCCTCTCGAATTTCGCGATGCAGATTGGCCACCTTGTTGTCGCTGGCCTGGCGTGCGCGCATGACCCGATGGGTGGTGAGCAGCCCGATTCCATAGAGGAGCAGCAATCCCAAATACAGCGGTGCCAATTCTGCGCGACGCTGGGTCGCAACCCGATCCAAATGAGTGCCGACCACGCGCAAACCGATGATCCAGCCGCATTCGCGGCAAGGTTCGTCTTGATCGTTTTCTTCGACGTAGCGGGACAGTCGGGCCAGAGACAATAGACCGCGCTCGTCGGAGAGGCTGATCAATGCTTGTTCCGTCAGTTGTTGCCAGACCTGTGGTGACTGTCTGGCCATGGTCTGGTCCACGCCGGCCGGAAACATGAAACCCCATTCATCGCGGCGATCCGGGTGCAACATGTAATAGCCTTGATCGTTCATCAACAGGGCTTCACCGGGGAAAGCCTCCGTGGATTCGCGCAGGTTTTCCAAGATCCGGCGTCCCCGATAGTTGAGCACCAAAGCCCCCATGGCCCGCCCGTCGGTCGCGGTCACCGGCATGGCCAATCGGATCATCGGATTCAGGGGCACTTCGATGAGGTGATGTTCCTGATTTAAGTCGAAAGGCGAGGTATAGACTTGGTTGGCGGGCAAATTGATGGCCTCGCGGAAATAGTACCGGTGGCTTTTGTCTTGGAGATCACCAGCCCCGACAATCCTCGCCATGTTGCCGCGGTGATCCACACGGACCTGTTCCTGGCCCGTTTGATCAAGGAACCGGATTTGATCGTACAGTCCCTTTTCGTTCGCGAACCGACGAAAATCTTCCGCGACACGAGCCAGCCCCGACCCATCCGGGTTCTTCAGATCCCGGTGATTGGCCAGATATCGCAAATCCGATCGCACTTCGCGCAGGTCATGCCGGATATATCCCGCCAGCCGCTCCATCAAAAACAGGGAATCGCTGAACAATTGATTCTCGGTGCGGTCCAATTCGCGGCTGATCATAACCTGGAAAACCAAGCCCAGAAGCAGCCCTCCGAACCCGAATGCCAGCACGAAGCGAAGGACCATCAAGAACCACCTTCCGCCCACTCCGAGAAACCCGGTCCGGAAGGTGTGGCGACCAAAATCAAGAAGCGTACTCGGTCCCCATCCTCGCGCACCGCCGTGGCCACCAAATGTACACCGATGGTTTCCTGGGCCTTGTTGATCCACCGTTGACGCAGATCGATGCGATCCACCAGCCCATCCCGCAAATCATTCAGTTTGACGAGGGACGAAGCCAGTTCTTCGGCGTGAGGCAGATGATTGTAGTTCAACCCCCCCAGTTCAGCGGCGCTATAGCCGGTCAGGGCACTAAAGGCATTATTTACCCGTACCAGATCGCCGTCGGGTGACAGGTGGGCCACGCCCACCGGAGCTTGATCAAAAGTCGACCGATATTGCCGTTCCGTGTCTTCAAGCGCTTTTTGGTGGCGGCGCAGGGTCTTATTGAGGGCCATAATCCGCACCACCAAGAAGGTTTGCAATATCAGCACCATGACGACCCCCACCAGCCAGGGCCAGTAGCTGCGCAGGGCAGCGGCAGGGGAAATCTCCCCGAACCATTCGTAAGGTGCTAGCTGCAATTCCTGAAGGATTTCATGGACTGGCTGATAGTTCTCCGGGATGGTCCAGCCGGTGATCCGAGCGGCTTCCGCCGCCGGGTCCGACCGGTCCATGGCCATCAGCGCTTGGGCCACGATCTTGGCCAGTTCCCGAGGGGTGTGGGCCAACTTGGCGATGGGCCATTCCGGATACAGACGGGTGCTGACCCGGAAAGGATAGTCGGCGAAGCTGCGCGGTGCGACCACATGGAAACTATCCGCATCGACGCGCCCCTCCGCCGCCATGCGTTCCAGGGTATCTGTGCGGACGATGCCCACCTCGGCGCGCCCGTCGGCCACCGCTTCCACAACGGCATCGTGGGTATCCAGGAACTTCAGATCGGAAAAGTCATCTCGGTCCAACCCCGCTTCGCGCAACTCCCTCAGCGCCATGATCCAGCCGCCCAGAGATGTCATGTGCACAGCGGCCACCCGCCTTCCGGACAGGTCGCGGTAATTGCGAATGTCACTGTTGCTCTTGTTGGCCAGCAAGACACTGCCGAAGCGGCTTGTGACCTGCCCTGGCCCTAGCCGGTTGCGCAGGGTCAAAATGCGCTGTACCCCGTAACGCACCGACAGTTCCACATAGATCGCCGAGTTCATGACGACAAAATCGACCAGCTTGTTGCGCACCACCAGCGAGACTTCGTCGAATAAGACCGGGACGATGCGGAAGCGGTGCCCTGGAACCGCCTCGGTCAGATAGTCGGCGGTGGGCCGCCATTGTTCGAGGACTTTTTCCACACCTCGCTTGGCCAGCACACCGATGGTAATGTCCATGGCACGGGCGGACCCCGCCGCAAAGGTCGCGACAGACAAGAATAATAGAATGAAGGTGAGCCTAAAGCCCGGTCCCAGTTGTTGGCGTCTCACCATTCCCCCCGGATTGTGTCGCCGATTGTTTTCATTGCCGAACATTGTGGCGCCGTCATGGGTGGTTCACAAGGGAATTCAGGCAATGGTATGAAAAGGAAGCCGAACCTTCGGCAGATTTTTTTGAAGGGACAGATCATGTCTATCCGCCATGCAATCCTGCCGGTTCTGTTCGGGCTTTCGCTGCTCCTATGGGCCTGTGATCCGACCGGTCCGGCAAGCGGTCTGGTTGACGGTCTTCCCGAGGCGCCCAATCGGGAGGCTCGCTATCTGTTCCTTTTGGGGACTCCCGGTGAGCAACCCACCGGTCCGGGACAGGCCCTGGCCGACAAAGGATTGTTGGTGGTGGCACCGAAGGCTGGAAGCGAGGGTATTTCCCGCCCCGTCAAGGTCCGTCATTGGATCCGAGAGTTATTGGCTCTTGGCGTGCCGGAAGACAGAATTTCCGTGGTCGGTCTGCGCAGCGGCGGGGCGGATGCCCTGGAAGTTTCCGCCATGGTCAAGATCGGCGACATGGCTTTCGTGCTGGTGGAGGCCTGCGCCTTGGGCAATGTCCAGCAAGAAGAAGCCTTCGCGGATCTCATCGATGTGTTGGGGCGCAGCCTGCGAGGCCGCATTCTTTCCTTGCGGGCAGAGGAGGGGGTGGCGAGTGGCTCTTGCGCGTCTTTGTTTGAACGGGCGCCCTTTGCCGAAACCTGGGAGACAGAATTCACCGACGAGGGCTGGGTGAAGCCCTTGCTGGACTGGGTTGATGGTGGTGTCGGGTAATATCCCCACTGTGATTCCGGTCACTGCCGATGTGAGACAACGCCGATAACCTCCGATCCAGGTAACGGGAGAATCCCGGTGCCGCATCGACCAGGGGAATCGCAATGAAGACCGATACCTATAAACCCGTTGTTCGGATCACGGTTGGCATGGCATTGGGCATGACCATGGGACTTGCCCTGATGGCCGTCCTTGCCGTGGCCTGAAGCGTCTAACAGGCTGCTTCTGTAATCGAGTCATTTGAGTCAAGCTGATTTCCAAGCCGTCGGTTTGAACCTGGGGTATGTGGCGCCCTTTGCTTCTGTCCGCGGTCGACGTCGTCGCCGCATGATGGGGATCAAGGGGGATCGGGTGCAGCAATCTGAAAAGCGTGGTCTTACGCCACTGCAGCCTGCGCGCTGTCATCCGAGCCCCGCGCGTCGCCACGCGTCCTGGCCGCCCTTCAGGCGATCTCGGTTTTCGTTGTGTTTAGATGGCGGTCTCCTCCTTGCGGTACTGGAAGTCCGTGCCGTCGATCCACATGCGATGCATGATTACGGCGAGACGCCGGGCAACGGCGACCTTGGCGCGTTTCATCCCGCGCCTTTTGGCGACCGCGAGCCCCCAGTGTTTGAGCCAGGACCAACGGCGGGTTCGAGTGAGAAGTGCATTGGCGGCCTCGAACAAAAGCCAACGAACCATGGCATCTCCGCACTTGCTGATGGGGCCGCTTCGGTCCTGCTCTCCCGAGGCGTATCTGCGTGGGACAAGCCCGAAGTGGGCGCCGACCATGACCGACTTTTGAAACCGTTCCGGCACGTCGAGTCCTGTCCTGAAAGCGAGGGCGGTAACCGGGCCGACGCCGGGAACGGTCATCAGGCGCCGGCAAACGCTATCATCGCGCGCAGCGGCATGAACCTGCCGGTCGAGCTTGTCGAGTTGTTCGAGCAAGGCTTGGCGCGCAAGCAAGAGCGGCTCGGCGGCTGCGCTGAGGTGCGGGTTATCAGCCGTCAATTCCCGAACCCGCGCCGCGAAAAGGCGTCCGCGCGCCATACCGACCTTGAGGCCGAAAGCTTTCAATGTTCCTCGTACCGTATTGGACAACTGACGGACCTGATGAACCAGGGTCTCCCGATGGGTCAGCACCATCCGGAGCTCCTGACTGCGCGCGGTCTTGACGTGGGTCGCGCGGTACAAACCGGTCCGCATCGCCTGGCTGATCAAGCGGGCGTCGCGACGGTCCGTCTTGACTGGGCTGGCGCTGGCAAAGGCCTTCATTTGCCGGGTCTCGATACAAATCACAGGGAGGCCCCGACTGGACAGTCCTGCGTACAGCCAAGGCGCCAGAGGGCCAGCTTCCAACCCAATTCGCGCAAAGCCACGCCCGCTTTCCTCGAGCCAAGTGGCGACCGCCTCGGGTGTGCTTGACACCTTGCCTTCGCGAATGACGGTTCCCTTTGCATCAATCTCACAGATCGAAATGCTTGCCATCGATACGTCCATTCCAACAAAATACTCCATAGCTGGTCTCCTCTGTTCCATGTCCAGGAATTGACCCGGATACTTGATCAAGACCGAGTGTGGAGACCAGCTGACTGTCTAGGCAATCCCTGACTGCTCGATTACCGCCATCTGAAAAAGTCTGATTTCGAGCATGTGGCGACATATGCTTCGACAAGCTCAGCATGAGGGCCTTCGAATTTTCAACATGTTAGCCTCACCCTGAGCTTGTCGAAGGGCGAGGCGGGCCGTAGGACAATACTCGTTCAGCAGCCTGCTAAAGTTTCGCGTTTGATCGGAACCGATCCAATGCGAGGAGCATAGTCGGTATCCATCGAGTCGCGCAGGTTTGCCGGGTTCAAGGGACTCCGGCCTGCGCTATACGGTCGAAGAATTTTGTCCGGCAATCAGTTGGTCCGCCAACCCACGAACTGCCCGCGCCACCTCGGGTGTCAGGCCGAGGCCTTGTCCGAAGTCCGCCGCTTCGATGCCATAGACGATCAGACTCGGTGGAAGCTTGCCCAGAATGCGCGCCATCTCCACCGCTTCGGCGACCCCCAGCACATGACTGGTATGGGGAAAGTTGTCGCGCGGGATTTCGCTCTCATGGGCATCGAAGCGACGCAACGATCCCACCGCCGCACCCGACCGCATGGCATCAATCAGCACCACGCCGTCACGACTTTGCCATAGATTGATCAGGGTCATGCCGTCCCCGGCGTGCTCAATGGCTTCCAGTCCCTGTTCGGCGAGCAGGCGCACCGTTTCGGCTCCCACGCCGTCGTCCCGGCGCATGGCATTGCCGATGCCGATATAAAGCGTCACTCGTGGGTCACCGTCAGATCGAGAAAGTGGGTGGCGCAGGAGATACAGGGGTCGTAGTTGCGGATGGTCTGTTCGCACCGCCAGGTCAGCGCCTCGTTGTCCAGATCCAGGTTTTCCTGCACCACCACCCGCAGATCCTCCTCGATCTGCTTCTGATTCTGGGCCGTGGGCGGTACGATGGTGGCCTTGGTGATGCGCCCCTCCTTGTCCAGGCTGTAGCTGTGGAAGCAGATGCCGCGCGGGGCTTCGGTGCAGCCGTATCCCGTGCCCGCCCCGGGGGTGATCTGAACACAGGACTCGTCCGGCATCTCGTAGCCCTCGATCAGCCTCAGGGATTCCTCGCAGGCATAAAGAGTCTCGACCATGCGCACCAGGATGGAACGATAGGGATTGGTCACTCTCTTGCCCAGTCCGCAATCCTTGGCCAGCGCCTTGGCGCGTTTGGAAAGCTGTTTGCCGTTGTTGTTGTAGCGCGCCCAGGGACCGACCAGATAGCGGCCGTTGGGTCCGACCCCGTGCAGCGCATTGGAGTGGGCCACATGTTCCTCGGTGTAGTGATCGAGGAATTCGTTAAGATCCAAATAGGTCCCGCTGGACGACATAATGCCGCCTTCGCAGATGGCATATTCGTCCGGGTGGGTCATGGACACGCTGTCATAATCCATGGTCAGGTCGGGAAAGTCGAACCCGGCAAAGGCGCGGCCAATGGTCTCGCTGGCCTCCATGCCCCATTTCAGGCGATCCTTGAGAGGCGCCAGGTCCTGTGGCGTCGGCGCCTTGTAGAACCCGCCCACCTTGAGATTGACCGGATGAACCGCCCGCCCGCCGATGGCTTCCAAAAGGTCGTTGCCCAGCTTTTTCAATTGCAGGGCATTGCCCACCAGTTCCGGATTGGCCTTGGCGATCAAGAGGGCATCGTCGAGGCCCAGGAAGTCGGGCGCATGCAACATGGCGGCGTGCAGCACATGGCTCTCGATCCATTCGGCGCAATAGATGATCCGCCGAAGATCGCGCAAGGGCCCGGTGACCGTCACGCCCAGGGCATCTTCCATGGCCTGGGACGCCCCCATCATATAGGCCATGGGACAGATACCGCAGATGCGCGCGGTAATGTCCGGAGCTTCGGTATACATGCGCCCCCTGAGCAAAGCCTCGAAGAACCGGGGCGGTTCATAAATGCGGAACTGAAGATCCTTGATCTCGCCATTCTTGACGCGGATGTTCAAGGCGCCTTCGCCTTCGACGCGGGCCAGGGCGTTGACCTTGATGGTGCGGGTTTGGGTCGAGCTACTCATGGGCCTCGCTCTCCTTACGGAACGGCTCGGCATAGGCTGTGAAGCCGCGATATTGATGTTTGATATGTCGCCGGTCCTGGCCCAGTCGTTCGCCGGTCCAGGCAGCCAAGCTGGCCGTGTTGGGGGTTTCCTTCGGCCCGAAGCAGCCATAACAGCCGCGTGTATGCGACGGACAAAGATTACCGCATCCGGCCTGAGTAACCGGTCCCAGGCAGGGTGTGCCCTGTGCCACCATGACACAGACCGATCCCGACAGCTTGCATTCCAGACATTGGGAATGGTTGGGAATATTGGGCTTGCGGCCATTGAGGAAGGCATTCAGCGTTTCCAGCAACTGGCCCTTGTCGATGGGGCAGCCATGAAGCGAGAAATCCACCGGTACATGGTCCTGGATCGGGGTGGATTTGGCCAGGGTGTCGATATATTCAGGGTGGGCGTAGACGCAGCGGGTGAACTCCTCCACGTCGTGGAAATTGCGCAGCGCCTGAATGCCGCCCGCCGTGGCACAGGCGCCGATGGTGATCAGAGCCTTGGATTGGCGGCGCACCTTGTGGATGCGTTCCGCGTCGTGGGGGGTGGAGACCGAGCCTTCCACCAACGAGATATCATAAGGGCCCTTGACCTCGGCCCGGGTGGCTTCGAGGAAATACGCAATTTCCACCGCCTCGGCCACCTGCAACAATTCGTCTTCGCAATCGAGCAGGGACAGTTGGCAGCCGTCGCAGGAAGAAAACTTCCAGACCGCCAGTTTCGGGCGTTTGTGTTGTGCAGGCGCCATGATCACAGCTCCCGGATCGGGAAGATGTCCCGGATCCTGTCGAAGGGAAAGACCGGTCCGTCCTTGCAGACAAAGTGGCCCCCCAGTTGGCAATGGCCGCAAAAGCCAACGGCACATTTCATATTGCGTTCCATGGACACGTAAATCCGATGAGCCGAGACACCTCGTGCTTCCAGGGATTGGATGGCAAACCGCATCATCACTTCCGGGCCGCAGACCATGGCCATGGTTTCGTGCGGGTCGAATCCGGCGCGCTCGATGAGTTTGGTCACCACGCCAACGCGCCCGCCCCACTTACCAGTGGCCCGATCGACCGTGACTTCCACAGACAGGTCGAAGCGTGATCGCCACTTTTCCAACTCCTTGAGGAACAGCACATCTTCCGGCGTGCGGGCACCATAGAGGATGACCACCTTGCCATAGCGAGCCCGGTTGGTCAGCACGTGGTAAATGGTCGGGCGCAAGGGCGCGAGGCCGATCCCACCCGCCACCAGCAGCAGGTCATGACCCTCGGCTTCCTTCACCGGCCAAGCGGTGCCATAGGGGCCGCGCACGCCGACCTGATCGCCGGTATTCAAATGACGCAAAGCGTCCGAGACCGTGCCCACGCCCCGGATCGTGTGAACCAGCAAGCTCGGGTCCGCCGGGTTGCCGCTGATGCTGATGGGGATTTCCCCGACCCCGAACACATAAAGCATGTTGAACTGTCCCGGGTCGAACAGGAAGCGTCCGCCCTCGGGTCGCAGTTCCAATGTGAAGGTGTCGGACAGTTCCTTTCTCCGTCGTTCCACACGGAAGGGAACCGTCAACATGGGATCCTTGGCAAGGGCAGTGGCCGTCATGACAAAGGGTTCCTTAGCGTGAAGAGCCATACATATCGAGCAGCCGCATGCGCGCGGCGCTGAGTCGGTGGGCGATGATGGGCACGAAGCGCTTGTGCAATTCATAGCCCAGCGAGTGATCGTTCTCGCATTTGCCGCGCAGGCAGTTTGCGTCGAGACTGACCAGTCGGCAAAGGGTCATGGCGCGGACGTCATAGGCCCATTTGTGCGGCGGGACCAACCAGGACCAACCGAAGATATCGCCTTCCTCCAGGGTCTCGATGATTAGCGGCTCCCGCCCCGGCACATGGTATTCCAAGGATATACGGCCGTGGCGCACGAGATAGAATTTGTCGGCGTCGTCGCCTTCTCGGGCCACGTATGCGCCTTCCTCCATCCGCTCGTTGGCGGCACATCCGGCCAGCAGCACCCGATAGTCGTCGTTCAAGCCGTCGAAGAACGGGTGGTCCTTGAGCAACGTTTCCATGCCTTCAATCTGCACCATGACAATTCTCCCCTCTTGGGCCTGTCTCGCTTGCGGTTTGGTTTATGTCGATGATCCGGCCCGGTTTTTTATGGCGCGTGCCTCTTCGGTAATATCGATTCCCACCGGGCACCAGGTAATGCAGCGGCCGCAACCGGTGCAGCCGGATGTTCCGAACTGATCATGCCAGTGGGATAGCTTATGGGTGATCCATTGACGATAGCGCGAAGCACCGGTTTGTCGCACGTTGCCACCATGGATATAGCTGTAATCCAGGGTAAAGCATGAATCCCAGCGTCGCTCTCTCCAAGCTTCATCGCCCGTCAGGTTGGTCACATCCTCCACCGTCGAGCAGAAGCAGGTGGGACAGACCATGGTACAGTTGGCGCAATTGAGGCAACGCTTGGCCACCTCTTCCCAGTGGTCGCATTCCAGGTTGGCGGCCAGAACCTCGGCGGCATCGGGGATCAGTTCCCGGTCCATGCCGTTGGCGGCGGATTGGATCCGTGCCTCGGCGGTTTTGATGTCGGCCTGGGTCGCGTCGAACACCGGCAGGGTTTCCAGCAAGGCGGCTCCTTGCTTGGAGCCAACGGTGACGAGAAAAACGTGGCGGTCTTCCTCGGCCAGCTCAATCAGTGCCAGATCGAAGCCGTTTTCAGCGCGCGGGCCGCAGTCCATGGAGGTGCAAAAACAGGTCTCCGCCGGGCGCCCGCAATGAATGGCCACCACAAAGCTTTTCTTGCGCCGCAGGTGGTAGCCCGGATCCGTGGCCGTGTCGGACATGAACACCCTGTCCTGGATCTCCATGGCGGCGATGTCGCAGCCCCGGGCGCCGATAAAGGCATAGCGTGGGATGTCTTCCTTGGCCGGGGTGACATGGAAACCGGTCGTGGCGCGTTTGGCGGTCCACAGGGTTTGTTGCGGCGGGAACAGGTAGCGCTTCCAGCTTGTGGGCCCGACCACATGATCGAACAAGGCCTCGCCGCCGGGATGCTCAAGCACGTAACCGCCTGGTTCTTGGCGATCGACCACGCCGCGCGGCAAATCAGCCACGCCGGAAATGGGAGCATATACAACGGCGCTGTCTTGGACCGTGGGGCCAATGACCTGATGGCCAGATTCATTCAAAGCGGCAATCAGCCGGTTGAGGCCGTCCACGTCAATCAAATGGTGAGTCGGTTCCACGGCATTTTTGGTCATTGCCAAGCCCCCTGGGATTCTGGAACGGGTGAATGGTACGCTCAATCGATGGAATTCTGTAACGATGATTGGATATGGCTGCTATCCATAAATGCATGGCTTTTCAACGCATTAGAAAAAACTAATGCGGGGGCGGGGGCAAAGAAAAAAGCGCCCGGGATCGAGATCCCGGGCGCTGGGTATTTCAGAGGTGTTCCTCGGTTTTAGTCGACGATGGTCCAATCCCCGTTACGGATTTCCAACATGCGGAACGCCGACAGGTTCAGGCCCATGTGATCCTTGGCGGTCATGTTGACCACACCGGCGGTGCCCATGAAGCCGTGAGTCTTTTCGATTTCATCGCGGACCTTTTCCTTGTCGGTGGAGCCCGCCCGCTGAATGGCGGCCAGGGCCATCATCAATCCGTCATAGGCATGACCGCCGAAGGTGGAAACGGCGGATCCGGTCGCGCTCTCGTATTTGGTCTTGTAGGCCATCACCACCGCCTTCTGCGGATCGTCGTCGGCCAGTTTCTCGGCCACGATCAGGGCCGCCGCCGGAAGCCGTACGCCTTCCGCCGCCTTGCCCGCCAGTTCGATGTACTTCTTCGACGCGACGCCGTGGGACTGGTACATGGGCAAGCCGGTCATGCCCAGCTGGCCGTAGTTCTTGGTCACGATGGCCGGGCCCTGGCCGAAGTCGGCGTTGAGCACCGCCTGTACGCCCGGGGCGTTCTTGATCTTGGTAAGCTGGGCGGTCATGTCGGAGTCCTTGCCGCCGTAGGTCTCGTCGGCGACGATCTCGATGCCATAGGCCGGCGCCAGCTTCTTGCATTGACCGCGCATGGATTTGCCGAAGCCGCCGGTGCCGGAAATCAGGCCGACTTTCATCAGGCCGCGCTTTTTCATGTCTTCATAGATCTTGGCGCAGGCCATCTGGTCGGTATGCGGGGTCTTGAAGGTCCACTTTTTCACCGGATCGATGATCACCACCGCGCCGGCCAGGGAGATGAACGGCACGCCCGCCTTTTCGATCACCGGACGCACGGCCATGGTGCCGCCGGAGGTGGAGCCGCCGACGATCACGTCCACGCCGTCCTGGTGGATCAGGCGCTTGACCGCGGTCTGATCCTTCTTGGGATTGCCGCCGGTATCATAATGGAACAGCTTCACCGGACGGCCCAGCACGCCGCCGTCCTTGTTGATTTCGTCGATATAGAGTTCAAGTGTTTTGAGCTCTGGATCGCCGAGGAACGAAGCCGGGCCGGTAACGGCCAGGAAGGTGCCGACCTTGATGGGGTCGGCGGCCTTGGCGGTCGGCTGGGCGACCATTGCGAGACCGAGGGCCGCGACGCCCGCGACGACACCGCCGATTGACTTGCCGGTGAACAGCTTGGTGACCATGATTTCTCCCCTAAATTCTGTTTAGGGGGGAGAGCCTAGGACAAGGGTCTCCCAGTCGTCAACGGGAACCCGGTCAATCAGGTGCAGACCGCGGGCCCGATGAGCCGCCAGCACCCTATTCGAATCTTGCTTCAAGAATCCGGCGAGCACCACGCGACCGCCCGGCCTTAGAACCCGGGCCAGGTCCCCGGCCATGCCCATCAAGGGCCGTGCGAGGATGTTGGCGAGGATGAGATCGTAAGGCCCGCGCCCGGACACCATGGGATGACGGTAGCCTTCTGACAACAGGGCGGTGATCCGGGTCCGGAGGTCATTCAGATCCGCGTTGAGGTTGGTGACCGCCACCGACCGGGGATCGATGTCGGCGGCCAGCACCGAGACGTTCCAAAGCCGGGCCGCGGCCATGGCCAGAATGCCCGACCCGCAACCCATGTCCAACACCCGTCGCGGTGGTTTCCGACCCATTCGGTCCAGCGCGATCAGACAGCCCCGGGTGGAAGCATGCTGTCCGGTCCCGAAAGCCACCGAGGCATCCACCTGCAAGGGCAGGCAATTGGGTGGCACCGAGTCCTTGTGGTGGCTGCAGTGCACATGGAAGCGCCCGGCGGTGATGGGGTGGAACGAGGCCAGATTCTCGGCCACCCAATCCCGCTGCTCCTGGGGCGCGATAATCAGGTCAGGCTGTTCGATGCCAAGTCCGTTGGCGGTCAGCGCCACGGTGGCGGTGACGGCGGCCTGATCCGGTGCGCCGGTCACCCAGCCCTGCACGGTCCAGATCGGATCTTCGTCCAAGCCTTGGACCAGCACGGTATCGCAGACGGCTTCAAATAGTTCGGTGAATGGCCCTGCCTGGGCTTGCGGCACGGCCAGTTCCAGGTGCCATAGGTCTTGGTTGTCCATCACGCCCGCTCCACGAAACTATCCACCACCTTTTTCGTCCCCGACCCGCCGAAGTCGATGACCAGCTTTTCGCCCTCGGCGGAGACCACCGTTCCCTCGCCGAATTTGCGGTGGCGCACCCGGTCGCCGGGAGCATAGCGGCTCGATTGGGTCGGGGCCGTTTCGACGGTGGTTTGTGCCTGCGCTTCGATGACCAGTGGGTCCCGTCGCCGCCGTTGGCGAGCACTGTCGAAGCCACCATGAGACTGGCGGGACCAGGAATCACTGAAGCCGAACTGTCGGCTTTGCGCTTGCACGGTTTCATCGTTGAAATCCACATGCGTCTCGGGCAGTTCCTCGATGAACCGCGATGGCAGGCTGGACTGCCATTGATTATAGATCCGCCGGTTGGCGGCGTGGGAGATCCGCGCTCGCTGTCGCGCCCGGGTCAGACCCACATAGGCCAGCCTCCGTTCCTCTTCCAAGCCATTCATGCCGCCATCGTCCAAGGCCCGTTGATGAGGGAAAAGGCCTTCTTCCCAACCGGGCAGGAATACCGTGTCAAACTCCAGTCCCTTGGCTCCGTGCAGAGTCATCAAGGAGACCTTTTCGGTGTCGTCGCGACTGTCGTTTTCCATCACCAGAGACACATGCTCAAGGAATTCGGCCAGGTTTTCGAACTGCTCCATTCCCGAGACCAGTTCTTTGAGATTATCCAACCGCCCCGGCCCGTCGGGTTTGTTGGAGATCTTCCACATCTCCGTATAGCCGGACTCGTCGAGCACCTGCCCCATCAGTTCCGGGTGAGGGATGGCGGCGGCCTGATGCCGCCAACGCTCGAAATCCTCCATCAGCCCGCGCAGGGTCTGGCGGACCTTGGGGCGCAGTTCATCGGTGTCGATCAGGTCCAGGGTCACCTGATGCAAGGACCGGCGTCGGGCGCGCCCATGGGTATGCAGAGTCTGCATCACCGCTTTGCCGATCCCGCGTTTGGGCAGATTGACGATGCGCTCGAAGGCCAGGTCGTCATCCGGTTGCACGATCACCCGCAGATAAGCCAAAGCATCGCGGATTTCCTGACGTTCATAGAAACGCGGGCCGCCGATGACCCGATAAGGAATGCCCAGGGTTATCAGTCTTTCTTCGAACTCGCGGGTCTGGAAACCGGCGCGCACCAGAACCGCCATTTGCTCCAGGGAATGACCTTGGCGGTGCAGATCCTCAATGTCGCGACCGATACGCCGGGCCTCGGTCGCACCGTCCCACACGGAAACCACCCGCACCTTCTCGCCGGTGCTCTCTTCGGTCCATAGGGTCTTGCCCAGGCGTCCGTCGTTGTGGGTGATAAGCCCCGAAGCGGCGCCGAGGATATGGCTGGTGGAGCGGTAATTGCGTTCCAGCCGGATCACCGCGGCGCCGGGGAAATCCTCTTCGAAGCGCAGGATGTTGCCGACCTCCGCTCCGCGCCAGGAATAGATGGACTGGTCATCGTCACCTACGCAGCAGATGTTGCGATGCCCCTGAGCCAGCAGCCGCAGCCATAGGTATTGGGCAATATTTGTATCTTGATATTCATCCACCAGCAGATAGCGGAACTGTTGCTGATAGCGCTTGAGAATATCGGGCTTGGTCTGGAACAGGGTCAGATTGAGTAACAACAAGTCGCCGAAGTCGGCGGCGTTAATATCGGTCAGGCGTTGTTGATAGTCCTTGTAGATGGCCACAAGACGTCCCTCGGCCAGATCGGCGCCCTCGGCATCGGACACCTGATCCGGGGTCAGGCCGCGATCCTTCCAGCGCTGGATGGCGCCGAGCAGCACCCGGGCTGGCCAGCGCTTGTCATCCACCGGATGCAATTCAAGGACCTGCTTGATCAGACGCACCTGATCATCGTCGTCAAGGATGGTGAAGTTGGGTCGCAGTCCGGCCGCCTCGGCGTGGTTTCGCAAGATGCGCGCGCCCAGGGCATGGAACGTGCCAACCCACCAGCCCTCCACCGGTGTGCCGAGCAGGGCCGCCACCCGGTCGCGCATTTCCCGCGCCGCCTTGTTGGTAAAGGTCACGGCCAGCATTTCATAGGGTCGCGCCCGGCCCCGGGCGAGGATATTGGCCAGACGGGTAGTCAGCACCCGGGTCTTGCCGGTTCCGGCTCCGGCGAGGACCAGCACCGGCCCATCCAAAGATTCCACGGCCTCGAACTGGGCGTCGTTGAGGCCGCGCAGGAACGGCGGTTCCGGGCGCGGCGCCGGAGCGGCGGCGGCGGGCGGGTCGTCGTCGGTGAAGTCAAACGGATCGGTCATGGGAGGGGTTATAGCATCGGACGGACAATGGCGGAATTATTCCGGGAGGCTCAAGAGCCATAAAACATCAACAAGACCTGACAAAATGTATGGTCATGTTATACTCATGCCCAATAAGGAACCCAAAGGTACCGGGGGGAGAAAAATACGTGCCAGCCAAGGGAACCAATGCCTTTTTGGTCCTGGGATTCGGCGCCATCCTGATTTGCATGGTCGGAAGCATCATTATCGGCTTCCGCCATTTGGATGCGACGCGTGAAGCCTGGTTACGAGACGCGGCCTTTCGGGAAAAGGTGCGAGCCGCCTTCTTGATGCGCGAAGCCATCCGCGAGCGCTCGTTCCGCCTGACCTACGCAGCCACCCTGAGCGATTTCTTCGACCGCGACGAACAGCATGAACTGTTCAACGCCGAAGCGGCTCATTTCCTCGTTGCGCTGGACATGCTGCAAAAACTTAAGGTCACGCCGACCGAGGAAAAGGCTTTGGCCTCGCTGCGCGAAACCATCATCCGAGACCGGCCCGCGGTAGAGAAATCCATGGCTGCGATCGTCGAGAACGGCTATGGCGAAGGCATCCAGGCGACCCTGGAACAAGGTCTTAACGCGCAACGGGAGCTCATCACCGAGCTCAATCGTTTCGTCAAAACCTTTGAGGAAATCTCGCTCAAGGAGGCCGGAGGCGCTTCGGCGGCCATTGCCCATACCCAGCGCAACATGATGTTTCTGAGCGGCGGGGCTCTGGCCTTGGCCCTGACCATCGGCATCATGGTATCGGCGCGCGAGGGCCGCAACAAACGCCGTCTGCGGGATAACCGCGATCAACTGGCCAAGATGTCGAGCACCGATGCCCTAACTGGAATCGCCAACCGCCGCCGCTTCGACGAGTTTTTCGAATTCGCCTGGCATCAAGCCACCCGGTCCAGTCTGCCGCTGTCGTTGATCTTGATCGATATCGACCATTTCAAGCTCTACAACGACCATTATGGACATGCCCAGGGTGATGATTGCCTGGTGGCCGTGGCTCGGGCCATTGACGATGTCATCGGTCGCTCCACCGATCTGGCGGCGCGCTTCGGCGGCGAGGAGTTCGCCTGCGTGCTTTGTGATACCAGCGTCGAAGGGGCCATCGCCTTG
Source organism: Magnetospira sp. QH-2 (assembly GCF_000968135.1). Classification (NCBI taxonomy): domain Bacteria; kingdom Pseudomonadati; phylum Pseudomonadota; class Alphaproteobacteria; order Rhodospirillales; family Thalassospiraceae; genus Magnetospira; species Magnetospira sp. QH-2. The sequence continues at coordinate 3,188,256 of NZ_FO538765.1, read as the reverse complement.
GCCGAACAGGTGAGGCTCGCCGTCGCCGCCTTGGGCGAGGAACACGTTAAATCGCAAACCGCCGACCATGTGACCGTTAGCGTCGGCTTGGCCACCTGCATTCCCTCCCGCGACGGGGACATGGCGCAATTTTTCAAGGCGGCGGATTCATTCCTCTATGCCGCCAAGCACCAAGGTCGTAACCGGGTGATCTTCGGCAGCTGTGAAATCGAAGATGCGGTGGCCTAACAGGCTGCTGAAAAAGTGTTGTCCTACGGCCCGCCTCGCCCTTCGTCCCTCGACAAGCTCGGGATGAGGAAGCTCAGGGTGAGGCTAAGAGGCGGATTTAAAAGTATCCTTTAGATATCAAGGCAGTAGATTTTTGATCTGGCCAGGAAAGGCCGACGACACGGGGCGGCGCCCCGTTAGGAGGTCTTGACGCCGCCAGAGCGGAAATATACGCCCTCGAGATCAAAGGAATACTTTTGAATCCGTCTCTAACATGTTGAAAATTCAAAGGCCTTCATGCTGAGCTTGTCGAAGCATGTGTCGCCACAGGCTCGAAATCGGACTTTTTCAACAGCCTGTTAAAGCTGCGGCCAGAAGGGCTTGGCCTTGGCGAAGGCGCTCCAGGCGGTGATCATATCTTTCTCGTGCGAACGGAAGATATGCTCGTGCCAGCCGATGACCGCTCCCGAAGCCATGGCGACGTTGCGGGCGTCATTGCCCCGGGCTCCGGTGGCAAGGCCCCCCAGCAGTTCGCGCATGACCGAGATATCATTCATCATACCCAAGCCATCTTGCATGTTTTTCAGCGCCGCCACATAGGGGACGACTTCCGACTTGGGGTAGAGCGAAGACAAAAACTCGGTGGCATAGCGCAGCTTCTTCATGGCAATGCGCACTTCGTGGCGGGCCTCGGTGCTCAGGGTCTCGAAACCTTTGCCCAGCTTGCGCACCTTGCGATAGCGCTTGTGCAGCAATCCGGCGGCAATGTTGCTGACCGGAGCGAACAATTGCGCCGCCGTGGGGCTGAGGGGTTGATCTTGCCAGCCACGCACCTGGACCCATTCTCCCAAGTCTAGCAGCAACTCCGTATAGCGCTTGGAGCGGATGGCCGCTTCGGACCGGTCATAGGCACTGGTGCGGCGGGTTTCGGCCGCCCGGGTCAGGGCCTCCATGGCGCCGTCATCTTCAAGTCCCTCGGCCACCGGCGGGAGGGTCTCGTCGAGGAACACATCCCAATCGCGGGCCGGGCCCATCTCATTGATCAGCCACTTCAACTCACCATTGAACCGGATCACTTGTTCTTCGGGTAGCAATTTCTTGAACAGGCTCAACGCCGAACGCAGACGGCGGGTGGCGACCCGCATCTGATGCACGCCTTCAATATGGGCGCGGCCCAAAACACAGGCCTCATTGGCCAACAGATGATCCATGCAGGCGTGGATGATGACGCTCAGGGCCTCTTCCACCGACATGTTGGCATTGAGAGACGGAATACCGGCCTTGGTCCAAGGCGCCTTACCGCCGTCGGCCAGGGTGTATCCCCGTGCCGCCTTGGACAGGGTCGAGAGCCGTACCGGTATGGTTTCCAGCAATCCCCGGGCGATACGAAAAACATGGACTGGGTCGCCCTCGTGGATTTCCAGCTCCACTTCCGAGACGGCTTCGCGCGTTTCTCCGGCGATCAGATCGCCGTTGTCCATGTCGATATCCACTTTGGTGCCGTCTTCCAGCAACAAGGTCCGACTGGTGCGACGGATATCGGTCTCGAACACCGGGCCTAGGGTCGCAGCCAACTCTGCTGGCAAGATGGTGCTCAGGTCGGACTCGGCCAGCAGGCTGAGGTCGAAGGCGGCCCGTGGAACAATGTTTTCCACTTCGCGGCGCGACGATAATCCACCGCCCCCCTTGCCGGCCGTTTTGACGCATTGGACCCACTGGCGGCCTTCCTTGCGCACCCGCAGAGCGGCGTCTTGAGCCCGAAGCGTATGGTCCGGGGTGTCATAATAGATCGCGCGGAGCTGACGCACGCGGGCTTTGCCCTGTACATGCTTGCGGATGATCGCCGAACGGGCGACGCGGGGCGCGTCTTCGGGTGCCAAGGCGAGTTTGAGTTCGACTTCCTCACCGTCTTTGAGCAGGGTCATAAAGGTCTCCGGGGACAGGGGGTGTCCACTATTTCTTTTTGCGTTTGGATCCCTTGCCGGAGCTGGCCAGGGCTTTTTCAAGATGATCGCACAGGGTCTCGACAACCTTGATACGGGCGAATCGTTTATCGTTGCCTTCGACCAGAACCCAAGGCGCCGATTGCGGGCTGGTCTGTTCGACGATGTCATTGACCGCCTCGTCGTACAGATGCCACTTCTCGCGATTGCGCCAATCCTCGTCGGTTAGCTTCCAGCTCTTGACCGGCGTGGCGGCGCGCAACTCGAAGCGCTGAAGCTGTTCTTCCTTGGTGATATGGATCCAGTATTTGACCAAAACCACGCCATGCTCCACCAACTGCGCCTCGAAATCATTGATTTCGGCATAGGCGCGGCGCCATTCCTCTTCGCTGGCAAAGCCCTCGACCCGTTCCACCAGCACCCGGCCATACCAGGAGCGATCAAATACGACCAGGCGTCCGGCTCGCGGCATGTGGCGCCAGAACCGCCACAGGTAATGTTGGGCGAATTCTTCCTCGGTGGGCGCGGCAATGGGGATGACCTGCCAATCGCGGGCATCCAGGGCCGAGACCAGACGTCGGATGGAGCCACCTTTGCCTGCCGCATCGGCGCCTTCGAAAACCAAGGCGGTCGTGATGCCCCGGTCCCGGGCCTCGACAAACAAGTGGGAGAGACGCGCGCGGGCCGTTTTCAGGCGAGTGGAATAGTCCTTTTTCTCCAGCGGCGGATTCATGACCAAGGCATCGAGCACCGATTGCGTGTTGTCCAGGGCCATTTCCGCCGCGTCGGGTTCGACCTTTTCGGCGGCAGGTTTTTTGGCGGTCTTGCGGGCCGCCTTGGCTTTCTGCTGGGCTTCGAACTCATCGATCCGATCGCGCAGGGCATCGCGCAGCCGGGTCAAAACCGTAAGGCTGCGATAGCGGGTATCGGTGCCCTCGACAATCTGCCAGGGCGCGTCGCCGGTGCTGGTGCGCATGATGGTATGCTCGGCGGCGGCAATGAAGGAATCGTATTGTTTCAGATTATCCCAATGGGCTTTGATGATGCTCGGCGCCGCCAGTTTCTTTTTCTCCAGCTTTTTCAGGCGTGTCTTCTGGGCTTCTTTGCCCATGTGCATCCAGAACTTGAGAATCAGCGCGCCGTCATCGGCCAGGGTCTGTTCGAAGCGGGCGATACGTTCCAGGCGCCGTTCGAAAACCATGTCGTCAACACCGTCGCGCACCCGCTCCAAAATCGGATCGGAATACCAGGAACTCAGAAACAGACCGATCTTGCCCTTGGGAGGCAGGTCGCGCCAGAAGCGCCAGTATTCCGGTCGCTCCCCTTCTTCGTCCGAGGGCTGCTTATAGGCCCGGGTGACCACCCAGCGGGGATCCATCCATTCGTTGATCAGGTTCATGCTGGCGGCCTTGCCCGCGCCATCCACCCCGGCAAATACTAAGATCACAGGCACATCGGTGGCCCGCAGTCTTTGCTGCAATTCCAGCATCTCGATCCGAAGATCGGTGGCAATGGCTTCGAAGTCTTCCTTCGAAACAGTGCGTCCCAGTTCCGCTGTCCTGAACATCGAAGCCTCCCTAGCTGATAGACAATCACCATCCAGGCAAGAGATTTTCCCCTTTGCCCTGACGATTCCCCGATTTGATGCGTTAAATTCTAACAATCTGTCGCAAAACTGTCACAAAAATATTTATGACATATTATCCTGGAGAATTATGACGGTATAGAATCTATATTAAAGGGACATAATTATATTGAACAGGGAACGCGGTGTTTTTGCTCACCAGCCTTGGCCTTTTATGGTAAGCGGAGGCTCTGCGCCAGAGCTTCTCGATCCCGGCCAACCGGCCTGGTCAACCAGGGGGCGTTGGCGTCACGAAATGATAACCAGTTAATCATCGTCCGCATGTTCCGTTGCCCAACGGCGCATTTCGGGACATAGTGTGGCCCATGGAAACGAGCGCGAAAACTGTTCCGGCCGCCCCTCCCGGCGGCGAGGACCTGACAGACCCTCTGGAGCTTCTGGCGACCCTGAGCGAAGACTTCGCCATGTCACAGGACCTGGACGGCGCCATGGCACGTGGGTTGGGCCATATCGTTCACAACCTGGGAGCCGAGGCGGGGTCCCTGTTCCTGGTCGATCAGCAATCCAGCGAGCTGGTCTGCGTGGCCTGTATCGGTCCGGTGGACATAACCGGTCTAAGATTAGAAGGCGGCCAGGGCATCGTCGGCCAATGCATTGATCGCAACGTGGGCGAGATCGTCCGCAACGTGGATGGCGACCCCCGCTTCCATCGGGCGGTGGACAAGGAAACCGGATTCAAGACGCTGTCGGTGCTCTGCGCTCCCATGAGCGTTCGGGACGAGCGGGTGGGCGCGGTCCAGGTTCTTAACAAGGTTCATGGCGGCGGTCTGTTCGGGTTTCAGGACCTTAATCTGTTGAAGGTGCTGACCGCGTCCATGGGGTTGGCCATCCGCAACGCCCGCCTGGCATCGCAGCTGGTGGAACAGGAGCGCATCAAGCGCGAGTTGGAACTGGCCTCGGAGATTCAGCGCAGCTTGCTGCCGATGAAGACCGACGAAGGATTTCCGGTCAGCGGTCTGAATGTTCCGGCGCGTGAAATGTCCGGCGATTTCTTCAACTACTTCGCCTTCGATGACGGGCGGATCTATTTCTGCCTTGGCGATGTGTCCGGCAAGGGCATGGACGCGGCCATGCTGATGGCCAAGGCGTCGAGTCTGTTCCGTGCCCTGGGCAAGGCTTGGCACGAACCGGGCCGCCTGATGGGACGGCTCAACGAAGAGATCTGCGAAACCGCCTCCATGGGTCGCTTCATCACCATGGTCGTCGGGCTTTATGATCCACGAACCGGCATGGTTCGGTTGTCCAACGCCGGACACGAACCGCCGCTGATCTTTCGTCGCGACGGCGGCATGGAGGATTTTCCCGCCGACGCGCCGCCGTTGGGGATCACGCCGCTGGCGGCGGATGAAAACGGCGCTTTTCCGGAAGTGGAGTTCAATCTCGACGGCGGCACGCTTTATGTATTTACCGATGGTGTGACCGAAGGCAAGCTGGCGGATGGCTCCATGTTCGATATCAAGGGCGTGACCCGTATTCTGGGGCGCACCTCCGAAGAGCCGGTGGAGGCGATCCTCAATACGGTGCGCCAGATCCTATGCCGCGACGGGGAAGAACTGCGCGACGACCTGACGTTGTTGGCCGTGGACGATACCGCGGCGCGGGCCGAACGGGGCGACGACATCCCGTCACTGCCCCGAAGACAAAGCGACGATGAACCGGGCGAGAAACTGCTCAGCCTGCGCCTTCCCGCCCGCCCGGATCGTTTGAAGCTGATCCGCGCGGCGGTGGGCGAGGCCGCCAAGGCCAGCGGTTGTAGCTCCAAGATCACTCACGACGTGGTAATCGCCGTCGACGAAGCCTGTCAGAACGTGGTACGTCATGCTTATCCGGAGGGGGTGTCCGGAGCCATCCGCGTCGATGTTTATCGCGAGGGTTCCGATTTGATTTTCCATATCAGGGATTTCTCGCCCGTTCCGGTGGACGTGGACAAGGTACGCCCGCGGGATCTGGACGACATCAAGCCCGGCGGCTTGGGGACCCATCTGATCCGCGAGGTGATGGAAGAAGTGGAATTCCTGCAGCCAGCGGAAGGCAGCGGTAATCTTTTGCGTTTGGTCAAAACCATTGGGTAAGGCAAGAGTATGGAACATGTGATTTCACAACAGGACAAGGCCACCGTGGTTGCCTTTCAAGGCGACGTGGACCTGGAAAGCTCACCGGAAGCCCGCAAGATACTGCTGGCACAGTTGGACGGCTGCGATCTGCTGCTGGTGGATATGTCGGAAGTCAATTACATCGACAGTTCGGGTATCGCTTCCCTGGTTGAATCTTTCCAGACGGGACGGGCCAAGGGCAAGCGGTTCGCCTTGGTCTCGGTCAGTGAACCGGCCTTGCGGGTGCTGCAACTGGCCAGGCTGGACAAGGTATTCGACATTCACGAAAACGTCGAGGCGGCTCTGGCCGCCGGATAAACGGGAATACGCATGGCCGAGGGGGACATCAGCAGTAAGGCGCGGACGACGGTCGAGAAGATCGGCCGATCCACCTGTGCCGGGGTCGAGGAACTGGGCCATGGCGGCTCTTTGCTCGGCGAGTGCCTTTTCTGGCTGGTCATGGGACCCAAGCGCAAGCAGCCGGTGCGTTTCAATGCCGTCATCGTGCAGATGGTCGATGTGGGCATCGGCGCCATTCCCATCGTCGCCGTGCTCACCGCGACCATCGGCGTCATGCTGGCCATTCAGGGCATCTATACCCTGCGGGTGTTCGGTGCCGAATCCAAGGTCACCATCGGCGTCGCCTACTCCATGGTTCGCGAGTTCTCGCCCCTGATCACGGGTATTCTCATCGCCGGGCGATCCGGCTCGGCCCTGGCCGCGCGCATCGGCATTATGAAGATCAATCAGGAACTGGACGCCTTGAAAGTGATGGGCGTGGAACCGGTGCGGTTCATGGTGGTTCCGGCCCTGGTGGCCATGCTGATCATGCTGCCCGCCTTGACCTTCTTCGGCGACATGGTCGGGCTGCTGGCCGCCGGACTTTATATTTCCGCCGACCTGGGTATTTCCCTGTCGGCCTATGGCGACGACCTGCGCAGTATCCTTTCCACCAATGATGTCTGGCACGGCCTGGGCAAGAGCGCCATTTTCGCCGTCCTGGTCACCGTGGTGGGCGTGGTCAATGGCGCGGCGGTCAGCGGCGGCGCCGAGGGCGTCGGACGCTACACCACCCGTTCCGTGGTCCATGCCATCTCGGCCATCGTCGTCACTGACATGCTCTTTGCCTTCATGGTGACGCGATGAAAATGACCGCCGAACAGATCGCCGAACTGCCCAAGGTTCTCGAGGTCGAGGATCTGGTGACCCATTACGGGGATCGCAATATCCTCAAAGGCGTGACCATGGATGTGCGCGACGGCGAAATCATGGTCATCATGGGCGGCTCGGGCTCGGGCAAGAGTACCCTTCTGCGCTTCCTGATGGCGCTGGAGAACAAGACCTCGGGCACCATCCGCATCCTCGACCAGGATATCGACACCCTGACACCGGTGGAATTTCAGGAACTGCGCAAGAAGATGGGTGTGGCCTTTCAGTCCGGGGCGCTGTTCAGTTCCATGACCGTCGGCGAGAACATCATGCTGCCGCTGTATGAGCATACCAAGCTCGACCGCAGCACCATGGAAATCATGGCCCGCATGAAACTCGAGGTGGTCAGTCTGGCCGGGTTCGAGAACCTGATGCCGGCGGAATTGTCGGGTGGTATGATCAAGCGCGCCGCCGTGGCCCGGGCGATCATCATGGACCCCAAGCTGTTGTTTTTCGATGAGCCATCGGCGGGGCTGGACCCGGTGGTCGCTTCGGCCCTGGATGACCTGATCCTGACCCTGCGCGATGCCATGCGCATGACCATTGTCGTGGTGACCCACGAATTGGAAAGTGCATTCAAGATTGCCGACCGGATCACCGTGCTGGACAAGGGGCATATCCTGTTCGTTGGCACAGTAGATGAAGTCCGCAATCATCCCAGTGAACGCATTCAAAATCTGCTGAATCGACGGACCGAGGACGAGGAACTAGATGCGGATGCCTATCTGCGCCGCCTCACCGGCATGGATGTGGAGACAGAGGCCGACCGAGGGGGGAGCGCGCCGCTATGAGGAATAACAAAGTCAATTATCTACTGGTGGGTAGCTTTGTGCTGGTGGTGCTGGTCGGGCTGGTCGGCTCGCTGGCCCTGTTGACCGGTCGCACCGGTGCCGTGGACGGCTACCATACGGTGCTCGGCAACGTGACCGGCATCAAGTTCGGTACCCAGGTCCTGTATGAAGGCTACATCATCGGTCAGGTGGAAGACGTGGAGCCGGTCGAGGAAGACGGGCGAATGCGGTTTCGGGTCAATCTGTCGGTCATCGAAGGCTGGAAGATCCCCGACGATAGCTACATCCGCCCACAGGCCTCGGGCCTGCTGGCCGCCAAGAGCCTGGGTATTTCCGCCGGTCTCAATAGCCTGCACCTGAAACCGGGCTCGAAGATCAACAGTGCCGAATCTGCGGACATGTTCGCCGTCATGGCCGACATGGCGACCACTGTGGGTGATCTGGCGGAAAACAGTTTGAAGCCGCTGTTGTCGTCTTTGCAGGAAACGGTCAATGGGGTCAATCAACTGGTGCTCGGCGATGGCCAGGCCATGATCAAGGACTTCCGCTCGGTGGCCAATCAGGTCAACACGGTGCTGCCGGCCATGGTCACCGACCTGGAAACCATCGTGGTCAACATCAAGTCGGCCTCCGCCGACGTGCGGACCATGGCCGGGAGCGCCGATGGCATGCTGGGCAACGTGGACAAGGGCGTGACCGATTTCCGCAAGATGGCGCGCAACATGGCGGCCCTGTCGGACGAACTGAGGGGCACCCGCGAGAAACTCGACTTCGTGCTGGAGGAAGCCGGAACCACCGTCGCCACCAACCGGGGCGCCCTCACGGAAACGGTGGAAGACCTGCGCTATTCCGTTGATTCCGTCTCGCGCCATATCGACTCGGTCAATCAGAACCTGGAAAGCGCCGCCCGCAATATGAATGAGTTCAGCCGCCAGATCCGCCAGAACCCGGGTCTGCTGCTCGGCGGCAAGGCGCCCACCGACGAGGGGGCGCAATAGATGATCAAGAGAGGAAAAAGCATGCGGGGATTGACAGCCTGGATCGCTGCCATGGGCCTGACCGTTTTTATGGCCGCCTGCCAGCAACCGGACGTGCCGAGAGATCACTTCTACCGCCTGGATCCGGGAACGCCGTCGGCCTTTTCCGCGCCGGCCTTGCCCGGCACCTTGGAAGTGGAACGCTTCACGGCGGTTGGTCTGACCAGCCAGCGTCCGGTGGTCTACAGCGAAGCCGATGCCGCTAACCAAGCCTTCGCCTATCACTACCATTTCTGGGAGGAAAGCCCGGGTGCCATGCTGCAAGATCGTATGGTCGATTACCTGCGCGCTGCCAAGATCGCCAACAACGTGGTGACGCCCGATCTGCGGACCAATGCCGATTACGTGGTCACCGGACGCATTCAGCGGCTGGAGCAGGTCCGCAGTGGCGGCACCAAGCTGCAAAAGGTGTTGGGTGAAAATGGCAGTGCCAAGGGCGTGCTGGAAATCGAGCTGGTCTTGCGCCGGGCCAAGGACGACACCCTGCTGCATCATGGGATCTATCGTCACGACATGGCCGCCGAAGGTTCTTCCGTGGCGCAGTCGGTGGCGGCTTTGAATCAGTGCCTGTCCAAGGCCTATTCCAGCTTCCTGGATGAAATCAAGACCAAGAAGTGAGCCGCAGGCGCCCCAAACCCCGTCGATCGAGCCTGTCGCCACCTGTTAGTGTTACCGTCACCGGGATCGGTGGGCGCGGGGATGGCCTGGCGGCCACTGAAGACGGCACCCGGCTCTATATACCCCTGACTCTCCCGGGCGATCAGGTCGAGGTTCGCCCCGGTGCCAGGCGCGGCGACGGGGTGGCGGCGGAATTGGTGAGAGTTTTCGAACCCGGACCGGACCGGATCACGCCTCCTTGTTCCCATTTCGGCACCTGTGGCGGCTGTTCATTGCAGCATTGGCGGCCCGAGGCGGTGGCGGATTGGAAGCGACTACTAGTGGCCGAGGCTTGCGGTCGGCGTGGCTTGGATTTGGAGCCGGAGACGACCCGTTCCGTCCCTCCCGGTACCCGTCGCCGGGTCAGCCTGCGCTGGGTCCTGGCGGGGGGAAAGGTGTTGCTGGGATTCAACGCCCGGGACAGCGACCGGGTGGTGGATATCAAGACCTGCCCGCTTCTGGTTCCTCCATTGACCGATCTGCTCGATCCTCTGCGCCAATTGATAGGCGAACTGGAGAACCGGGATCGACAGGGCGCGGTGCAGGCGACCCTGTGCGACAATGGAATCGATCTCACCATTTTTAATAATGTGTCACTTGATTTAAACGACCGGGAAATCCTTTCCCGGTTTTCCCAGGCACAAGACTTGGCGCGCCTGAATTGGAGTGCCTCAACCCAGCAAGACCCGGAGCCCGTCAGCCAGCAAAGAGAGCCGCTGGTGACCTTCGGTGGTCTGCCCCTGGCCATCGCGCCAGGCGCCTTTTTGCAGCCATCCAGGATAGGCGAGGCATTGCTACGGGACCTGGTCTTGGAAGGGGTTGGCGATGGCCGCAAGGTGGCAGACCTTTATGCCGGATACGGCACTTTTTCCCTTCCCCTGGCCGCTGGGCGGCAGGTGATGTCACTGGAATCCAACCCCGTGGCGGTAGCCGCGGCCCGCATGGCAGCGGGACGCGGCGGACGGGGAGGCAATCTCATGGCCACCGTGAGGGACCTGGACCGTCAACCGCTGTCGGGCAAGGAACTGGAAGGACTGGATGCCCTGGTGTTCGATCCGCCCCGCGCGGGAGCGGCGGCCCAGGCAGCGGAAATCGCCGCGTCATCCATCCCCCGCCTGGTGGCGGTGTCTTGCCATCCGGCCACGCTGGCTCGGGATCTGCGTCTATTGGTGGATGGCGGTTACCGCCTGGATCGCGTGGTGCCGGTGGATCAATTTACCTGGTCGGCCCATGTGGAGGCCGTGGCTTTCCTGCATAAGGACGGATAACATGGTGCGCATGAGGGACTCGTACAACCAACTGAGCGAACGGTTCCGCCGCATCCTGGTGTTGGGCGACGCCGAGGCGGTGTTGCGCTGGGACCAGTCGGTGATGATGCCCGGCGGTGGCGCCTCGGACCGGGCTGAACAGGTGGCTGTTCTGGAAACCACTCAGCATGGCCTTCTGGCCGCCCCGGATATGGAAGAGCTGCTCGACAGTGCCGCGACCGAGGATCTGGACGAATGGCGCACCGCCAATCTGGCCGGTATGCGCCGCATGTGGGTTCATGCCGCGGCCCTGCCAGAGGACCTGGTGGCAGCGAAGAGTCATGCCGCTTCGGCTTGCGAGCAGATCTGGCGCATGGCCCGCGCCGAGGCTGATTTCCAACAGGTACTGCCCTCCTTGCGAACGCTGCTGAATCTGACCCGCGAGGGGGCGGCGGCCAAGTCGGAGAAATTGGGTGTCGGCCTTTACGATGCCTTGTTGGATGAATACGAACCGGATGCCCGCTCGGCGGATATCGATCTGTTGTTCGAGGACCTGGGGGGATTTCTGCCCGATTTCCTGTCCCGGGTGTTGGAACGCCAGGCAGCGGAGCCGCCACTGCTGGATCTGGCTGGTCCCTTCCCCGTGGAACGACAGGAAGCCCTGGGCCGTCGTCTGATGTCGCAATTGGGTTTCGATTTCGAGCATGGAAGATTGGATGTTTCGCTGCATCCCTTTTGTGGCGGTACCCAGGGTGATGTGCGCCTGACCACCCGCTACGACCCGGCAGATTTCACCTCGGCGCTGATGGGCGTTTTGCATGAAACCGGCCATGCCTTGTACGAAATGGGACTTCCCGACGCCTGGCGGCATCAGCCGGTGGGGGGGGCCATGGGCATGAGCATCCATGAAAGCCAGTCCCTGCTTATCGAGATGCAGGTCTGCCGGTCGCGGGATTTCCTGACCTATGCCGCGCCGGTAATCGCCGACGAATTGGGTGGCGGTGGCCCGGCTTGGGACATCGACAACCTGACCCGCATCTACACCCGCGTGAAGCCCGATTTCATCCGCGTCGATGCGGACGAAGTCACCTATCCCGCCCATGTGATCTTGCGCTACGAGTTGGAGAAAGCCTTGATCCAGGGCAGCATGGATTTGGCCGATCTCCCCGAGGCTTGGAACGACGGCCTGGAAAGGTTGCTCGGCATCCGACCGCCGAACGATGGGCTTGGCTGTTTGCAGGATATCCATTGGTACGACGGAGCCTGGGGCTATTTCCCCACCTACACCCTGGGCGCCATGACGGCAGCACAGCTTTTCGCCGCCGCCCAACAGGCGGATACGGAATTGCTGGCGGCGATTGCCCAAGGGGATTTCGTGCCTTTGATGACTTGGCTGCGGGCCAATGTCCATGGCATGGGATGTTCCCTGTCGGCGCCGGACTTATTGCGTCAGGCCACCGGTGAGCCCCTGAGCACAACAGCCTTCAAGCGCCATCTTGAGGCGCGCTATCTTCCTTCCGCCTGAGGGTGAAATTGGCGAATGTCATCTCTTCGGCCAGGGTGACGCCTTTTTCCTTCAGGTCCTCGTCGCCTTTTCCGCAGGCCCAATGCAGGGCCACGGTCATCCCCCTGGCTCCCGCCACGTCAAGTACCTCAAACAGGTCCGCCAGGACACGGGTGGTGCTGGAATCGAAAACGGTCAGATCGATATCGAAGACCACATCGCCACTGTTGCTTGGTTCGAAGTGACGGTGCAGCTTCTCAAGCAGTGGGTCATAAAAGGACCGGGCGTCTTCGGGATAAGACTTACCGCACAAGGCAAAACGGTTGGCGGCAAAATCAAAAGTGACTTCAGGCGTGTTCTTGGTGGCGGCGATCCGCAACGGATCCATGGCATCTTGCTCCCCTGACCGATGGTCCAAGGGAGACTATAGACGACCCTGCGCTACCCCGATACCAGCGTCTGGTCGGTGATCTGAATATGGGTCAACAGCCAATCGGTCAGGAACTTGTGCAGCTTTGGCAGATCAATGGCGTTCGGGTCGTCTTGATAGTTGGCGGTCAGTTTTTTGATCTGGGTGGTAAATCGTTGATGTTGCCCCTTGTGGGAATCGATCATGGAATAGCCGCTTTCCTCCATGATCCCTTCCTCGCGCGCAAAATGCTCGGCCACATAGTTGTTGAGACCGACCAGCACCTCTTCAACATCGCTGGATGAGGCACCGGTTTCGATTTGCGTCTCCACCCGATTCAGCATGTCCACCAAAACCCGATGGTCATGATCGATCTGTGGATGGCCGAGGGCCAGGTCCTGGCTCCATTGGATAGGCATGGTCGGTCTCCTGTTCGGCCCGATTAAAGGGCTTCTTCCAGCATGGCAATGCGGTCTTGGCCCCAGAATATCTGGTCGTCGACAATGAAGGTCGGCGAGCCGAACACCCCATCGGCAATGGCCTCGGCGGTCGAGGCTTCAAAGCGCTCGACCATGCCATCGGCTTGCGAAGCGGCGACCAAGGCGGCACCATCCAATCCGCATTCGCTGGCGATGGCGGCCAGGGTCTCGGCTTCGGTGATATTGCGTTCCTCGGCCCAGACGGCTTTCAAGATACCCATGACCAGCGGTCCCGGATCGGCCCCCGCGTCCATTGCGGCCAGCAACATGCAGCTTGCCGCCTGGGTTGGCACCGGGAAATGGGCCGGCTTGAGGTTCAATGGCAGCCCCAGTTTGGCGCTCCAGCGCTGCAACTCGGCGGCGCGGTATTTCTGGTGCGACGGATGACGCTTGACCGGCGGCAGGGCGCCCACCTCGTTGAAGATCTTCATGATATCGAAGGGCTTATAGACGAAGTCCAGGTCATCGCGTTTGGCCAACTCCAATACCCGGGGTTGACCCAGATAGGTGAAAGGCGAAATCAGCGTGAAGTAGTAGGTGACGGTCTTGCTCATCGGGCGGGTTCCTTCCTTCAACTGGGCAGGCTGACGGCCAGGCCCGACAGGTCGTCGGACATCATGATCTGGCAGGCCAGACGGGAAGTTTCCTCCAGATTGAAAACCGTGTCGAGGATGTCTTCCTCTTCTTCCGCCTGATCTTCGAGCTTCCCGAACCAATTCGGGTCAATGATGACGTGGCAGGTGGCACAGGCCAGCGAACCGTTGCATTCGCCGGCCACCGGATAGCCGGCCTCGCGCAGGATTTCCATGACGGAGAGGCCGGTATCGGCGTCCAGTTCCTTGGTGACGCCCTGGGCGTCGGTCACGGTCAGGGTGGGCATGGTGGGCTTCCTTATGGTTGGCAGCGGCGGGCCGAAGGCTTTCTTCCGGCCCGCCCCGGGCCTCAGTAGCGCTTGTAGGGCAGGAACTTGCCGTTGAGGGTGACCACGACGCGGTTTCCGGCCGGGTTCTCCTCCTTGGCGATATCCATGGAGAAATCGATGGCCGACATGATGCCGTCGCCGTATTCCTCTTCGATCAGGGCCTTCAAGGTCGGGCCGTAGACCTGAATGATCTCGTAGAAACGATAGATCAAGGCATCGGTCGGCACCGTCTGGCCCAGGCCGCCCCGGTACGGGCAGGTGGTCAGCCATTTGGCTTCCTCTTCGGTCAGGTCGAAGATCTTGGCGGCGGTGGCGGCTTCTTCCTCGTTCATCTGCATCTGACCGAGCAAGGCGGTGGTGGTCCATTCCTTGGACTGACCGATGTCCTTGGCCACGTCGGCCCATTTCAGGCCCTTGGCTAGCTTGGTGGCAACGATTTTCTCAGTAACTTCAACGCGGGACATAATACTTTTCTCCTTGGTTTTTTCAGTCAGGCGCCCAAATCAGCGATGGCCTTGCGCAGGTGTTTGGTGGCCGGGGTGACGATGGCGACGAAGATGGATTCGCGGAACCGCCGATCGACGGTGGATCCCTGGATGTAGCCCTTGGCGCCTTCGTGCAGCAGGGCGGCGTTGGCGGCCCGCATGGTCAGCTCACCGGCATAGAGACGGGTTTCAAACACCTTCTTCAGGTATTCCGGCGAGGCATCCAGGGGGGTCTTGAGCAGCTCGACGACACCAGGCAGGGCCGCGGCCACTTCGGCCTCGAAGGTCTCGGCCCGTTCCGGCAGGTACTGATTGACGTGCAACAGGCTCTTGTCGCTTTCCTTCATGATATTGATGAAGGCCTGGATCTGGCCCAGAGCGATCCCGGCCTGCATCAGGAAGAAGGCGGGCTTGATGCGCTTCACATAGGCAGGCATGTCCTCGGCCAGGATGCGGCTGTCGGGAATGAAGGCCTTCTTGACCAGCACCGAGTAGGTGCCCGAGCCTTCCAGGGCGATGAAATGGGTGTTTTGCTTGATCTGCACGTCGTCGCCGTTGATATGGAACACGGCCATCTTCTTGACGCTGGGGTCATCGGCCATCTCGAAGGCCGAGCCCATGTAGTGATTGTCGCCCAGGTTGGAGACATAGGGCAGCACGCCGGAGACGATATAGCCGCCCTCGACCCGCTGACCCTTGAGCTTGAACTTCTCGATGCCGTCCATGGACTTCACCGGGTTGGACATGCCCGAGGTGCCCATGATCTGGCCGGTGACGGTCTTTTCCAAAAGCTCGTCGCGTAGCGCGGTATTGTCCGACTGCAACAGGTACCAGGCGAAGGCGTTCTGTAGCCACATCAGGAAGCTGGTGTTACCGCATTCAGTCCCGGCGACGGTCATTGCTTCGATGGTATCGAGCAGGTTGTTCTGATCGGGGTTGTAGCCGAAACCGGTCACATGCTGGGCAAAGGCACCCGCCTGGGCCAGCTTGACCATGTTCTCGCCGGGATAGATCCCATCCACGTCCACCGGCACGGCCATGCCGCGGATATCATTTTCAGCCACCTCTCGGACGGCGGCCAGCATGTCTTGCTTGCTGGCGGGCAGGACAGGTGCGGGGTCCGTGATTTGCATTGCGACAGCCATCTGTGTGGCCTCCTTTTCTTTGTCAGGACGGGGACGCGGCATCCCCATAAGGGGATGCCCAGCCGTTTACATCAAACCCAGTTCGAGATTGACCGGACGGGTATAAGTATTAGCCACCGGCGACCATTGCTTCACATGGGCGAGCAAGGCGGCCTTGTCTTCCTCGGAGGCATCACATTCCAGGTCCACCTTGACGCGCACGTCGGTAAAGCCCACGGGCTTCTCCGAGGTGTCGCCACAGCCCCAGACGGCGGTGATATTCAGATCGCCTTCGAGTTCCAGCTCCAGTTTTTGGATGGTGATGCCCTGATGCACGGCGTTGGCATGGATACCCACGGCAATACAGGAGCCCAGAGCGGCCAGAGCGGCCTCGGACGGGTTCGGCGCCGTATCGTCGCCCAGGAGCACCGGAGGCTCATCAACGATGTAGGGCTCCAGGTCACGGATCATGTTGAGATGGCGGAACTTGCCCTCGGCGATGGTCTTGCACTTCAGGGTCTTGATGGCCTGGGGGTTTTCCTTGCTCTTCTCGATCAGGCCGTTGAGGCCGGTTTTGTCGATGGGCAGCAGGCAAGAGGTCATGGCGGTATTGGCAGTCATTGGGAAGTCTCCTTGCGTTTTAAAGTGAGTGTTTTGGTTTCCGTCAGCTCTCCCGCATCCAGGAGGTGCGCTTGATGAGCCACAGACAGATGCTGTCCAGGGCGAAACCGATGATTCCGATGATCACGACGATGGCCGCCAGGCGGTCGTATTCCAATGTGTCGCGGGCATCGTTGATGGAGTAGCCAAGGCCCGAGGTCACGCCCAGGTACTCGGCCGGGACCAGCACGATCCAGGCGACACCCAAGGCCAACCGGATGCCGGTGAGAACATCCATGGCGATGGCGGGCAGGATCACATGCAGCAGCATCTGATGGCCCTTGGCGCCCAGATTGCGGGCCACCTTGAACCAGGCCGGATCGACCTTGCGCAGGCCGTTGGCGGTGGCGAAAGTCACCGGCCAAACGGCGGCCATGGCGATGAGAAAGACGATAGCACCGTCCCAGGTGGCAAACACCAACACGGCAACGGGCATCCAAGACAAGGGCGAGATCATGCGCAGGAATTGGAACGGCACATGGGTGATGCCGCGCACCGTCGGCTTGCGGCCGATGATGATGCCCATGGGCACGCCGATGGCAATGGCCCAGAACAGGCCGCCGCCGATGCGACCGAGGCTGGGAATGGACATCTCCCAGACCTCGCCACTGGACAGGATCCGCCACAGGGCGTCCAAGGCGGTAATCGGTCCGAAATCGGCGAAGGATTCCGTGTCCGGATTGGCGGCGATGAGATAGCCGCCCAACCACCACAGGGCCATGAGCCCGGTGATGCCGATGACCGGATGGGCCACTTTCTTGAACGAGGGGGAAGCGGTCAGGGCCGCCATCGAAAACGACGGCCCTTCCACTTTCGTCCCAACCGCTGGGGCTTGGATCACCATGGTCCGTTACACCTTGACGATTTCTTCGCGGGAATAGGGATCGGACGGATTGACCGACGGATCATTCTTCCAGGCGGGGAACTTCTCCAAGGCGGCGCGGACATAGTCGTAGTCCACCAGGTCCTTGACCGCGAAGTCGGAGTCCAGCTTGCTCAAGAAGGTCTTGTCTCCGGCGACCACGGTATCGTTCATGGCCTCGATGATCATCTTGGTGGCCGACGGATAGGGCCAGGGCTGGAAGTCGACCCGTCCGTTGCCCCATTCCGGGTGCTGGATGGCGTCCGGGGCCGCATAGGCGGCATCGTCATAGAGGGTCATGGCCCGCTCCACCACCTTGGCCGGCATGGGCAGATACTTCTTGCCGTCGCGGGACATCATATGGGCCACCTCCTTCTTATTCTGGGAGGCATAGATCTGCGCCTTGACGATGGCGTTCATGACCTTTTGGGTCCATTCCTTCTTTTCCTTGGTGTCTTCTTCCTGCATGCAGATGACGCAGCAGGGATGGTTCTTCCAGATATCACCGGTGAAGCGCAGCATCTTGGCGCCCGCCTTCAATTCGCCCATGGCGTTGAACGGCTCGGCGACGATGTATGCGTCAATCTTCTTGGCGGCCAGGGCGGGCGGCATGTCCGGCGGCGGCATGACCTGCAAATTGCATTCGTCATTGGCCAGCGGCTCGCCTTGCGCCTTGATCACCGCCTTTACGCCCGCTTGGCGCAGGGCGATCTGCAACACGATGTTATGCATGGAATACCAGTAGGGCACGGCGACCTGCTTGCCGCCCAGCTGCGAGAAGTCGGTGATGCCGGTATGCTTGCCGACCACCAGGCCGGAGCCATTGGTATGGGCCCAGGCCATGATCTTGACCGGATAGTCATTATTGTAGCGCATCCACACCGGGATCGGCTTGAGGAAGTGGACCAGGTTGAACTTCTTGGCGGCAAAGCCCTCGATCAACGGCGACCAACCCCGGATCAGGGTCGGTTTGGCGGCTTCCAGGCCTTCTTCCTTGAAAAAGCCCATGCCATGGGCGACCAGCAAGGCGGTGGCGTCGGTGATCGGCAGGTAGCCAATGCGCACCACGCCGTCATCAGGTACGGCGGCTTGGGCCGCGCCGCCGAGCAACGAACTGCCCAGCATGGCGCCCATGCCTCCGGCGGCCATGCGTTCCAGAGTTTCCCGACGGGTCCAGTCGGCGCTGGTCCAGTCTTCGTTCAAAGCTTTGATGTCTTTGTCACTCATGCTCAATCTCCTTATGGGTGCGAGCGGTATTTGTTGGGGCTCAGGCGGCGCCGAGTCTGGCTGGGACAACGGTTTCCCCGTCTCCGTCTCCCAGGTCTTCGGCGTCGGAAGAATCTGCACCGACGGCCTGACCGACGGTGTCTTCGAATATTTCCAGCAGGCGGTTTTTTTCCGTCTTGACCGCGGCGCTGTTGCGGTCGCGGATCTCGGGCAGGTTCATGGTCACGTCGCCGCGCACCCGGCCCGGGTTGGCGCTCATGATCAGCGCCCGGTCAGCCATGATGGCGGCCTCGTCGATATCGTGGGTAACGAAGATCAGAGTCAGGCCAAGCTTCTTGGCGATGGCGCGCACTTCCCGTTGCAGGGTGGCGCGGGTAAAGGCATCCAGGGCGGAAAAGGGCTCGTCAAGCAGCAGGGCCTCGGGCTCGGTGGCCAGGGAGCGGGCCAGGGCGACTCGTTGCTGTTGGCCGCCGGACAGGTCCTGCACGTTGGTCTCGGCGAAGTCTTCCAGGTGTACCAGTTCAAGAAGTTCCTTGGCCTTGGCGTCGGCCATTTTCATGCGACCGGAAAAACGTAGGCCGAGGGTGACGTTGTCTTTTACCGTCATCCAGGGAAACAGGCTCGGGGCCTGGAACATCATGATCCACTTGGGCGAGGGATCGGTCACATGCAGGCCGTCGATCCAGATTTTACCTTCGAAGGGTTTCATCAGTCCGGCGATCAGATGCAACAAGGTGGACTTGCCGCACCCCGATCGACCGATAATGGCCAAGGCCTGACCCGGTTCGATCTCCACGTTGATGTCATCCAGAACCACATCGCCCTTGGCCTTGTAGCGGTGGGTCAGACCCTCGATGAGGATATGGGCGCCGGTGGACATGGGTCGTTCCCCTTAAGGTTGCGATCTTCTCGGAACCGGACGGCATGATTATACTGACCGGTCTATTCATCCCCATCCTGCATATGCCGTGCCAAAGTGGGGAGGGCGCCGGGAAACCTGAGATTCCGCGAGATCAGGCGGATCGGGGGCGAGGGAGGGGGGGGGGACGAATAAAGCAGGAAAGCCTAAAAAATAGCCATAAATGAGCAAAGATTAAACATTGGGCGTAAAATAAAAAAATAAAGTAAAAACAATTCATTATGACGGTGATCTGGCAAGAATGGCGGCGTGAATCGCGCTGATTCCACATCAAGTCACAGGAGATTCTTTTGCGAAATGAAGGGCATAGATAGAACGGTCGGTCTATTTGCTGAAAGTTTGAGCGGCGGCGGGTCCACGACGGGGTTCCGGAAGATGCCGAGGGTCTTGCGAAAAGACCCGAAAACAGGTTTATGATAGAGATCAAGGCCGATGGGGAGGCAAACCGGCAGACTTCTTGCTCTGACGATCTGCACGGTTTGGAAGCAATGGGAGCAAACAATGCCCAAGACCAATAAAAGCACATGCGGCGCCAACGCCGTCGCGGGGGCCAGGGACCGCATTCTCGATACGGCGATCAGGCTGTTCTGCGAGGAAGGGATTCATGCCACGGGCATTGATCGGATCATCGAGGAATCCGGGGTCGCGCGCATGACTCTTTATAATCGCTTCGGCTCGAAACGAGGCCTGATCCATGCGGCCCTGGAGCGCGAAGGGGAAACTTGGCGCGCCTGGTATGAAAAAGAACTGAAGCGCAGCGGTCAATCCGCCCGCGAGCGGCTGTTGGGGGTGTTTGACGTGTTGGAAAAATGGTTCGTGCGGGAGGATTTCTTCGGCTGCGCGTTCCTCAATGCGGTGGCCGAACACAACAAAGCCGATCCGCACATTCGCGAACTGACGATCAGCCACAAGAAACAGGTGCTGACGCCCATTGCCGCCTTGGCCGAACAGGAGGGCTATGCCGACCCCAACGGTGTGGCGCATCAATTGGGGATCTTGATGGATGGCGCCATCATCACCGCCTTGGTAACCGAGAATCCCAAAGTAGCGCGGGACGTGCGCACCATGGCCGAAGCCCTGCTCGATGCGCTTCCCCGGGACGCCACAGCCTCGGCGGCCTGACCTGAACTCAAGCCGCTGCTGGCACACCTTTGCTGGTGGAGAATTCCAAGTGCAGCGCCTCGCCCGGATGCACATGGGCAAAGGCGCTATGGGCCGCCGTGGCCGCCTCCGCAAAGCCGCACAATATGAGCTTTAGCTTGCCGCAGTAGGTAGCGATATCCCCCACCGCATAGACTCCGGGGCGGCAGGTCTCCATGCTCTCCCGGTTGACCGCCACGTACTGGCCACTCATATCCAATCCCCAGGTGGCCACGGGTCCCGGGTCCATGGACAAACCGAAAAACGGCAGAAGCACATCCGCAGGCAGCCGCTTTTCCTCCCCTTTCAAGGTTTTGACCGTGACGCCGGAAAGCTGCCCGTCAGCTCCTTCCAGTGCCGCCAATTGATAGGGTGTGACCATCTCGACCTTGCCTTGCGCCGCCAGGGCTTTCAGTTGGGCGGCGGACTCAGGGGCACAGCGGAAGCGGTCGCGGCGATGCACAACCGCCACGCTCTTGGCGACCTCGGCCAAGGAGATGGCCCAATCCACGGCGGAGTCTCCGCCGCCGGCGATGACCACCCGCTTGTCCACGAAGGCATCCCGGCGTTGAACGGCATAGAAAACACTGTGTCCTTCATAGCCCTGGATGCCGTCCAAGGGCGGGCGATTGGGCCCGAAGGCGCCACCCCCGGCAGCCACGATCACCGCCTTTGCCGTTCCCGTCAGGCCTTTGTCGGTGGTCACGGACCATCCTCCTTGTTCAAGAGGATCCAAGGCCGTTACCTGTTGGCCAGGGTGAAAGACCGGCTCAAAGGGCAGGGCCTGAGCCATCAGGTTTTGGATCAGTTCGCCGCCAAGAATCTTCGGATAGCCTGGAATATCGTAGATGGGTTTTTCCGGATACAAAGCATTGCACTGGCCCCCGGTATGGTCCAAGGCGTCGATCACATGGCATTTCATTTTCAGCATGCCGCACTGGTGGATGGCGAACAGGCCCACCGGTCCGGCGCCGATGACAATCACGTCGGTGGAAAAATTGATCTCGGTCATGGATGAGGATCCTCTTGTAAGACTATTGTATGCGCTGAGGATCGCAAGCCATGTGCCAGTTCTCGGGAGGGACGCCGGGTAAAAAAAACTTCCCGTACCCCTCTTCGGAGGTGTAACACAGACGGTCCTATTGCAGTGCAACGCATCTGGCGAGGTAACTATCCGTGAACGCATTGGTCCAGGCAGCAGCCGCCACATCTCATCTCATGTCCGGCAATGAAGCAGTAGCGCGAGGCGCCTGGGAGGCCGGCGTTCGTGTGGGCACTGCTTATCCCGGCACACCCTCCACCGAAATTCTGGAAAGCCTGGCTCTGTATCCGGATATTCACGCCCAATGGTCGGTCAACGAGAAAGTCTCGTTGGAAGTGGCCATCGGTGCCTCGGTGGCCGGAGCCCGGGCCTTTTGCGCCATGAAGCATGTGGGCATGAACGTGGCCTCGGACGCCTTGATGAGCCAGACTCTGGCTGGGGTTGGCGGCGGGCTGGTCATCGCCATCGCCGATGACGTGGGCTTGTCCTCATCGCAGAATGAGCAAGATAGCCGCTTTTGGGGCCGCTTCGCCCATGTGCCGATCATGGAACCGGCGGATTCACAGGAAGCCTATGAAATGGTCAAACGGGGATTTGAAATCTCCGAGCAGTTCTCCACCCCGGTGATCCTGCGCCTGACCACCCGTATCTGCCATGTGAAAGCCATGGTCACCGTTGGCGAGCGCGAAGAGCGCCCCGAGGTGCCTTTCACCCGGGATCCGTCCCGCTGGGTACTTGTTCCCTCCACGGCCCGGGTGCGACTGCCCTGGCAGTTGGACCGGGAAACACAATTGACCGCGTTTGCCGAGCAGACCGACCTCAATGTCATCGAGGATGGCTCCGACAAGCGGATCGGGCTTCTGACCTCCGGCCCGGCCTATATGCACGCCCGGGAAGCCTTTCCCAATGTGCCGATCATGAAGCTGGGTTTCACCTGCCCGCTGCCGGTGGAGAGCATCAAGGCCTTTGCCGCGACGGTGGACAAGCTGGTGGTGGTCGAAGAGACCGAACCGGTGATGGAAAATGAACTGAAGGCAGCGGGCCTGCATGTGCATGGCAAGGATATCCTGCCGCGCATTCATGAGCTTTCGGTGCCGGTGATCCAACCGGCCATCAAGAAGCTGTTGGGCGAGCCGGTGGTGGTGCCGGAAACCGCCTCGAAGGATATGGAGGTTTTCCCCCGTCCGCCGACCATGTGCGTCGGCTGTCCGCATCTGTCGGTCTATTACTGCCTGTCGAAGCTGCATCGGAACATCAATATCGCCGGTGACATCGGCTGTTACACCCTGGGCGCCGGGCATCCCTGGAACGCCTTGGACACCACCACCTGCATGGGCGCCTCCATGGGCATGGCCTTGGGCATGGATCTGGGCCGCGCCGAGGCCGACAAGTCCAAGGGCATCGTCGCGGTGATCGGTGATTCCACCTTCCTGCATATGGGCATGCAGGGGTTGCTGGATATGGTCTACAACCGAGGCAATGTCACTGTGATGCTGCTGGACAACCGGACCACCGGCATGACGGGCGGCCAGTCCCACGCCGGGACCGGCACCGATATCCATGGTGACGAGGCCCCGTCGGTGGACTTCGCCAAGCTGGCCGAGGCTCTGGGCGTCAATCCGGAACGAATTCGCAAGGTGAACCCCTACGAAATGCCGACCATCTACAAGATGATCAAGGAAGAGGTGAAACAGCCGGAGCCGTCGGTGATCATCACCGACCAGCCTTGTGTGCTGATTCCAGAGTTCCAGAAATATCAGCCCTTGAAGGTGATCGACGAAGATTGCACCGGTTGCGCCAACTGCCTCAACGTCGGCTGCCCGGCGATCCTGGTGACCAAACGCGAGATGACCACCACGCCCAAGGGCAAACCCATTGAAAAAGCCTGGGTGACCATCGAGACCGCGGCCTGCACCGGCTGTAATCTCTGCCCCACCACCTGCGGGCCCAACGCCATCGTGCCCGCGGATAGCCCCTTCGACGGAATTCACTAAGGAGACAGACCATGTCGGAACTCACCAATATCATGGTCTGCGGAATCGGCGGCCAAGGGGTCATGACGGCGTCGGAGATCCTGTCCCAATGTGCCATCGCCTTGGGGCTGGATGTCAAAAAGACCGAGGTTGCGGGCATGGCTCAGCGCGGCGGCGTGGTCACCAGCCATGTGCGCTTCGGCCCTCGCGTCCTGTCTCCGGCGATCCCCAAGGGCGAGGCCGACATTATTCTTGGCTTCGAACCGGCGGAATCCATGCGCTGGATCAGCCACCTGAAAAAAGGCGGTGTGGCCATGGTCAATACCCATGCGTTGGAGCCGCCGGTGGTCTCTTTGGGCCTGTTCCCCTATCCGGACGATCCGGTGAAAGCCATGCGGGATGCAGGGGTCATGGTTTATGACTTCGATGCCGGAGAGATTGCGCGGGAACTGGGTGAATTCCGGCTGGTCAATACGGTCATGCTGGGCGCCATCGGGGACCATCTGCCGTTCGAGGCGGACCTGCTCAAGGAAATGATTCTGGACCGATTCCGGGCGCGCAAGCCACATCTGGTCGAGCTCAATGAGAAAGCCTTCGAAAGGGGCCGGGCCGCCGCCGCGGCGGGCAACCAGGCGGCCTGAAAAGACCTTTCAGAGATGAGGGGTTCATTTCGCCTCCCAAACGGGTTATGCTCCCGACCATAAAAAAAGAATCATCGGCACCAAAGCGAATGGGAGGCGCGGGTGCTACCCAGATTGACCAGCAAGGCTTTCACGGACCTTGCCATTTGGATGGTCGTCCTCGGACTGATTGTCGGGGCGATATTTCCGTTCTTTGCCGTGATGCTCGGCGTGGCCTCGGATCAGGTCATGACGCCGGCGTTCTTTTTCGCCACCTTGGGGGCGGGATTGGCGCTGGGCTGGCTGAATTACGCCTTGGCCCATGTGGTCTTCAGGCCGCGTTTGCAGATCATGTCGCAGCGCATGAACAAGGTCGAAGATCTGTTCAGCACTCATATGTTTGAAGACGGCCCCATCGAATGCGATCCGCTGACCTGTCACGTGGCCGAGGATTCCGAAGACGAGATCGGCGAATGCGCCCGCTCGTTCAACCACCTGATTCAGACTCTGACCGATGCTCATGACGTGGAAACGGCGGTCAATACTTTCTCGCGGACCTTGTCGGAGCATCTCAATTTCGACGAACTGACCACCGAGGCCATCCAATTGCTGCTGGAGTATACCAGTTCCACCGCCGCCACCATCTTGATCGAACAAGAAGGCCAGATGCAGGTGGCCGGGGCCCATGGCATCCGCACCCCGGCCAAGCTGGCCGATAGTGACCATGTGCGGCATGTGCTGCGCACGGGCAAGGCCGTGACCTTGGACCTACCCAATGACCTGCAAGTGGATGGCACCCTGACCGATTTCCGTCCGCGCCAGGTATTGATGGCGCCCATTGAATACAACAAGGCGGTATTCGGCATTCTGGTCCTGGCGGCGCCACAGTCCTACGAGATGGGCACAAAGCGGCTGCTCGATCTGCTGTTGCAGAGCCTCGGTCTGGCGCTACAGAATTCACTGGTCCATGAGCGCCTACAGCACATGGCGGCCATCGATCCGCTGACTGGGCTGTACAACCGCCGCTTCGGCTCCAAGCGCCTGCGCGAGGAATTCGTCCGCGCCAGCCGCAACGACAACACCATTTCGGTGCTGATGTTCGATCTGGACCACTTCAAGCATATCAATGACACCTATGGTCATCTGATCGGCGACCGGGTGCTGATCGCGGTTGCCAAGGCGGCGCAGAAGTTGTTCCGCGAGGGTGATATCCTGGTGCGCTACGGCGGCGAGGAATTCTTTGCCATCCTGCCCGGGGCCTCCACCGAGGATACCCGCGACCTGGGCGAACGGCTGCGCCGCAGCATCGAGGAATCGGAAGTTCAGGACGGGGATCAGGTGATCCGCGTGACCAGTTCAGTCGGTGGGGCGGCCTACCCGGACAGCAAGAGCTACAACAACGAAGAAGAATTGCTCAAAGCCGCCGACGAGGCCCTTTACGCGGCCAAGCAAAATGGTCGGAATCAGGTGGTTTTGCAGAAATAGACGGGCGACAGAATCGGTCTGATCGAGAACAACCTCGTGGGGCTCCACATCTAAAGATTTTAGCAGGCTGCTGATAAAGTGTTGGCCTATGGCCCCCCTCGCCCTTCGACAAGCTCAGGGTGAGGCTAACATGTTGAAAGTTCGATGGCCCTCATGCTGAACGTGTCGAAGCATGTGTCGCCACGCGCTTGAAATCGGATTTTTTCAGCAGTCTGTTAGAGCCCTTGTCGCTGCATCCAATTATTGATCCGCTCGCGATTGGCGCCCAGCTTCAGCAAGGCGGCATCACCGACGACCTTATCCACTTCCTCCTTGGTCTCGTCCTTGAATTCCATATAGCGGAACGAGGTCATAATGGGACGGAAGAATTCTTTGCAAAATCCTGGTTCGCGCAACAGCTTGTTGGTGTCGTCGCCCAGGACTTCCGGGAAAGCCTTGAGCAACGGCTCGAGAATACGCACTGGGATCTCCGTGGCCTCGATCAGGGCCTCCAGGGACAAGTCCACCAGCAACGGCCCAATGGCGCGCAGGTCCAGATGGCTGATGTTGAGCACCTCGACCACATACTGTTTATCGCGGGCGAAAAAATCCCAGACACGATATCCGACGGCCTTTTCGATGCGGGCCAGGGTCTTGGGGATGTCGTCCTTGATCAGCGCCACCCCACCGAGGGCTTTGGCATTGGCGTTGAGCATCTCGGGAAAGCGGTCCCCGAGATTGTTGCGCGCCGCGTCGATCTCGCGCGGGCCAAAGCCGGCAATCTGATAGACCGACTCAGGGTCCCGCAGCAGCATGACATCGCGGTCCAGATAACGCAGATGGGCAAAATTGTATTCTTCCTTGAAGATCGGCAGCAGCGGCAATTGCCACGAAAAAGCAAGATAGGGCCGAAGCTGCTTGTAGACCGGATCGATCTTCCTTTTCGATCCTTTGGGCGGAACGCCGCCAAAAAACTTGTTGCCGCATGTGGAGACCAGCAGCTTTTCTACCTGTTCCAAGGTCGGGCCGCAAACCAGGGTCGTGGACCCGTTGTCCGGCGCCACGGGCTGTCCACGCTGATCGACGACCAGATCCTTGCCGATGGAAGGGTCGTCTTGGAACGCTTTGAAGCATGTGAACAGTTGTTTTGGCGAAGCGACCACCGCGCCATAGCCCTGGTCTTCAGGGATCAGCCCTTTCTTCTGCACCCGTCCAAGCATGATCTTGGCGGCGCCGATGAGGACCTTTTTGCGCTCCGGATCCATATCCGCGGAATCGGGGATCCGGTACATCGGCTCAAGGGCCGCAGCGGACAAAGGGCGGGTAGGCTTGGACATGATCCTCGAATACCTATGAAACTGAAACAACGTCACCAGGACGACGGCCTGGGAAAGACGTCGCATGCGCGTAGTCTATCGGCTAATTCTTAAGGCGTAAATAACGTGCGCAAAAATTCGTTCACCCCCGGCATTTCTTGATTTCACGGCAATCCGACCCCTATGCTGTGTGTCCCCTCGGAGAAGCATGCCTATGCCCGACCGCCTGCGTATCGCCACCTTCAATTTGGAAAGTCTGGATCTGCCCGAAAATGGGGCGAATACGGCGGATTTAGCGGAACGCATCGCCGTGCTGAGACCGCAATTGGAGCGGTTGCGCGCCGACGTGATCTGTTTGCAAGAGGTCAACGGACAGAAACCGGAAAAGGGCAAACGGCGGGAATTGGATGCCTTGGACCGCTTGTTGCAAGACACCCCCTATGGGGAGTTTCATCGTATTCATACCCGCAGTCATCACACCGGTGGAGCGAGAGATCGCCATAATCTGGTGCTTCTGAGTCGGTTTCCCTTTCAAGTCCATCGACAAATTCGTCACGATCTAGTGCAGGCTCCGCGCTATCACTCGCCCTCGGGCGGTGGCACAGAGGACTCCATAGAGTGGGATCGGGCTATCTTGCAGGCTGAGTTGGATCTGAGCCATGGTCGGCGATTGCATGTGCTGAACGTCCATTTGCGCGCTCCCCGGGCTGCCTACGTGCCGGGAGGCAAATCCCACCCGCCGGTCTGGGACAGTATGTCCGGCTGGGCCGAGGGCATGTTCCTGGCGGCGGTCAAAAGAGCCGGACAGGCATTGGAAGCCCGCTTGCTGATCGACCAGATTCAAGATCAAGACCCTGATGCACGCATCGTTGTTTGCGGTGACTACAATGCCGATCTGTATCAGACTCCCGTGCGTACCATCCGGGGCGACGAGGAGGACGCCGGCAATCCTCATTTGGTGGGGCGGACTCTGGTACCCCTTGAAAGAAGCCTGCCGCAATCCCAACGTTATTCAGTAGTCCATCACGGAAGGCCGCAAATGCTCGATCATGTGCTGGTATCCCGGTCATTGCTGGCCTGGTACCGATCCTCCGAAATCCATAACGAGGCACTCGGCGATGAATTGGTCGGCGCCCATGCGGTGCCGGGCGGGCCGGAGTCCTATCACGCGCCGGTGGTGGCCGAGTTCGAGATCCCCGATGCGTGAGATCCGTCATGATGCCTTCTCGGGCAGTTTCATCGGTCAATGCGTGGGCGATGCCCTGGGCTTTATCGTCCAAGGACAATTGGAAAGCGTCTGCCGGGGGCATGTGGATGCGGTGCTGGGCGGCGCCGTGGGCAGCCACGATCCCCATGGCCGCATTCCAGAGATCCATCGGGGCATTTATCCCATGGGCCAGTATTCCGACGATTCCCAGTTGGCGCGGGAGCTCATGATCAGCTACCGCGACAATCAGGGTTTCGTTCCCGAAGACTATGCGGCGCGGATCAGCCGGATTTTCGCCCGTCACGAAGTGGTGGGCGGTGGGCGAGCAACCCGCGAGGCAGCGGAACGGCTCGAAGCAGGAATCCCCTGGCAGGAGGCGGGAGCCCCGGCGCCGGAAGCGGGCAGCGGCAGTGCCATGCGAGCCGGACCGGTGGGGCTGTTCTTTCACGACGATCCTGAAACCCTGGTCCGGGCGGCTCTGGAACAAGGGCTGATAACCCACGCCGACACACGCTGTCAGGCAGGGTCTGTGGCCATTGCAGGCGCCGTCGCCCTGGCCATGACAGAAGACGAAATTGTCCCGCGGGCTTTTTTGAAGCGCCTGACCCAATGGACTGATCCGGTGGATGCGGACATGAGTGATGCCTTGATGCGGCTCGCCGATTGGATTGGGCTGACGCCGGAAAAGGCCTTGCGGTTCATTGCCCGGGCCGGGCGGCCCATGAATCACCGGGATATGTGGCTGGGCATCCCGCCCTATGTGGTCGGGTCGGTGCTCTGGGCGCTATACAGTTTCCTGCGCAGCCCCGACGACTTTCGTGAAACCTTGCGCACGGCGGTGATTGTCGGCGGCGACGTGGATACCACCGGCGCCATGGCCGGGGCGATCTCGGGGGCCCGCAACGGCCTGGACCAGATACCCTGGGGCATGGCTGATCGGCTCAACGATCAAGGCACCTGGACGCTCCAGGAACTCATGATGCTGGCCGAAGAGTGCCAAGAGATGGTCGCGGCGGCTTAAAGGGGGGCTGTCGCGTTCTCCAGCCAATCCTCGTCATCGCGGTCGAGCATCGGGGTGAGCGTCTCCCGTACCCGTTCATGGTAGGCGTTCAGCCACTTTTGTTCGCCATCACCCAGCATGTCGGTTTGGACCAGCCGTCGGTCGATGGGGCAAAGGGTGAGAGTTTCGAAACCGAGCAAGGGGCGTTCGGCTCCGGGCGGCGGAAGGACCTCGGTGACGGCCACCAGATTCTCGATGCGGATACCGTATTCCCCTTCCCGATAGTAGCCCGGTTCATTGGACAGGATCATGCCCGGTGCCAAGGCCACCTTGTTGCAGAGCTTGGAGATCCGTTGCGGGCCTTCGTGCACGCCCAGGAAATGTCCGACCCCGTGCCCCGTTCCATGGTCATAATCCAGACCGGCCTCCCATAGGGGGCGGCGGGCCAGCACGTCGATCTGACCTCCGGTGGTGCCGACGGGAAAGCAACTCTCGGCTAAGTTAATATGTCCCTTTAATACCAAAGTAAAGTGGCGCTTTTGCTCGGTTGTGGGGGTGCCCATGACCACCGTTCGGGTGACATCGGTGGTGCCGTCAAGGTACTGTGCACCTGAATCAATCAGAAACATGTCCCCGGAATTTAGGCGCCGGTTGCTGTTTTCGGTTACCCGGTAATGGACGATGGCACCATTGGCCCCGCTGCCAACGATGGTCGGGAAGCTGAGGCCATGGAAATGCTCGTTTTCCCGGCGCAGGCCTTCCAGGCGGTCGGCGGCCAGGCTTTCCGTCACGCCCTCGTTCAGACCATGACGGTCGAGCCATGAAAGAAAGCGCACCAGGGTGACGCCATCGCGCCGATGAGCGTGGCGCATGCCCGCCAATTCCACCGGGTTCTTGTTGGCCTTGGCCAGGATACAGGGATCGGCGGCACGGGATATGGTGGCACCCGCGGCGGTCAGACGCTCGAAAAACCATTGTCCCGCAGAGGAGGGATCGAGCCGGACTTTCGCCCCGGCCTGACCCAACCGATCAAGGGCCCGTTCCAATTGATCGGGCGCGACGGCCGTCACGGCGGGGTCCAGATCGGTTGGCAGCCGGTCGGCATCAATGAATAGATCCACTCGGTGGTTCTTGGCATGGAGAATGGCGAAAGCCAAGGCGACCGGGGTATAGGGCAGGTCGGCCCCGCGCAGATTGAGCAGCCAGCCCACCGATTCCGGGGTTGTCAGCACCATGGCATCTTCACCCGCCTTGGTCAGGTGGGCCGCCATCTCCCGCCTTTTGTCCGCCGAGTCGCGTCCCGCTTGGGCAAGAGGGAAGGCCCTTGCCGGTTCCCGCGGCGGTGCGGGGCGGTCCTGCCAGAGGGTATCAATGGGATTGGTGGCCACCGGCACCGCATCGGCGCCCGCGTCGTGGCAGGCCTTGCGCAGGCGTCCGGCTCCATCGGCGGTATGCAGGCGCGGGTCATAGCCCAGCTTGCCGCCGCTGGGGAGTTGCTCGGTGATCCATGCGGTCAACGGCTGCTGAGTCAAATGGCGATGTTCGAAGAGTGTGGAATCCACTTCGTTGCGGGCCTGCAGGGTATAGCGACCGTCGATAAACAGCGCCGCCCGGTCGGCCAGCACCGCCGCGATCCCCGCTGAGCCGGAAAACCCGCAAAGCCACTCCAATCGACGGGCCGAAGGGGGTAGATATTCGCCCTGAAACTCGTCGGCCATGGGAACGACGAACCCATCCAGACCCTGACTCAGAAGATATTGTCGCAATCGAGCAAGGCGGTCGGCGAAGTTTCGGGTCATGGGCCTGGGGTCTCTATCCAGTGAAAACAGGGCTCTACTAGAATTTAGGTATTCATGGGGCAGATGTCATGTCGGATCCGCAATGCTGCGCTGCAGCAATGGAGCTACCGATTTGGTACGAGAGGTTTATATAGGAATCAGAGAACTGGGAACACTCCAACAAAGGAGATAAGTCTATGACAAAAGTGTATAAAACCCGATTAGAAATGCTTTCGCTTGTTGAGGCCCTGAACGAAGGGCGGGTTACTGCTTGGGAAGTGGATGCTCAAATCCGCCGCCTGATCCAGCGGGAGAGAACCCGTATCCTCCTCAGCGGACTCAAGAATGGCCTTGCAGCATTCAAGGCCTTGATCGGGAGAAAAATCCACGCCGTCGGCCATCCCGCCTGACGGGAGGCGTCCCAACAGGCTGCAGAAAACGTCCGATTTCGAGCCTGTGGCGACACATGCTTCGACAAGCTCAGCATGAGGGCCTTTTAATTTCAACATGTTAGCCTCACCCTGAGCTTCCTCATCCCGAGCTTGTCGAGGGACGAAGGGCGAGGCGGGCCGTCGGACAACACTTTTTCAGATGGCGGTAATCGAGCAGTCAGGGATTGCCTAGACAGTCAGCTGGTCTCCACACTCGGTCTTGATCAAGTATCCGGGTCAATTCCTGGACATGGCCAGAGGAGACCAGCTATGGAGTATTTTGTTGGAATGGACGTATCGATGGCAAGCATTTCGATCTGTGAGATTGATGCAAAGGGAACCGTCATTCGCGAAGGCAAGGTGTCAAGCACACCCGAGGCGGTCGCCACTTGGCTCGAGGAAAGCGGGCGTGGCTTTGCGCGAATTGGGTTGGAAGCTGGCCCTCTGGCGCCTTGGCTGTACGCAGGACTGTCCAGTCGGGGCCTCCCTGTGATTTGTATCGAGACCCGGCAAATGAAGGCCTTTGCCAGCGCCAGCCCAGTCAAGACGGACCGTCGCGACGCCCGCTTGATCAGCCAGGCGATGCGGACCGGTTTGTACCGCGCGACCCACGTCAAGACCGCGCGCAGTCAGGAGCTCCGGATGGTGCTGACCCATCGGGAGACCCTGGTTCATCAGGTCCGTCAGTTGTCCAATACGGTACGAGGAACATTGAAAGCTTTCGGCCTCAAGGTCGGTATGGCGCGCGGACGCCTTTTCGCGGCGCGGGTTCGGGAATTGACGGCTGATAACCCGCACCTCAGCGCAGCCGCCGAGCCGCTCTTGCTTGCGCGCCAAGCCTTGCTCGAACAACTCGACAAGCTCGACCGGCAGGTTCATGCCGCTGCGCGCGATGATAGCGTTTGCCGGCGCCTGATGACCGTTCCCGGCGTCGGCCCAGTTACCGCCCTCGCTTTCAGGACAGGACTCGACGTGCCGGAACGGTTTCAAAAGTCGGTCATGGTCGGCGCCCACTTCGGGCTTGTCCCACGCAGATACGCCTCGGGAGAGCAGGACCGAAGCGGCCCCATCAGCAAGTGCGGAGATGCCATGGTTCGTTGGCTTTTGTTCGAGGCCGCCAATGCACTTCTCACTCGAACCCGCCGTTGGTCCTGGCTCAAACACTGGGGGCTCGCGGTCGCCAAAAGGCGCGGGATGAAACGCGCCAAGGTAGCCGTTGCCCGGCGTCTCGCCGTAATCATGCATCGCATGTGGATCGACGGCACGGACTTCCAGTACCGCAAGGAGGAGACCGCCATCTAAACACAACGAAAACCGAGATCGCCTGAAGGGCGGCCAGGACGCGTGGCGACGCGCGGGGCTCGGATGACAGCGCGCAGGCTGCAGTGGCGTAAGACCACGCTTTTCAGATTGCTGCACCCGATCCCCCTTGATCCCCATCATGCGGCGACGACGTCGACCGCGGACAGAAGCAAAGGGCGCCACATACCCCAGGTTCAAACCGACGGCTTGGAAATCAGCTTGACTCAAATGACTCGATTACAGAAGCAGCCTGTTAATTCTTCGCCGGGCGGTAGCCGTTGGCCCGCAGACAGCGAGCTTCCAACGCCGCCCTGCGCTTCGATAGCTGATATCCGGTCATCTGCTTGTCGTAGGTGCTGGCGGAAGAAATCCCCGACCCTCCATAGTCGCTTCGCACCAAATCCTTCTCTGCTTCCCGGGCTGCCCACCGCTTGCAGGTCCCCTGGTCCGCCGTCCATTGGGAGGGCGGGCGAGAGGCGTGCTCCCAGCGAGTCTGGGTGGCGCAGCCGGCCAGCGGCCATCCGGCGACCACCGCCATAATCACGGCGATCATTCTCACGGGTGGGGGTCTCCAATGGTGACCGAAATGCCGCCCAAGCCCTCGATCTCGGCCCCTACCACATCCCCCGGCTGTACCGGGCCGACCCCGGCGGGAGTGCCGGTGAACAACAGGTCTCCGGCATAAAGCCGGTCCTCGGCGGTCAGGTGGCCCAAGGCTTCTGGCACCGACCAGATCATCTGGTCCAGATTGCCGTCCTGGCGCGGCATTCCGTTGACCGACAGGGCGATCCGCCCGGAAACGGGAACCGGGCGGCCATCAAGTGGCTGGATCGGGCCGATGGGCGCGGCGCCGGTAAAAGACTTGGCGCTCTCCCATGGGCGTCCCTTGGATTTGGCCAGAGCTTGCAGGTCCCGCCGGGTCAGGTCGATACCGATGGCGACTCCGAAAGGCGCCCCCTCGGGCCCTAGGGCGACCACCAGTTCCACTTCATGTTCCAGCCGCTCCGTGGCCTTGGGATAAGGAACCGAGAAAGTGTCCGTGCCGCCCACGGCCGCCTGCGCCGCCTTGGCGAAAAAAAACGGTGGTTCCCGATCGGGATCGGCGCCCATCTCCCGGGCATGATCGGCGTAGTTCCGACCGATGCAATGAATGTGGCGGACAGGAAAGAGGGCAGATGTCCCGGCCACCGGCAGCAGCACCGGCGGTGTTGGGACGAATACGGTGGGGTCGTTCATGGCGGAAAGACTAAAGCCTTTAGTCGTCTTCGTTGTTGACGCGCAGGCGGACGGATTCCCGCATGTCGGCCAGCACCAAAAGATTCTCGTCGATTTCCTTCAGCAGGATCCGCGCCTCGTGTTCGTCGATGATCCCGTCATCTTCGAGGAATTCATATGTCTTGCGCAGCACATCTGAAAACTCCTTGGAGACCCGCGAGATATGGGCCAGCCACTCCAATTCGGTCTTTTCCGCCGGGATATCGATCACCAGCAGACCGGCTTGGGCGGCCAGGTGTTCGGTCACCGGATGGGTTCCCGAGGCTTTCTCCAGCACTTCGACGATATGAATGGGGATTGAACGGTCGGGCTTGTGGGGGTCGGCGTAGTCGTGCAGCACGGTTTTTCCTCGTCCGCAGACCTTTTCCGCTTCCTTCAGGCCACCGACGTTATTGATCAGTTCCTGAGTGGCGGCGGCCGTCGTGCCGTATTTCCTCGGCGCGTGGGAACCAACGGTGCGCATGATTTATCCCCTGAAATCAAAAGCGTTTCCAAGTCGCGAGTATACGCTGCCCACTTTGGTTCCACAAGGCGTCCCATTCAAGAGCCCCATAGCCCGGGCAGCCAAAGGGTAATCCCCGGCAGCGCGGCCAGCAAAATCACTCGCCCAAGATCCGACAAAAGGAACGGCCAGACACCCCTGAAGGTGGCACCCATGGGGATGTCGCGGGCCAAGGCGTTGATGACATAGACGTTCATTCCCACCGGTGGCGTGATCAAGCCTACTTCCACCACCATCAAGGCCAAAATGCCGAACCAGACCTTGGTCTCATCCGGACTCATGCCGAAATCGAGCCCGGCCATGATCGGCCAGAACACCGGTACAGTCAGCAGGATCATGGATAGGGAATCCATCACGCAACCAAGAACCAGATAAATCAGCAAAATGGCCGCCAGGACCATGAACGGCGACCACCCGGATCCGCCAATGACCTCCGCGGCGACAAAAGGCAATTGTGTCAGCGCCAAGAAGGCATTGAACAAATCGGCTCCCAACAGAATCAAGAAGATCATGGCGGTGGTTTCCGCCATGCCCAGCAGGCTGTCTTTAAAGGCGGTCCAGCCCAATTCGCCATGCATCAGTGCCAGCAGACCCGTGGCGCAGGCTCCCACGGCGGCGCCCTCGGTGGGGGTGAAGATCCCGGCGTAGATCCCGCCGATGACAATGATGAAGATGACGCCCACCGCGCTCACGCGGCGCAAGGCCCTCAGCTTCTCGACCCAGGAGGTGGGATCTCCCGCCGGGCCCAGCTCCGGGCGCAGGCGAGCCAGCAAGGCAATCACCAGCACGTACCCCAAGGCGGCCAGAACACCGGGGATCAGGGCGGCCTGAAACAGCGTGGCCACGTTGGCCTCCACCAAAATGGCATAGAGCACCAGGGCGACGGAGGGCGGGATCAAGATACCCAAAGTGCCTCCGGCGGCCAGCGTCGCCGTGGCCAATCCGCCGTCGTATCGCTGCCGGCGCAGTTCCGGCAGGGCCACCTGTCCCATGGTGGCGGCGGTGGCCAGCGACGAGCCGCAGACGGAGCCGAATCCGGCACAGGCGCCGATGGCGGCCATGGCCGATCCGCCGCGCAGACCGCCGGCCCAGATCCGTGCCGCCTCGAACAGGTCGCGGCTGAGACCCGCCCGGGTGGCGAACTGGCTCATCAAAAGAAACAGCGGCACCACCGACAGGTCGTAGGTGGAAAAGCGCCAATAGGGGGCGGTCTTGAGGTAGTTGAGCAGCGGCATCCAGCCGTTCAGCGTCGCATAGCCCAGTCCGCCACAAAGCAGCATGGCCACCCCAATGGGCAGCCGCAGGGCAATCAATGCCAGCAGCACGCCGATCATTGTCCCGCCAAATGCCAGATCGCTCATCGTCTCAGGCTCCCGATCAGGTCGGAAAGGCAGCACAAGGTGAGCAGGGCACAAGACGCGACGATGGGTGGAAAGCTCCA
Organism: Magnetospira sp. QH-2; assembly: GCF_000968135.1. Taxonomy (NCBI): domain Bacteria; kingdom Pseudomonadati; phylum Pseudomonadota; class Alphaproteobacteria; order Rhodospirillales; family Thalassospiraceae; genus Magnetospira; species Magnetospira sp. QH-2. The sequence goes on along the minus strand of NZ_FO538765.1, from coordinate 3,152,345 downwards.
CCACAGAGGCAAGCCGAGGATCATGCTGGTCTCGCCACTGGTCAAGAAGGACAGACCGCCCAGGCTCAGCCGCCAGGTGAGCAGGGCGGCAATCAGGGTGAAAATCCCGAAACCGATGGCCTCGACGCCCTTTTGAATGGAGGGGGGAAGGCTGCGGGTAAACAGGTCCACGGCCACATGGCCGCGACGCATCTGGGCATGGGGCAAAAAGGTGAAGATGGCCACGGCGCAGCCGTTCTGCATCAGTTCGAAATCACCGGGTACCGGTACAAAGAACAGCCAGCGTCCAACAATGCTGACCACCGTCATCAGGCCGACGGCCACCAACAGCATCCCGCCGCCCAGGGCGAACAGGCCGCTCAGGCGGTCCAGGGCGCGGTGGAAAGAGGAAAGGGGCCGTTCAGCGGCCATACCGTTCGATCAGGGCCCGGGCCTCTGCCAGCATGGCGGCACCATCCCGGCCTTCCTTATCGCGGGCATCGACCCAGGCATCAATCACCGGCTGGGATTGTTCCCGCCAGGGACCCAGATCCTCCGGCGGGATGACGGTGATGGCATTGCCCCGGTCGGCGGCGACCTTTCGTCCAGCGTCTTCCTCCTCGTCCCACAGGCGACCGATTTCCTTGGCCAGGGGCAGGCCGGAATTATCGTCGATGATTTTTTGCAGGTCCTTGGGCAGGGCGTTGTACTTGTCCTTGTTCATGGCGAACAGGAACAAGGCCGTATAGAAGCCGCGCGGTCCACCGATCTCGGTGTGGCTGTCCACCAGTTCCGGCACCTTCAGGGAAGCGGCCACCTCATAGGGGATCACCGCGCCATCAATGACACCCTTGGACAGGGATTGCGGTACTTGCGGCACCGGCATGCCCACAGGGGTGGCACCAAGCGCTTTCAGAGCGGCGTTGATGGTGCGGCTGGGGGCCCGGACCTTGAGGCCCTTTAGGTCGTCCAGAGCCTTCACCGGATGGCCGCGCAGGTGAAACGAGCCGCGCGCATGCACATGCAGCAAAAGCGGATGCACATCCTTGAATTCCTCTCGTCCGTACTTGTCGTAGAACGACCAGGCGGCCTGGCTGGTGGACTCGGCGGTGGAGACCATGAACGGCAGTTCCAGGGCTTCCATGACCGGAAAGCGACCTGCGGTATAGCCTGGCAGGGTCCAGATCAGATCGGCCACGCCGTCTCGCGCCTGATCGTAGAGCTGTGGCGGCTTGCCACCCATCTGCATGGAAGGATAGACCTGAAACTTGAGCCGCCCACCCGATTGCTCTTCCACCCGCTTGGCCCAAGGCACCAGAAACTTGGCGTGGGTTGTGCTGGAAGTGGGTAGGAAGTGGTGGATGCGCAGGGTCTCGGCCCGGGCAGGGGAGGCCGCAATCAGGGCACTGACCAGCAAGACGGCGCAAACGCCTGTCAGGGAGCGGACCATGGGTGTCTCTCCGTGATGGGTTCCGAATGGGCGCAGACCTTAGCTCACCCCATGGCGTAGGGAAAGGGCCAATGGCGTGTATATGAAAGGGGGTGGGGTGGATCCGGTGTTTCTTCCGAAACCCGGCCGGGACTCACCCGACCGGTGGAAGAAAATGGACCGTTAACGGCGGCGGATAGTCCGCATCACAACCGTTTTACGGCCCGGAACGATCAGCCGAGAGGCCAAAACGCTATTGGACATGACGTCCTCCGTACCAAAATAATCGTCCCGAAGCCCCATTGCTTCAGGCTAGCTCTTTGAATATGGGGCCAAAGGGTTGCGATTCAATGAATGGCCCATGAACTTCCCGTGACGACCCAAGAAAACGGCGCCCCCGGGGGCGCCGTCGCTGCAATCAGAAAAGGCTGATTTGGACTTAGGCGGTCTTGCGGCGGCGGGCATAGCCCAGGCCGATAAGACCCGCGCCAAACAGGGCCAGGCTGGCGGGTTCGGGAACCGCGATGCGGGCAGCGGAGGAGGCGGCGCCCGCAAGGTTCAGGGTCCAGCCGCCCAGATTTCCGGAATCCCATCCATACTGATCGTAGACGTTCAGGGTCCAGGCACCGAGGCTGGACAGGCCATCGAAGATGGCAAGGGAGGCATAGGCCAGGGTTGTTGATCCGGCCTGATAATACCAACTGTCGTTGGATCCCACACCCGCATCGCTGAAAGTATAGGTACCATTGACGGTATTCCAGCCCGAACCGTTGGTCAATCGAGCCGACTGACCGCCATGGGACAGGGTGACGATCAAATCACCGGAATAGGTATGGTAGAGATTGTCCAGGCTGACCGTTACGTCGCCGACGGTGAAGTCGTCGGCCACATTGATGGTGCTGTTGGCGTTGACCCGGTCCGGCAGGCCCATGCCCGCGCCGGAATAGCTATTGATCAACGAGGCGTTGGCGGCCTGGCTGAGGGTCAGGGACAAGGCGCAGGCTCCGACAAAAGCGATAAACTTATTCATTGGTTTTGGCTCCTCGTTGAAATCTGTTGATCCTTTTTTAGCCAAGGCACCAGGCCTGATCTGTGATGGCGGTCACGGGGGTGAATTTTTTTTGTTACATGGCATGGAAACTAAAATGATTTCAGGTGGTTGAGGGCGGTAATAATCGAGGTTTGTTTTGTCTGTAGACCGGAGGAGGCTGCCTCAATGCCCCGAATCACGGACGAAATTTGCGCCATTTACCGCCTGAAATCCCTGGTGAGATGAGGTAGGATGCCCTGTCCTTAATCGAGGGAATATTTGATGGGTCTGCTCGACATCATGATCGGCAAGGGAGACCTCGGCGTCCAGGATCCCCAATGGGTACGGGCGCCGGACGGCCAGTTCTGGCGTCTGGCCGATGTGATCCCCGAAGAGATCGGGCTGATGGGCATGAGCGGGGTCTATGTGATCTGGCACGGCGGGGTACAGCCCGAATGGCTGCGCGCCGGGCGCTCGGAGAATCTCGGCATTCCCCTGGCCGACGCCCGTCTGGATTCGCAAATCCGCGAATACGAGCCGCGCGGCGGAATCTGGGTCACCTGGTCGGCGGTGCGCAAGGAATTCCAGGCCGGTGTGGTCAGCTATCTGATCCGCACCATGAACCCTCTGCTGCCCGACCCCCGGGCCGATGCCTCGGCGGAACCCATCCCGGTGCGGTTGCCGGGGGGATGAGGCGGGCTATGGCGTGGTTATTTGGGATCCCTTACGTATAGAGCCTGTCGAAGCCTGCGTTTCCACTTCATGGGGTTCGCGCGATCCCTTGCCGAGTTGCTTGTCGTTTTCCTCAAGGCTCCGCGGCCATATCCGCCAAATCCCCCATGATCGTCGACAGATCGAAGTCTTTCGGCGTGTAGACCCGGGCGACACCGGCAGCGACCATTTCCTCGGCGTCTTCGGGGGGGATGATGCCGCCGACCACCACCGGCACATTGGCCATGTCCACCGCCCGGAGCTGTTCCAGGGTCTCGGTGACCAGGGGCTTGTGAGAGCCCGACAGGATCGACAGGCCGATAATATGCACCTGTTCCTCCAACGCCGTTTCGGCAATGCGGGCCGGGGTCAGGCGAATGCCTTCATAGACCACTTCCATCCCGGCGTCGCGGGCGCGCAGGGCGATCTGTTCGGCACCGTTTGAATGGCCGTCGAGGCCGGGCTTGCCCACCAAGATTTTCACCGGGCGGCCCAGCCGCTGGGCGGCGGCGGCGACCTTGCCACGTACTTCTTCCATGGCGTCGCTGGAACGGTCGGGGGATGACGGCGCCTTGGCGATTCCGGTCGGGGCGCGGTATTCACCGAACACGTCGCGCAGGGCGTCGCCCCATTCACCGGTGGTCACGCCCGCATGGGCACAAGTAATGGAAGGCTCGACCATATTGCGACCTTCATTGGCGGCGGCTTTCAATTCGGTTAGGGCGGCTTTCACGGCGGCGTCGTCCCGTTGGGCGCGCCAGGCCTTGAGCCGCTCGATCTGTTCCTGTTCGGCCGCCGGGTCGACGGACATATAGCCGCCGTCGGAGCCCACCAGAGGGCTTTCCTCGCCTTCTTGGAAACAGTTCACGCCGACCACCTTCTGCTCGCCGGATTCGATGGCGGCCAGTCGGACGGCATTGGACTGTACCAAAGCCCGCTTCAGATAGCCGCTTTCCACGGCATCGATGGCGCCACCCATCCCGGCAATGGTTTCCAATTCGGCCCGGGCGGCGATTTTCAGCTTCTCCACCTGCTCGGCAATTTCCCGCGAGCCATCGAAGATGTCGCCATATTCAAGCAGGTCCGTCTCATGGGCAAAGATCTGTTGCAGTCGCAGGCTCCATTGCTGGTCCCAGGGGCGCGGCAGGCCCAGGGCCTCGTTCCAGGCCGGGAGCTGCACGGCGCGGGCGCGGGCGTTCTTGGACAGCACCACCGACAGCATCTCGAGAAGGATTCGATAGACGTTGTTTTCCGGCTGCTGTTCGGTCAGGCCCAGGGAATTGACCTGTACGCCATAGCGGAAGCGGCGCATTTTCTCGTCTTCGACGCCATAGCGCTCGGTGGCGATTTCCGCCCAAAGCTCGTTGAACGCCCGCATCTTGCACAACTCGGTAATAAAGCGGATTCCGGCGTTGACGAAGAAACTGATCCGGCTCAGCGCCTTGGGAAAGTCTTCTTCGGGGACCTGACCGGACTCCTTCACCGCATCCAGCACGGCGATGGCGGTGGCCAGGGCATAGGCCATTTCCTGCACCGGCGTCGCGCCTGCTTCTTGTAAATGGTACGAGCAGACGTTGGTGGGGTTCCACTTGGGAATCTCCCGATAGGTGAAGGCGATGATATCGGTCATCAGCTTCAAGGACGGCTTGGGCGGGAAGATATAGGTGCCCCGGGACAGGAACTCCTTGACCAGATCGTTCTGCACCGTGCCCGCTAGGTCGCCACGGCTGGCGCCTTGCCGTTCCGCGGTGGCGATATAAAGCGCCAAGAGCCAGGGCGCCGGGGCATTGATGGTCATGGAGGTATTCATCTTGTCCAGCGGAATACCGTCGAACAGGGTTTCCATGTCCCCCAGGTGACAAAGGGGGACGCCTACCTTGCCCACTTCGCCTCGCGCCAACGGGTGATCGGAGTCGTAGCCGGTCTGCGTGGGTAAATCGAAGGCCACCGACAGGCCGGTTTGGCCCCGTTCAAGATTTTTTCGGTAAAGGGCATTGGATGCCGCTGCCGAAGAATGGCCCGAATAGGTGCGGATCAGCCAGGGACGGTCCTTTTTTTGGGCGTTCTTGTTACCATTTCCTGCTGCATCTGCGAAATTCTTGCCCATTTTTGAGGCCTCCCTCGGTTCGAATTCACCATTAAATGACCAGAAAATATAATAAAATTACATATTCCCTGAAAATTTGTCACCAATCTATCATCTTGTGCATTGCGAAGAAAGATCGAAACCGGTAAAACTTTTGTGCAGTGCAAACACGCGACCCTCCACAAAGGGCGCCTTTAGTGACCGCGATAAGGGAGCAGAACCAATGACCGAGGCAGTGGAAATTCCGGATCCGACGGCCAACCAGCCGAAGAAAGACCTGTATGAAATCGGTGAGATTCCGCCGCTCGGCCACGTGCCGAAGCAGATGTATGGCTGGGTGATCCGCCGCGAACGCCATGGTGAGCCGGACACGGCCATGCAGGTGGAAGTGGTCGATACTCCCGAGATCGACAGCCACGACGTGCTGATCCTGGTAATGGCCGCGGGCGTCAACTACAACGGCGTCTGGGCCTCCCTTGGTGTGCCGATCTCCGTATTCGACGTACATAAGGACGACTATCACATCGCCGGGTCCGATGCCTCGGGCATCGTCTGGGCCGTGGGCTCCAAGGTCACCCGCTGGAAGGTGGGCGACGAAGTGGTTGTTCATTGCAATCAGGCAGACGGTGATGACGAGGAATGTAACGGCGGCGATCCCATGTATTCGCCCAGCCAGAGAATCTGGGGTTATGAAACGCCCGACGGATCCTTTGCCCAGTTTACCCGGGTGCAGGCACAGCAGTGCATGGCGCGCCCGAAACACCTGACCTGGGAAGAGAGCGCCTGCTACACCCTGACCCTGGCCACCGCCTATCGGATGCTGTTCGGCCATCGGCCGCACACCTTGAAGCCCGGCCAGAACGTTTTGGTCTGGGGCGCCTCGGGTGGCCTCGGTTCCATGGCCATTCAGTTGATCTCCACCGCGGGCGCCAATGCCATCGGCGTGATCTCCGAAGAGGACAAGCGGGACTTTGTCATGGGCCTGGGCGCCAAGGGCGTTATCAACCGCAAGGACTTCAACTGCTGGGGACGGCTGCCCGACGTGGGTGGCGACGAGTTCGGTCCCTACATGAAAGAGGTGCGTAAGTTCGGTAAGGCGATTTGGGAACACACCGCCAAATTCGTCGATGTGGACATGGTCTTTGAACACCCGGGCGAGGCGACTTTCCCGGTCTCGGCCTTCATCGTCAAGCGTGGCGGCATGGTGGTGTTCTGCGCCGGTACCACCGGCTACAACATCACCTTCGACGCCCGTTTCGTCTGGATGCGTCAGAAGCGGATCCAGGGCAGTCACTTCGCGAACCTGCTACAGGCCTCTCAGGCCAACAAGCTGGTGCTGGAGCGGCGCATCGACCCCTGTATGTCAGATGTCTATTCCTGGGAAGACATCCCCGCTGCCCATGTGAAGATGCGCAAGAACGAGCATAAGCCCGGCAACATGGCCGTGCTGGTTCAGGCCAAAAAGCCCGGCCGCCGCACCGTGGAAGACGTCATCGCGGGCGATTGATGCCTCTATTACCGGTCCCGGGAACGGCTGGCCTGTCGTTTCCGGGATTCGGGCTCTTTCAATAATCAAAGCGTTCGATGGCCGCTCTTATGGAGCTGCCCAGACGATGGGGAAAGGAATCGGGATCATGCCGACCGAAAATCATATCCTACGGGAGCTTCTGCCCACCTGTGAAAAGGCCCTGCGCACCGCCCGTGATGTGGAAGTCTCCGTGCGCGAGCATGTGGCTGCCATGGTCACTGGTGAAAACGGCAAGCTGGACCCGGCATTGATCGAACGGGAGCAGATGGCCTGCCACGGATATGCCTGGCTGGCGACGACCGTCGAGGCACTTGAGCAGATGTATCATTGGGCCGAGCGGTTGGAAGCCGACGGCGCCTTTGGGGATCTGGAACAACTGATCCTGCAGGCTGCCTTCTCCGAATACCTGCATCAGCTTTACGGTGGCATTCCCATGAGTCAGGGCGAGGTGGTGCGTCCGGCGACCTTCGGGATCGAGGCCAGTGAGCGTTTCCGGCTGCAATGCCCGCAGACCCATTTGTTGCGCGATCACGGCTTCACCGCCGCCGCCGCCCAACGCATTGCCGAACTGATCGCCCATGGCAACTACGGCAACCCGGGCCTCGGCGACGAGACCCTGGACATGGTACGTGACCAGTTCCGCCGCTTCGCCGAGGAGCAGGTGGTGCCCCATGCCCATGACTGGCACCTGAAGGACGAACTGATCCCCATGTCCATCGTCGAGCAGATGGCCGAGTTGGGCGTGTTCGGTCTGACCATCCCCGAGGAATTCGGTGGTCTGGACATGGGCAAGATGGCCATGTGCGTGGTCACCGAGGAACTGGCCCGGGGCTATATCGGCGTCGGCTCGCTGGGCACCCGCTCGGAGATTGCCGCCGAGCTGATTCGCCTGGGTGGCACTGAGGCACAGAAAGAGAAATACCTGCCGATGCTGGCCTCGGGCGAGTTGCTGCCGACAGCGGTGTTCACCGAACCCAACACCGGCTCCGATCTGGCTTCCTTGCGCACCCGCGCGGTCAAAGACGGCGACGACTACGTGGTCACCGGCAACAAGACCTGGATCACCCATGCCGCCCGCTCGGACATGATGACCCTGCTGGTGCGCACCAACCCGGACGAAAAGGGCTATCGCGGCCTGTCCATGCTGCTGGCGGAAAAGCCACGCGGCAGCGAAGAGGCCCCGTTCCCCGCCGAGGGCATGGAAGGCACCGAGATCGAGGTGCTGGGCTATCGCGGCATGAAGGAATACGAACTGGCCTTTGACGGTTTCAAGGTTCCCGCCGATGGTCTGCTCGGTGGCGAGGAGGGCCAGGGCTTCAAACAGCTCATGGAAACCTTTGAATCCGCCCGCATTCAGACCGCCGCCCGCGCCGTGGGCGTGGCCCAATGCGCCATGGAAATGGGCATGCGCTATGCCGAGGAACGCATCCAGTTCGGCAAGCCGCTTTATGCCTTCCCCCGGGTGCATGGCAAGCTGGCCTGGATGGCGGTGGAGACCATGATTGCCCGCCAGCTCAGCTATTTCTCGGCTCGGGCCAAGGATTCCGATGAGCGCTGCGATATCGAGGCGGGCATGGCCAAGCTACTCGCCGCCCGGGTTGCCTGGGCCAATGCCGATAATGCGGTGCAGATCCACGGCGGCAACGGCTATGCCATGGAATACCCCATTTCCCGGGTACTCTGCGACGCTCGTATCCTCAATGTGTTCGAGGGCGCGGCGGAGATTCAAGCCCAGGTCATCGCGCGAGGACTGCTGTCGGGGCGCTGATCTTCTTTGTCCCGATGGCCCGGTGCTTTAGAATGGTGAGGTAAGCCTTTCTGGCTCGGACGAGTCGGCAGGCACCCACCATCGTCAAGGGGAGCGGACCATGGTTTGGCTATCAAAGATCTATACCCGGACAGGCGATCACGGTACCACGGCCTTGGGCAACGGCGCCAAGGTGGATAAACACGACCTGCGGGTGGAGGCCTACGGCACTATTGACGAGGCCAACGCCATCATCGGTCTGGCCCGTCTTTATACCGGTGGCGAGGTGGATCACCTGATGGCCCGCATTCAAAACGAGCTGTTCGATCTGGGGGCTGATCTTTGCACCCCGATCCCCAAGGACGGCAAGGACAAGCACCTGCGCATCACCGGAAATCAGGTTCTGGCCCTGGAACGCGACATCGACGTCTACAATTCCCTGCTCGAGCCGTTGAACAGCTTCGTGTTGCCTGGCGGCGCCGCGTCGGCCGCCCGCCTGCATTACGCCCGCACGGTGGTGCGAAGGGCCGAACGGTGCATGACGTCACTGGCCGCCGTGGAAGACCTCAATCCCGAGGCCTTGAAGTATGTCAATCGGCTGTCGGACCTATTGTTCGTGCTGTCGCGGCATCTCAACGACAATGGCAAGGCCGATATCCTGTGGAAACCAGGCGAGACGGCGGAATAAAGCCTCAGAACAGAAAAAGCGCCGCCGGTGGGATCCGGCGGCGCTTTTCGTTTGCTGTCGGAAGGATCTTACTTCCAGGCGAAGATATCCATCTTGCTGTTGATCACCCAGGGTGTGCCATTGGCATCGGCGGTGATGTTATTGGCCTTGCCGCCCATCTTGACCCATTTGCCGCCGGACTTGCGGTAGGGCGTGCCGTCGGTGGCCAGCAGGAACAGGCTACCGTTGGCGCCTACGGCGACATCCTGTGCCTTGGGGGCCTTGGCTTCGTGCTTCCAATTCTTGCCGGTGTAATGGAACAGCTTGCCATTGTCGGAGACCGCCCAGGCGTTGCCTTTGCTGTCCACGTCAATGCGCACGGCAGCGCCCTTCACCTTGGAAAATTTGCCTTTTTTCCAGCGGAAAATCTCGAACCCGCCATTGACGGCCTTGGTGCCGATGACCCAAGTGGTGCCATCGGCGCCGACGCCGATATCCTTGGCGGCGCCGGGGAGCTTGGTCCATTTTTCCCCGTTCAAGGCCCAGATTTCACCCTTGGCGTTGACGCCCACCGGGTTGCCCTGGGGCGTCACGTCGACGCGGGCCAGGGTGCCGGGGAGCTTGTCCCAATTGTTTTTCTTGGCATTCCAACGGAAGACTCCGCCTTTCTTGCCAATCACCACAACGCGGCCTGCTGGTCCGGCCCCCACATCGATGGCGGCACCGGGCATCTTGTGCCACTTACCGTTGGCATTGAATGACGCGGCGGATTTGGCGGCCATCTTCTTTGCCGGGGCTGTTTTGGTAGCCTTTTTCTTGGCGGTATCCGAAGAAGCCATGGCCTTGGTGGCCAAGTCGGCCGCCGGAGCGAAGGCCTTGGTGAACGCGGCCGAGGGTTTCTTTTCGGTGGAGATTAGGAAACTCCAATACCCCAGCAATTCGCCATTGCCTTGCGCGGATTTGACCATTCGGGCCAGATTCGGACTACGCTTGGCATGGGCGATGGCATTGAGCAATTTGGGTTTCGCGTTGGCGATTTCGAACACCTGGTCGAGAGCCACCTGACCAATCATGAAGGCAGCGGAAATGATGATCTGCGGGCCCGCGCCTCCGGCCAGCGACAGCATGCGCGTCCCGGCCTCCTTGGCCACGTGTCCGGCGGCGCGGTGGGCCGCCAGGTAGCCGGCATTTTTCACCGCCTGGCTGGTCAAGGTCTTGATGGTCGTCTTCGCCATGGATTCGATGGCGAATTCGATGGCCTTGCCCAAGGCCAGCTCCGCCGCCGTGGTGGCGCCGAATTTGACGATCGATTCGGCGTCGCTGAAGTCGGCGAAACCGTTGCCCGCCGCCCCCAGGGTCACCCCCAAGACGTCCCCGAGTATGGGGATGGAGCCGGTGGCGATGCCGATGGCCGTACCAGCCGACCCCACGGCCAGGGAGTTCATCATCGCGACGGTCGAGTAATCCGGCGGAACCGTGCCGTAATCCAACATCGTTTGCAGGCCGTTGCCACGGCTGCCCTTGGCTCGCCAATAGGTATCCGCCTTTTTCCAGCCTTCATAGGCGGCCAAGGCATCTTCCGCGACGTGGGTCCGCTTGGCGGTAATGTGAGCGGAGAAAGACTTAAGAAGCTGTTTTTCCGCTGCGCTGGCGTGTTTCGGTTCCCCGATGGCGGCCATGACCCGCACCAGAACGGCGGCAGCGGCGGCCGTGCTCTTGTGAGGGGTGGTCCTGAACAGCTCGGTTTCCATGCTCAAGGCCTTGGCATAGGTGAGCTTCTTGTTCGATTCCGACGCGGCCTTCGCCGTTTCCTCGATGCTGGTCGCGATCAATTGCGGATGACGCCTGGTAATATCGAGCAGAACATCCTCGGCGCCCTTGAGACCGAACAGGCCGGGCTCCTCATACGGCTGGGAATACCAGACCATGGACTTGGCTTCGCAGGCGTCCTTGCTCTTGACGCCCGAAAGGGTCCGGTCATAGCCGCTATCGCAGCTCCAACAGGTGCCGCTTTTAATGGGCTTGAGGCCGCTCATTTTTTTGGTTTCGGGCCGTGTTTTGATGTCGTTGGCGCTCAGGCCAATGAAATCGAAAGCCTGGCCGGCCGGGCAGGTCAGGTCGGCCTTCTTGGTCGCATCCTTGAATTCAAGCCCGCCGCCCTTTTCACAGGCTTTTTTACCATGAACGGCATAGACCGTCCGATCCGAGGTCTTGGGACAGGTCCAGCAGGTGCCTCCGTCGCCGTCCCGTTGGTACGTGGCGTCCCGGAACTCACCCGGGCTGCAAGTGCCTTTTTGCACATGCTCGGCCTTGGCCTGCTTTTCCTTGACGCGCCTGGAACAAGCCTTGGCGTCGCGGACGGAATAACCGGTGCGATTGAAGCCACTTGGGCAGCTATAGCAGTAGCCGTCGATCCCGTCCCAAAACTGGCCCTTCGGGCAATCGGTTCCGAGGAGACCGGTGCCCTTGCGGTGTTTGGTGATCCGCTTGAACTCCTCGCGGGCAGGGACGAAACAGGCGTTCTTGGCGTCCACATGGGCTGCCGAGCGCTTATATCCCTTCGGGCATTTCCGACACTCACCGTCGCGGATGCCGTCATAGAAGGTACCCTTGGGACAGACCGGTCCTTCGAACGACGCGGCCATGAATTCGCCCCGGATACTTTTGTTCGGCTTGCTACAGGCCTTGGCGGAATCCACTGCCCAGGCGGTGCGCTTGAACCCCTTCGGGCAGCTCCAGCATTGCCAGGTGCCAATATCGAAGAAGGTGCCCGTGGGGCACTTGCCGAGCGCTGCGGACGCGAATTTCGCGGGTTTCTTGGCGCAACGGGGCTGGTTGGCGCCGCCACAGATCGGCCCGCTGGGCTTCTCCGGGGACTGGATCACAAGTTTCGGCTGCGACTTGCTGTTCAGGTCACTCAGGTTTACGAGGCCCGAACTGGTTTGGATTGTGGTAATGGCGCCTGGATCGATTTTGATCGTTTTGACAACCGATTTGTTTTGGTCCGCCGCCTGGGCCAAGGGCGCCAGGATCAACTGAATAACTAAAATGGCTGTCAGGCCTAGGCTTGCGATCTGTCTGCGCATCATTTCCCCATTCAAAATGTATTATTGTTTCATTGTGGGTAAGCTTATACTCTATCAACACTGATCGGTTCAAGGAGGTAGATTTATGGATTCTATGGATATCTGATATGGAGGATCGTTTTTACTCTTTAGTATTATGCCTTCCCTGTCTCATTATCAGAGTCGTTGACTGTAACGCTTCAACAGCAGTGGGCATAGCGGCAATCCCCACCGCCACCATTCGGCTCGATTATGGCTGAAACCACGAGGCCGGGTTCGCTGCATTGCTGTCCGCGACCGTGCGGTTCAAGAGGTGGCGCCGAGGCCGATAGGTGACTATTATTGGCATTTCGGGAGCACCCGTGAGACATTGACACCTTTCCGTCATCACCGTATTGTGCAGGTGCGAAATAAAACTGTTTTAAGAAGGGAATCGGGGAGTTCATGAAAGTCCTGGTCGCGATCAAACGGGTCGTCGACTACAACGTCCGCATCCGCGTCAAAACGGATGGGACGGGTGTCGAGACCGCCAATGTCAAAATGTCCATGAATCCGTTCGACGAAATCGCTGTCGAGGAAGCCGTGCGCCTGAAAGAGGCGGGAACGGCCACCGAGGTGATTGCCGTCTCCATGGGCGTCAAACAATGTCAGGAAACCATCCGCACCGCTTTGGCCATGGGCGCCGATCGGGGCATCCATGTGGAGACCGACGAGGAATTGCAGCCTCTGGCCGTGGCCAAGCTGCTCAAGGCCCTGGCCGAAAAGGAAGCACCGGAAATGGTGGTCCTCGGCAAGCAAGCCATTGATGATGATTCCAATCAGACCGGGCAGATGCTCGCTGCTCTGCTGGGATGGCCGCAAGGGACCTTTGCCTCTCGGTTGGCCCTGGCCGACGGTCGGGCCGAAGTGATCCGTGAAGTGGATGGCGGACTGGAATCCGTGTCCTTGGCCCTGCCCTGTGTGGTGACCACCGATCTGCGGCTCAACGAACCCCGCTATGCCTCTTTGCCCAATATCATGAAGGCCAAGAAAAAGCCGATCGACGGCATGACCCCGGCGGACCTGGGGGTCGATGTGGCACCGCGCCTGGAGACCCTTAAGGTCGAAGAGCCGGCCAAGCGCGAAGCGGGTGTCATGGTGGACAGCGTTGCCGCCTTGGTGGACAAACTGAAGAACGAAGCGAAGGTGATCTGATATGGGTGTTCTGGTCGTTGCCGAGCATGACAACTCGGCCTTGAAATCCGCCACTCTGAATACGGTCACCGCGGCCAAGGTCTTGGGGGAGGTCACCGTGCTGGTTGCCGGATCCGGCTGCCGTGCCGTGGCCGAGCAAGCCGCCGCCATCGACGGGGTCTCCAAAGTCCTGATCTGCGATGACGGGGCCTATGAGCATATGTTGGCCGAGGATCTCACCCCGCTGCTGGTCGGGTTGGCCGAGAGCCATGGCCACCTGCTGGCGCCAGCCACGACTTTTGGCAAGAATTTGATGCCCCGGGTGGCCGCGTTGCTGGATGTTGCCCAACTGTCCGATATCTCGGGAATCGTCGATGGTGAGACCTTTGTCCGACCGATTTATGCGGGGAATGCCCTGGCGACGGTCAAGACCAGCGATGCCATCAAGATCGTCACCGTGCGCGGCACGGCCTTCGAAGCCGCCGCGACCACGGGCGGCTCAGCGGCCATCGAGGATCTGGCCCCGGCGGGAGGCCAGGATTTGGCAGTCTTTGCCGGTCAGGAACTCACTGAATCCGAACGGCCGGAGCTGACCTCGGCCAAGGTGATCATTTCCGGTGGCAGGGGCATGGGTTCCGGTGAGAACTTTGCCTTGATTGAAACCGTGGCCGACAAACTGGGCGCCGCCGTGGGGGCCAGCCGCGCCGCCGTGGATGCGGGATTTGTTCCCAATGACTATCAAGTGGGACAGACCGGCAAGATCGTCGCGCCCGAGCTCTATGTGGCGGTCGGGATCTCCGGCGCAATTCAGCACTTGGCGGGCATGAAGGATTCGAAGATTATCGTGGCCATTAACAAGGATGAAGAGGCCCCCATTTTCCAAGTCGCGGACTATGGATTGGTGGCTGACCTGTTCGAAGCGCTGCCGGAACTGTCCGACGCGTTGGACGGATAAACAAAAACGGGATCCAAATCCCGCCATTCAAGGAGAGCTCGAGGATGATTGAGAAAATTGGCGTGATCGGCGCTGGACAGATGGGTGGGGGTATTGCCCAGATCTGCGCTGCGGGCGGTTACGACGTCTATGTGTCAGATGTCAGTCAGGATGCCTTGGACAAAGGCATGGCCGTGGTCAGGGGAAAACTCGAACGCCAGGTCAGCAAGGGAAAGATTTCCAGCGATGACTTGGAAGCGACCATGGGCCGCATCCAGACCAGTACGGAACTGAGCGTTTTCTCCGACTGCGACTTGGTGGTCGAGGCCGCCTCGGAAGTGGAACCGGTCAAGCGGACCATTTTCGACAATCTCTGCCCGGTTTTGAAACCTGAAGCGATTATCGCTTCCAACACCTCGTCCATTTCCATCACCCGCCTGGCGGCCCATACGGACCGCCCCGGCAAGTTCATCGGCATGCATTTCATGAATCCGGTGCCGGTGATGAAGTTGGTCGAAGTCATTCGTGGCATCGCCACCGATGCCGAAACCTTTGATCAAATTACCGAATTGTCCATCAAGCTGGGCAAGTCTCCGGTCAGCGCAGAGGATTTCCCGGCTTTTATCGTCAACCGGATCCTGCTGCCGGCCATCAACGAGGCGGTGTACACGCTTTATGAAGGTGTCGGGTCCGTGCAAAGTATTGATACGGCCCTGAGACTGGGCGCCAACCACCCCATGGGACCGCTGGAATTGGCGGACTTCATCGGGTTGGATACCTGCTTGGCAATCATGAACGTGCTCCACGAAGGACTGGCCGATACCAAATACCGTCCCTGTCCGTTGCTGGTGAAGTACGTGGAAGCCGGTTGGTATGGCCGCAAAACCGGCAAGGGCTTCTATGACTATTCCGGCGAGACTCCGGTTCCGACCCGCTAGATCACGTCGTGTTTGATCGGATTCGATCAAACATGAAAAACGTGATCGATTCCAATAAGGTCGCGCGTGTCTAGCGGGTCCGATTGGACCCGACACGCGCTAGATCACGTCTTGTTTGATCGGAGTCGATCAAGCACGAATAAACGTGACCGATTCCAATAGGGTCGCGTCTGTCCAGCGGGTCCCATTGGACCTGACAGGCGCGAAGGGGCGTCTCGTTTCAGCGGTCTGTTGGATTCCGTGTATATCATGACCTACCAAGCCCAGCTCCGCGCCATCGTGGCGTCGGGGCTGGTTTAGGTTTTGCCCGATGGGATGCCTGCCTGTTCCGCCAAATTGTTGCCACCACAGAGTTTTTAAGGGTGGCGGCGGAAAAGCGGTCTCCTTCGCCTTCCCCTGCCCGCCACCAGGGATGGGCCCAGTGCCGTCGTAGACGGCTGCCTAAGATCAATAGTCTTTATGTAACAATATGATAATTATGTTCTTGAGGGATTAATCAACCGACCGGCGTCAACTTGACCTTTCAAAATTCGGGGATTTATCATACAATCGTTTCGCAGGGTTAAGGAAATTTATCCATCTTGGAGGTCGGAGAATGCCGGAAATTAACACGGCGACTTCGCAAGATGGCATTCGCAGCAAAAGAAAAATTGGGAATGCCGTGAGCGAATTCGGATGGGAAGAGTCCTTGGAGATCGGGATCGATGATCTCGACGAGGACCATAAAAAGCTATTTGAAATGCTGGATGAGTTCGGTCTGGCGGCCAGTGCCGCGGCGGACTTTACGCAATTGCAGGTATTGATCAGCGAAATCCGGGGCTTCTTCGTTGCTCATATCCGCAAAGAAGACGAAATCATGGGGAAGCTCACCTCCGGTTTGTCTTTAGAGCATAAATCCAAGCACGAGCAGGAACACGGGGCATACTTGTTTGTCCTTGATCAGATCAGCGAGATGTTGCGTACCGGTCAATGGGAGAGCGCGCGCGACAACGCGGTGGGCCTGAAGAAGCTGATGTTTTTCCGTGAACTGGTCAATACGGACTACGAAATGGTCCGCTGCATGATCCAAGAGGGCATCTTCAAACCCGAATAAGCAATCGCCTTTTCGTCACATTCCTTCATGGTTTCGTGATTGGGGGATGACCTTGGCCCTTGGCCTCGCTATGTAAAGGGCAGGATCAACAAACCGGGCGCCGACCCATGGCCGTGCTGACCATTCCGCAGTTGGAAATGGATATTTCCTATATGTGCAACCTCCGCTGCGAGGGCTGCGCCCATTATTCCAACTACAGCCTACCTGGCTCCGTGGATTTCAAGACCGGCGAGGCCTGGTTGCGTCGCTGGGCCGAACGGGTGCGGCCGGAGCTGTTCGGGATGCTGGGCGGCGAACCAGCGATCAATCCGCATATGCTCGACTATGTTCGACTGGTCGCCGAGCTTTGGCCCGATACCAAGCGGCTGCTGATCTCCAACGGCCTGCTCTTATACAAATACCCGGATCTCTGGCAGACCCTGGTGGATACCGGCACCAAGCTGGAAGTGAGCTGCCACTCCACCACCGACCAGAAATACCTGGCTCAGTTCAATCCCCGCTTGGCCGAGATCGAAGCGGCGCGGGAGGAATACGGATTTGATTTCCGGCTGCGCCATTCCGAGAACTTCTACAAAGCCTACCGAGGCGAGGGGGCGACTATGAAACCCTTCGACGATGGTGATCCGGCAGCCAGCTACAAAGTCTGCGACAATCGCAAATGCTGGACTTTGCATCTGGGGCGGATCTGGAAATGTCCGCCGCTGGCCTTCTTGGGGCTGGTGGCTGACAAGTTCGATCTGTATCAGCACGAAGAATGGTGGCCCTACATGCAGTACAAGGGTATCGGCCTCGATGCCTCGGACGAAGAGTTGGAAGACTTCTTCGACCGGCGCACGGAATGGGTCTGCGGCATGTGTCCTACCAAGCTGGACCGCCAGCCCATGAACGTGCTGCCGAAAAAGATCGTCCGCGACGCTGCTGAATAATCATGGAGAACCGCGCTGCTTTCGCCAAAGCCCTTCGGACCGAATTGGACCGTTGGCAGGCGGCGGGGCGGGTCGCCCGGCTGTGGTGGCGCGATGACGATGCCACCGGGCCGCATAGAGCTCTCGACCAGTTGTTCGATCTTTCCACATCATTTCAAGCCCCTCTGGCCTTGGCCGTGATCCCCCTCAATGTCTCGCCTGGCGATTGGTTGCGCGGCCCGGTGACGGTGGTTCAGCATGGGGTGGCGCATGTTAATCATGCCCCTCGGGGCAAAGGGCTGGGCGCCTGGGAGTTGGGTCCCCATCGATCCCCAGCAACGGTGCTGTCCGAGGTGGCCGACGGTCTGGCTCGCCTGAACGATCAGTTCGGCGACCGTCTCTTGAAAGTCATGGTGCCGCCTTGGAATCGCATTGACCTCGCCCTATTGCCGGGCTTGAAGGAACAGGGGTTTCTCGGTTTATCGGCGGAGGGCGAGAATGAGAGCAGGGAACCTCTGCCCGGGTTCTTGCGTCACGACGGCCATGTGGACCCATTACGCTGGAAAGGCGCCGCCCGTTTCGGCGGATGGGAAAAGGTCGGCGGGTGCTTACTGGAACGTCTGGCCCGGATTGAGCCTGATCAGGTCACCGGACTGGTGACTCATCACCGGGAAATGGATAAGGCGGCCTGGGTCTTTGTCGAAACTCTGTTGGAGATCACTCGCGACCATCCGGCAGCCCGCTGGGAACATCCGGAAATCCTTTTCGGGGGCGCGCCATGAGCATCCGCCTGCGCCCGGCCCACAAGAAAGACGCTCCAGCGGTGGCGCGGTTGCTGCATACCCACATGAATCGCAAAATCCCCGAAACGCGGTGGCTGCGCTTGTTTGATCCGCCCTGGTCCCGTCCGGTCGAGGCGCTTGATCATGGCTGTCTGGCCGAGGTCGACGGCGAGGTGGTGGGATTTATCGGTCGCATCTACGCCGAGCGACGGATCCGCGGACAACGGGAACTAACCGCCTCGCTGAGTTCCTGGTATCTACGCAAGGAATTTCGCCAGGGCTCCCTGGGCCTGGACCTGTATCAGACGTTGTTGGATGATCGGGGCGCGGCAACCTATAGCGTCGTCAGCATCGCCCGACGCACGCTGCCGCTATATGACCGCTGGGGCTTTGGTCTGCTGGATAGTCATCGACGGGTCTGGAATCGGACGGAGGCGCCCATCAAGGTGGAAATTCTCACCGATCCGATCTCTTTTGAATCTCGATTGACCACGGATCAGGCGCAAATTCTGCAAGACCACTGTGCGTTCGATTTGCTGCCGGTCTGGGTGGAAGGTGACGCGGGCAGCGGCCTGTTCATCTTCGTTGCCAAGCGCAAGGATGGGCATCGGCTGCATCTGGACCTGCTATATGGGGACAACGGCGCCCTGTTGGCCGAGGCCGCCCCGGCCCTGGCGCGCACCCTGCTGCCAGAAGATTCCGCCTTGTTGGCTGCGGACGAGCGATTCCTAAGGGGATGTGATGGTACCGCGACCCGGGAACAGATCCCGGTGCCAAGACGCTTTCTGTCCGATCACCTGCAACCGCCCGACCTGGACTTTCTCTATTCAGAAATCGTGCTGTTGGACCTGAAGCTGGATTGAACAGGCGGAACCGTGCTAATTTCCGCCCGCGCATCGTAAAAACGTCGGAGAAACCCATGAACCCGACCCGCGACGGCAAGCGTATCTTGATCTACAGCCATGATAGCTTCGGGCTTGGGCACCTGCGGCGCTGCCGCCGTATCGCCAACTACCTGGTGGATCTGTGGCCGGATCTATCGGTTCTGATTATCTCCGGCTCTCCGATCATCGGCAGCTATGAATACCGCACCCGGGTGGATTTTGTCCGCGTTCCGGGCGTGATCAAGCTGCGCAATGGCGAATACGAGGCACTGAATTTACATCTCGACATCCATCAGACCCTGGACCTGCGCGAGGCGATAATCCAGCGTACCGCGGAGGTTTTCGACCCGGACCTGTTCATCGTGGACAAAGAACCCCTGGGGCTGCGCGGGGAAGTGCGGAGCACGCTGGAAATGCTCAAGGCGCGCGGCACGCCTTGTGTCTTAGGCCTGCGCGATATTATGGATGATCCGGATATTCTCGAACGGGAATGGGAGCGCAAGGGCGTGGTGGATGCCTTGGAAAGGTTCTATGACGAGATCTGGGTCTATGGGCTGAAGGAGATTTACGATCCGCTGCAAGGTCAGGCTGTTTCGTCCAGGGTCAAGGACCGGGTGAAGTTCACCGGCTACTTGTCCAGCGTGCTGACCGAGCAACGTCCTATGCCGCAGGATCTGCCCTATCGGGATATTCCCTACATCCTGGTGACCCCAGGCGGTGGCGGGGACGGTGAGGAAATGGTGGATTGGGTCATATCGGCCTATGAAACGGGGGTTGATATTCCCTATCCGGCCCTGGTGGTGTTCGGGCCCTTCATGGCGCCGGAAACCCAGGCCGCGTTCCAAGACCGTATCGACCGCCTGCCCATGGTCATAGCCATGGACTTCCATAGCCGTATGGGGGCCATCATGCAGCGGGCCTCGGTTGTGGTCGCCATGGGCGGCTACAACACTTTCTGTGAGTTGCTGTCCTTGGATAAACCAGCCTTGATCGTGCCGCGTACGGAACCGCGCCTGGAACAGTACATCCGTGCCACGGCGGCGGAAAAACTGGGACTGGTGCGGATGATGGATGCCCGTGGAGGGCGCAGTTCCCTGCAAATGGCCCGGGCCCTGTGTGATGTGGAGTCCTGGCCCCGACCATCGGAATCAGCCGGTTCGAATTTGATGACCGGATTGGAGACCATCGGTCATTTCGCCGAGGCTCACCTGGGGGCAGCCACCGGACAGACGCCGTTGACTTTGGTTCAGGCGCGCTGAATGACCCGTCGGATCGGCTTGGTTCTGAAGGGCTATCCCCGCCTGTCCGAAACCTTTATCGCTCAGGAAATCCTGGGTCTTGAAAAGCGTGGGCTGGACATCACGCTGATTTCCCTACGTCATCCCACAGACAAGGCGGTGCATCCGGTGCATCGGGAAATCAAGGCGCCGGTTCTCTATCTACCGGAGTATCTGTACCAGGAGCCCCTGCGGGTCTGGAGGGGGTGGCGGATGGCGCGCAGGCTGCCGGGCTATGGCAAGGCGCTGGCTACCTGGTGGCGGGATCTGAAACGGGATTTCTCTCCCAATCGCGTGCGCCGCTTTGGGCAGGCCCTGGTGTTGGCGCGGGAACTGGATGACCATATCCCCTGGCTCTACGCCCATTTTTTACATACGCCGGCCTCGGTAACCCGCTATGCGGCCACGATGCGTGGCCTGCCTTGGAGCGTGTCGGCCCATGCCAAGGATATTTGGACCTCGCCGGACTGGGAAAAAGTGGAAAAGCTGGCCGATTGCGCCTGGCTGGCCACCTGTACCGAGGTCAATCGGGCTCATCTGGCCGCCTTGGCCCCGGACCCGGGTCGGGTGCAGCTGATCTATCATGGGCTGGATCTGTCGCGCTTTCCCGATCCCGGTCGTTGCCACTCGGAAGCGGACGGCGGCGATGCCATCCATCCGGTGCGGTTGCTGTCGGTGGGGCGAGCGGTGGTCAAGAAGGGCTACGATGTGTTGTTGAGATCCCTGGCTCTTTTACCCAGGGATCTGAAGTGGCAGCTAGCCCATATCGGCGGCGGGCCGGAGCGAACAGCGCTTCAATCCCTGGCTCGAGAACTGGGGGTGAATGATCGGATCCAGTGGTTGGGGGCGCAGCCTCAGGAAAGGGTCATCGAGCAGTATCGGGCGGCCGATCTCTTCGTCCTGGCCTGCCGGGTAGCCGACAACGGTGATCGGGACGGCCTGCCCAATGTGCTCATGGAAGCCCAGAGTCAGCGCCTGCCGGTGGTTTCCACCCGGGTCTCGGCCATTGGAGAATTGATTCGCGAGGACCAAAACGGCCTTTTGGTGCCATCAGAGGATCCCCAAGCGCTCGCTCACGCAATAGAACAATTGATCAAAAACCCGGATAGGCGCCAAAAACTGGGGAATCGGGGGCGTGAGGTGGTGGAGAAAGAATTCACGGTGGAAGCGGGATTGGACAAGCTCGCGGCCCGTTTCGGGTTGGAGAAAAGCCCGTGAGGGTTGCCTTCTATGCCCCCATGAAGCCGCCGGATCATCCGACGCCGTCGGGGGATCGGGAGATGGCCCGATTGGTGATCAAGGCCCTGGAACAGGCTGGACATTCGGTTCAATTGGCCTGCCGGTTTCGCAGCCGCGACGGGCGCGGCGATCCGGCCAAGCAGGACCGATTGGCGCAGGTCGGGGATTGGCTGGCGGGGAAGTTGATCGAGCGATTCAAAAACGATCCGCCCCGGGCCTGGGTTACTTATCACCTCTACTACAAGGCACCGGACTGGCTTGGACCCCGGGTGGCCACGGCCCTTGATATTCCTTATGGCGTGATCGAGGCCTCCCACGCGCCAAAGCGGGCGGGCGGGTCCTGGGACAAGGGGCATTGGGCCGTGACCGAGGCCTTGGGCCGGGCCGATTGGGTTCTGGCTCTCAATCGCCATGATCTGGCCTGTGTTCAGCCGGTTCTGCGCCCTGAGGCGAACGTTCGTTTCCTGCCGCCCTTTCTTGATCCACCGGCGCTGGAAGATCGCGACTCTGTCCGCGCTTCCTTGGCCGCCCGATACCATCTGCCCATGGACGAGCCCTGGCTGCTGACCGTGGCGATGATGCGCGAAGGCGATAAGCTGGCCTCTTACCAGGTACTGGGTAAAGCCCTGAACCACCTGCGGGACCGGCCATGGCGGCTGATGGTGGTCGGGGATGGCGCGGCGAGAGCCCAGGTGGAGCAACGCTTGGGCCGGGATCGGGTAAGCTATTTGGGGCAGCAACCGCCTGCCGCCCTGCCCGCGATCTATCGCGCCGCGGATCTATTCGTCTGGCCCGCCGTCAACGAGGCTTTCGGCATGGTCTTCCTGGAAGCTCAAGCCCAGGGCCTGCCCATTGTGGGCGGATTAACGGGCGGCGTGCCGGACGTGGTTCGGGTGGGGCGTTGCGGCCTGCTGCCGACGGTGGGAGACTCAAGGGCCTTTGCCGATTCGGTGCGGGCTCTGCTTGATGATCCGATTCGCCGTCGGTCCATGGGGCAGGCGGCGCTGGACCGGGTCCACGACCATCACCATCTGATCAACGCGGCACAGGCTTTGAAAGATCTCTTATCATGACCGTGAGACTCGCCATTTTGCGCCATGGACCCACGGCCTGGAACCGCGAAGGGCGATTGCAGGGGCGTAGCGACGTGCCGTTGGATGGAGCCGGGCGCAAAACCGTGTCGCGCTGGCATCTGCCGCCCCACATGGATGACTGGCGACTCTTCAGCAGTCCCTTGGAACGGGCCATGGAAACCGCGACCCTGCTTTGTGGTCGCGAGCCACTGGCTGATCCCCGCTTGACCGAGACCCACTGGGGAGATTGGGAGGGCCTGCTGTTAGCCGATTTGCGTGATCGTCCCGGGGCCCAGGGGCTGACGGGGCGTGACTTCCACGCCCCCGGTGGGGAACCGCCACGCGACGTGATGGCCCGACTCACTTTCTTTTTGTCCGAACGGTCAAGGTCCGGCGAGAATGCCGTTGTGGTCGCCCATAAAGGGGTCATTCGGGCTTTGTATGCCATGGCCAGCGGTTGGGATATGGTGGGCAAGCCACCGCAAAAACTCAAGGATGGCTGCTGGCATCAGTTTACCCTGAACGCCAGTGCCCAACCCGCAGTCGAACACCTGAACGTTCCCCTGGAGTCCCCATGATCGCGCGCCCCGTCCTTATTCATGTGCAGCACTTGCTGGGCATCGGCCATATCGCGCGCGCAGCCGCCATTGCGCGGGCCCTGGCGGCATCGGGAGTGGAAACCGTGGTGGCCCATGGCGGCTTTCCCAATCCCAATATCGATTTTGGCGGCGCGCATATGGAATTTCTGCCGCCGGTGCGGGCCACCGATGCCTCGTTCCAGACCCTGGTGGATGAGAACGATGAGCCACTGAGCGATGACTGGAAAGCGCGGCGGCGGGACCAGTTGCTGGCCTTGTTCGACGCGGTGAACCCTGGCGTGCTGGTGACCGAGCTTTATCCGTTCGGGCGTAAATCTTTGCGGTTTGAGTTGGAGCCGTTGATTGCCCGCGCGCGCGGGCATGACCCGGGCACCTGGGTGATCTGTTCCGTGCGCGACATTCTGGTGACCATGAAAAAGCCCTCGCGCTATGCCGAGATGGCCGATATCGCCAACCGGGACTACGACCGCATCATGGTACATGGGGACCCGACGGTGATTTCCTTCGAATCCACCTTTCCCTATCCGGAACGGATCCAGCATCTGCTGACCTATACCGGGTACATCGCGCAGAAGCAGAATATCACCACCGTTGCCGGGTTGGACGAAGTGCTGGTTTCGGCTGGCGGTGGCGGGCGTAGCGAACCTCTATATCGGAGCGCCATGGGGGCCCGGGCGCTGAGCGCCTTGCATGATCACACATGGCGGCTGCTGATCGGCCACGGCTTGCCCCAAGACCGGTTTGACGTCCTGGCCGACGAAGCACCCGAAGGGGTGATTGTCGAGCGGGCGCGGCCGGATTTCACCGCCATGTTGGATCACTGCGCGTTATCCATTTCCCAGGCCGGCTATAACACGGTGACCGATATTCTCACCGCCGGGGCGCGGTCGGTGCTGGTGCCCTATGCGGAAGGTGGGGAGACCGAACAAACCCTGCGCGCCAAGTATCTGGTGGAGCGGGATCTGGCGCGGATGGTGGAAGAGCCTGATCTGACCCCGCAAAGCCTGGCGGCGGCGGTGGAATCGGCGCTGACCCTGAATCGGCCGGATGTCAGCGGCATGGCTATGGGCGGTGTCGCGGAAACGGTCCGGTTGCTGACCGATTGGACCAGCAATCCACCGAAACGCGAACCGTCACGAAAGCGTTGATTGCCAGCGAGAGCAGGGCTGTTCATACTGATTCCGTTATGACCGATCCATTTGCCCCCTTGAATGCTGAATTGGATGCCTGGCGGCTTACCGGGCGCCGCGCCACTTTATGGTGGCGGGATGATGATGCCACGGAGCCATCGGCCCCTTTGGACCGTCTGCTGGCTTGTTCGGCGGATCGTGGCATCCCTTTGACCCTGGCGGTAATTCCCCAACCGGCCACCCGGTCCCTGGCGGACCGTTTGGCGGGAAATAGCCTGGTGCGCGTGGCCCAGCATGGTCTGGCCCATAGCAATCATGGATCCGGCGAGGAAAAGAAAATAGAGTTGGGCGGAACGCTGAATGATCAAGAAGTGGCCCGCCACTTGGGCGATGGGCGCGCCATTCTGGATCGGCTGTTCGGGCCGCAGATGGTGCCCATGATGGTGCCGCCCTGGAACCGCATTCGTGATTCAGTGGTCAAAATGCTGCCGGATCTGGGTTATCGGGCCCTGTCGACCTTCAAACCGCGTGCCGCACCGGTGGATGAGCGGGGACTCCGTCTCCTCAACACCCATGTGGATATTGTCGATTGGTCCCATGATGCCCGGTTCCCCGGGGCGGAAAGAGTGATTGCGACCCTCGTCAACCATTTGAAAGCGCGCCGGGAAAACCGCGTGGAGCCATTTGAACCCACGGGACTCCTGACCCATCATCTGGTAAACAAAAACGAATCCTGGGATTTCCTCGATCAGTTGGGAGCGATGACCAGGGCACACCCGGCGGCAGACTGGGTTACTTGGGAGGAACAGACGTGACGGCTCTTTCCCGCAGCTTCAGCCCAAACCGATCCGCCTTTGGCGGCGACCTGTGGCGTGGCGTGGCGGGAGCCTGTCTTTGTCTGGCGCCAGTGTTCCTGGGCGTTCGGCACCCGATATCCTTGACCATCCTGCTTGGTCTGGCGGCCCTTTTCGCGGGCTATGGCTTGCGGGCATGGGACAAGGGGAGGACCCGCTATGAGCTCGATCCCACTGGGGTCACCCGAATGGGAGAGCCCGAAGCGTCGCTCCGCTGGCTGGATTTGGACAAATTGGATCTGCGTTACTATTCCACCCGCCTGGATCGGGATGGCGGCTGGATGTGCCTGAGCCTATGGTCGGGCCGTCGCAAGATGACGCTGGACTCACGGATGGGAAATTTCGAGCCGATTCTGAACGCAGCGATCAAGGCAGCCGAGACCAATCAGGCGAAACTCTCCGACACTACCCGGGCCAATTTGGCCGCCCTGAAAGAAAAGGGGCTGCTGTGAAGGATCTGCTGACCGTCGAGAACCTAGAAGTTAAATTCACTTTGCATTCGGGTGAGATGGCGGCGGTGCGCGATATTTCCTTTCGCATGCGGCCGGGCAAGACCGTGGCGCTCGTGGGCGAGTCCGGGTCCGGCAAATCGACAGTGGCTCAGGCGATCATGGGCCTGCTGCCCAACAATGGCCGGGTCTCGGGCGGCACCATCGCTTTTGACGATCACGGAAAGTTGGGGGACGCCAACGGCGTGCGGCGGGATTCCAGCAAGCGCCTGCTGCTGGCCGAGATGCCGCGCGACGGCAAGTGTATGCAGAAGGTGCGTGGCGGCGAAATCTCCATGATTTTCCAGGACCCCATGACGTCCCTGTCGCCGCTCTATACGGTCGGCAATCAGGTCAGCGAGGCCCTGGACCTGCATCTTAGCGGTACCGAGCTGGGCAAGAAAGCTCGGGTGCTGGATATGCTCGACCGGGTCGGGTTCCCCGATGCGGAGCGCGCCTACGAGATGTATCCGTTCGAGCTGTCGGGGGGCATGCGCCAGCGGGCGATGATTGCCATGGCCCTGGTCTCCGGCCCATCTTTGCTTATTGCCGACGAGCCCACCACCGCGTTGGATGTCACGGTACAGGCGCAAATTCTCAAGCTGATCAAAGATCTGCAACGGGAATTCGGCATGGCAGTGCTGCTGATCACCCATGACCTGGGCGTGGTGGCGAACATCGCCGACGAAGTGGTGGTCATGTACCACGGCCAAGTCATGGAAAGCGGCCCGGCGGACGAGATTTTTGCCGACGCCCAGCATGATTATCTCAAGGCCCTGTTCCGCGCCCTGCCGCGTTTGCACGGTCACGGGGACGAGCGATTGGTGCCCATCCGCGAGGTCAAGGTGCAGCATGGTGACCTGTTGGGGGCCAAAGAACCGCCGCCGGAAGGGGCCGATCAATCCAATCCCCTGCTCACCGTGCGCAATCTGGACAAGATCTTCACCGGCAAGAAGAAAGGCAATCTGTTCGGGGTCGGACCAAATGTGGTCCATGCGGTCAATAACGTTTCCTTCGACATTGCCCGCGGCGAAAGCCTGGGGCTGGTGGGCGAAAGTGGTTGCGGCAAGACCACGGTCAGCAAGATCATCATGCGGGCCTTGCAGCCCAATGGCGGTGCGCTGTGCTTTGATGATCACGGCGAACCGGTGGACCTGTTGGCGCTCAACGACAAGAAGATGATCCCCTATCGGCGGCGCATGCAGTATGTGTTTCAGGATCCGGCCAGCTCCCTGGACCCGCGCATGACGGTGTTCGGGTTGATCAGCGAGCCGTTGGAAATTCATGGCCTGGGGGACAAGGCCTATCGTATGGACATGGTCAAGGAACTGATGAGCGCCGTGGGGCTCGATCATCGCTTCCTCAACCGCTATCCGCACAGCTTCTCCGGCGGCCAGCGGCAACGGATCGGCATCGCCCGGGCTTTGGCCTTGCAGCCGGACCTATTGCTCTGCGACGAACCGGTCTCGGCCTTGGATGTATCGGTACAGGCACAGGTGCTGAACCTGCTCAAGGATTTACAGAACGAGCTCAACCTGACTTACCTGTTCGTGTCGCATAATCTGGCGGTGGTGCGTTATCTCTGCGACAGGATCCTCGTCATGTGCAAGGGTCGGGTGGTGGAAGAGGGGCCGACAGACGCCATTTATGAAGATCCCCGACATCCCTATACCCGCACCTTGTTGGCGGCGGTGCCCGATGCGGACCGGGGCTCGGCCTGGCTCAGTGCTTTCGCCGGCGAGGCCGAAGGCAGCGGATCGGATCCGGAATCCTGGCCCAAGCCCTATGCCTTGCAGGGGGATATGTCCGGACTCATGCAGACCGTGGGCGATGGCCATCGGGTGCTGGTGACCGGTGACAGGTCGGAGGTCGCCGCATGATGCGTCTTGGCTCTCTACTGGCCTTGTCCTTGATCGTCCTGGCTACTCCGGCGCGGGCACTGGTGGAAACCCCCATGCTGGTCGAGCCGGTGGCGGCGGGAACAATGCCACCGGTGGGCGAGCGGCTGCCGAGCGTGCCCTCGGTGGTCAAGCTGACCGGTGACGACCAGCCGGGACGCCACGGCGGTACCCTGCGTACCCTCATGGGCCGAGCCAAGGACACCCGCATGATGGTGGTTTACGGCTATGCGCGGCTGGTGGGCTATGACACGGATTTCGATATCAAGCCGGATTTGCTGGAAAAGGTCGATGTGGCGGACGGTCGGGTGTTCACCTTCCACCTGCGGCCCGGCCACAAATGGTCCGACGGCCATCCTTTCACCAGCGAGGATTTCCGCTACTGGTGGGAAGATATCGCCAACAATCCGGAAATGTCCCCCAACGGTCCGCCGCAGATGTTGGCGGTGGACGGCCAGCCGCCGCGTGTGGAGTTTCTCGATGAAACCACCGTTCGCTATAGCTGGGACAAGCCCAATCCCCGATTTCTGTCCATGCTGGCCGGTGCGCGGCCTTTATACCTTTTTGCTCCAGCCCATTACCTGAAGTCCTTTCACAAGAAGTACCAGAAACCGGACGCCTTGGAACAACTGGTTAAAAATGAAAAACAGCGTAACTGGGTGGCCTTGCAGTTCCGCATGGGGCGCATGTACAAGACCTCCAACCCGGATCTGCCGACTCTGCAGCCTTGGGTCCTGCGCACCAAGCCGCCGTCGGACCGCTTCATTTTCGAGCGCAACCCTTTCTATCACCGGATCGACGAGGCTGGGCGGCAACTGCCCTACATCGACCGGGTGATCATGTCCATCTCCGATAAGAAGTTGATCCCGGCCAAGGTTGGGGCAGGGGATGTGGACCTTCAGGCTCGGTATTTGTCGTTCAATAATTACACCTTCCTCAAGCAGGGGGAAAAGCGTAACGGCTACCGGGTGCTCTTGTGGCGCCGTACCAACGGGTCGCAGGTGGCGCTCTATCCCAATCTGAACACCAAAGACCCGGTATGGCGGGAACTGATGCGGCAAAGCGATTTTCGCCGGGCCCTGTCCATGGCCATCGACCGGCACGAGATCAATCAGGTGATCTATTACGGGTTGGCCCTGGAAATCTGCGATAACACCCTGCCGCAAAGCCCGCTCTATCATGAAGACTGTGCCACCGCCTGGGCCCAGTTCGACATGGATACAGCCAACAAGATGCTCGATGGGTTGGGCCTGACCGAACGGGATGACCGCGGCATCCGCCTGTTGTCCAATGGTCAGCCATTGGAAATTGTTGTCGAAACCGCCGGAGAAAGCGTCGAGCAGACCGACGTTCTGTCGCTGATCGGCGACAGTTGGCAAAAGGTTGGCGTGAAGCTCTATCCCAAGCCTTTGCAACGGGAATTGCTGCGCAACCGGGTATTTTCCGGCGCCACCACCATGAGCGTCTGGTGGGGGCTGGACAATGCCCTGGTAACCCCGGACATGGCGCCCAACGAACTGGCCCCGGTGAATCAAAATAAGCTGATCTGGCCCAAGTGGGGGCAGTATTTCGAGACCAAGGGTCATGCGGGTGAACCCATCGATTATGCCCCGGCGGCGGAATTGATGGATCTCTACAACCAATGGATCGTCTCCAAGACCACCGAGGAAAGGCATAAGATCTGGCGCCGCATGCTGGACCTCTATGCATCGGAGGCCTTGACCATCGGTACGGTGGCGGGCGTGTTTCAGCCGGTGGTGGTGTCGGACAAGCTGCGCAACGTGCCCCAAGAGGCGACCTATGGCTGGGACCCGGGCGCGCACTTGGGCATTCACCGGCCCGATACCTTCTGGTTCACCGATACGGGTGAGGGGGGGCAATAATGGCTGGATATCTGGTCCGTCGCCTGCTCGGGATGATTTTCACCTTGTTGGTGATCAACGCCCTTATTTTCGTCATCATTCAGCTACCGCCCGGGGATTTCATCTCGGCTTATATCGCCGAGTTGGAGAGCCAGGGCGAGATGGTTTCGCCGGAAAAAATCGAGTTCCTGCGCGCCCAGTATGGCCTCGACAAAGGGCCGGTGGAGCAATATGTGGATTGGATGCTGGGCATCCTTCAGGGGGATTTTGGCTATTCGTTCGAATATAATCTGCCGGTGGTGGATGTGGTGGGCGACCGGGTGCCGCTGTCGATCCTGCTGAACGTGGCGACCATCATCTTCATCTATCTGGTGTCCTTCCCCATCGGCGTCTATTCGGCCACGCACCAATACAGTTGGACCGACTATGGCCTGTCGTTCCTGGGATTCCTTGGATTGGCCACGCCTAATTTCCTGCTTGCCCTGGTCTTGCTGTATTTTGCCAATGTCTGGTTCGGCACCTCCATCGGCGGGCTGATGGACCCAACCTTCATCGGTCAACCCTGGAGCGTCGCCAAGGCCCTGAGCGTGCTGGAGCATCTCTGGGTGCCGGTGGTGGTCATCGGCACGGCGGGCACGGCGGGAATGATCCGTCGGCTGCGCGCCAACCTGTTGGATGAACTGCATAAGCAGTATGTGGTGACGGCTCGGGCCAAAGGTGTGTCGCCGGGCAAACTGCTGGTCAAATACCCCCTGCGCATGGCTCTGAATCCCTTCGTTGCCGATATCGGCAACCTGTTGCCGCAGGTAGTGTCCGGCGCGGTGATCGTTTCCACGGTCATGTCCTTGCCGACCACCGGGCCGATCTTGTTGCAGGCCCTGCAGAGTCAGGATATCTACCTGGCCGGATCGTTCCTGTTCCTGCTGGCGGTGCTGACCGTTTTCGGCATGTTCATTTCCGATGTGTTGCTTGCGGTGCTGGATCCGCGCATCCGACTGACCGGGGGGAAGGCCAAATGACCGAACGCCTGCCCCATTACGTCTCCGACGAGCCTTTTGTTCCGCAGGTCGATCCGACCCTGAGCAAGGAACAGGAACGGCTCTACATGGCCTCCCAGTGGCAGATGATGTGGTGGCGGCTGAAACGGCACCGCCTGGCCGTGGGCTCCGGGCTGGTGCTGGTGCTCATGTATTTCTCCGTCCTCATATCGGAGATGCTGGCGCCCTATAGCCTGCATACGCGCAATACCGACTTCATCTATGCCCCGCCCCAGGGCATTCATCTATTCGACAAGGGCGCCTTTGTCGGGCCGTTTGTCTATGGCCTCGACTATCGGCTCAACATGGAAACCCTGAAGCGGGAGTACACCCCCAACCCGGATAAGATCGACCGGCTTCGCTTCTTCTGCCGCGGCGATCCCTATGAGTTCTGGGGCCTGATCCCGATGGACTTTCATCTGGTTTGTGCCCCCAAGGACAGTACCTTGTTCCTGCTCGGCACCGATCGGTTGGGCCGGGACATGTTCTCGCGGCTGATTTTTGGCGCGCGGATCTCGCTATCCGTCGGCCTGTTGGGCATCACCGTCAGCTTTATTCTCGGCATTACTCTGGGCGGCATGGCCGGATATTTCGGCGGCTGGGTGGATAATGTCATCCAGCGGATGATCGAAATTCTTCGCTCCCTGCCCGAACTGCCCTTGTGGATGGCCTTGTCGGCGGCGGTGCCGATCAACTGGAACCCAGTCTGGGTCTATTTCTGTATCACCTTGATCCTGGGACTCTTGGACTGGCCGGGGCTGGCCCGTGCCGTGCGGTCGAAGCTGCTATCGCTCAAAGAGGAAGACTACGTGACCGCCGCCGAGATGATGGGCGCGCCTCCCTCGCGGGTGATTGGCCGGCATTTGCTGCCCAACTTCCTCAGCCATTTGATTGCTTCGCTGACCCTGGCCGTGCCGACCATGATCCTCGGTGAAACGGCCCTGAGCTTCTTGGGATTGGGTCTGCGTCCGCCGGTGACCAGTTGGGGCGTGTTGTTGACCGAAGCGCAAAATATCGAGGCAGTGGTGCTTTATCCTTGGTTGATGATGCCCGTTGTCCCTGTTGTTATTACAGTTTTGGCGTTTAATTTCCTTGGCGATGGACTCCGGGACGCGGCAGACCCATATCATCAGTAGGTGAAACAATTGGACAGCAGCCCATCATGCAGCTGACCTTTCTCGGCACCGGCGCGGCCTTTACCGTCGCCGACGGCAACTTCCAGAGCAATATGTTCGTGGAAGCATCACCGATTCCCGATGATCCTGTTAATCGTCGCGGCCTGCTCCTGGACTGTGGCAGCGACATCCGTTGGTCCATGAAGGCCCAGGGGCTCGACCATACAAATGTGGATGCCCTTTACATCAGCCATCTGCATGCGGACCATGTGGGCGGCCTGGAATGGCTTGCCTTCCGCCGCTATTTCGATCCAGATTGCGCGCCACCGGACCTATTCATTCATGAAAGCCTGGTGGATGAGCTTTGGACCCATTGCCTGCAAGCTGGGTTGGAAGGCCTGAAGTTCGGCAAGGCCGACCTGGAGACCTATTTCACGCTGCATTCCTTGCCGTCCGGCGGAACATTTCAATGGCAAGGTCTGGCGTGCCGTCTGGTACGGTTGCCCCATTTCATCTGCGGGGATCAGCAATCACATTCCTATGGTCTGATGATGGCCATCAATAACCGCCGTACCTTGCTGACAACGGACAGTATGTTCCATCCCGAAACCTTGGCTCCTTTCTACGAGGAGGCGGATGTGATTTTGCAGGATTGTGAAACCCTGGTGAATTGCGAGTCCGGGGCCCACGCCCATTACCACCGTCTCCTGACCCTGCCCGAAGTCTGGCGCGAACGCATGTGGCTATATCACTACAACGACGGAGGCTTGCCGGGGGCTGACGGCTTCAAGGGATTCGCCCAACCGGGACAGGTCATTTCTCTCGCGTGACGGCCGAGAACTGAGTGGGGGCCGAGCGGCCCTTGACCGTCACCTCGCCCTTGGGCGCCACATGGAACCCGTTTCCAGCGGCGGTAAGAGTGGACTCCGTGGCCAGAACATAGGTCCCATATTGCTTGTTCATCTGTTCCAGGCGGGCGGCCACGTTGACCTCGTCTCCGTGGACAGTGAACAGCAGCCGGTCCCGGGACCCGAAGGCGCCAACCACCACCTCACCGGTGTTGATTCCACAGCGGGTGAGAAAGCGCAGGTTCCGGTCGCCGAACCTGCGCTCGGCCACCGTTTCCTGAATGGCCAGGGCCACTTCCAGCGCGTGGCGGGCATGGTCCGCATCGGGACGCGAGGCATTGAAGGTCACCAGCAGGGCATCGCCCTGATACTGATCGATGACACCCTCATGGGCCTCGATAATATCCGACAGGGTGGCGAAATAGTCGTTCAGTCCACTCATCAATTGCGGCGGGGTGATTTTCTCGGCAATGGTCGAGAATCCCTCGATGTCGGTGAACAATACCGAAGCGGTGCGCATTTCGCAGCTGCCCGGTTGAATCTCGCTGTCCGCATGGGTGACTCGGTCGACGACCTCTTGGGTGACGAAACGCGACAAGTCCTTGGCCGTGGTTTCCGACGACACGGCGCCATAGAGCAGCCGCTTGGCCCGCACCAAAGTCAGAGCCAGCACGCCGGTGACGGTCAGGATGACGAAGATCTTGTCCACCTCGGCGCCGATCAGCACCCAATGACCGGTGGTGTATTCAACGAAATTGCGGGTGATGACCCCCATGCCATCGGCGGAGTCGCCTATGGCGTAAATCACCAGCCCGGCCCATCCCAGGGCCGCGGTCACGCCGCCAACCACCACGAACAGCGGATCGAAGCGCAAGGCGCGCAAGGTGATGAAGATGAAGGCATAGAGCAGAGTCGGGGCTTTTAGATAGAACGGCGCGGGCTGCATGTATTGGATATGGAATACCCAAATTAAGGCCATCAGGAGCAGGATATCCACCACCACCCCGACCAGGGAAATTCCCCGCCCCGAGAACCCATTGTGGATCAGCGCCAGGCGCACCACGGAAAAAGCAAAGAAGGCCCCGATGGCCCAGGGCACCGGGGCGAATTCCGTATTCATGAAGCCCTTGGGGGCAATGGCGTATAGCACGCCGAAAAAGGTGATGATGGTCAGTTGCACCCAGGCAATGAGAATCTCGCTGCCGTGCTGTTGACGCTCAATGGCGCGGCAAACCCGCTCCGGCAATTGGCCTTGTGGTGGGTCACCGAACAAGAACTGGGCAAGTCGGGCGCGCATGGGTTTCCTGAATGTGATCGGGTTCATGGGTCATTATGTGGACCCGGGCGCCGCTTTCACATACAAATCTTGATAAGCATTTCGTGATCGGGAGGACGGCGGCCATGAACAAGGGACTTTTCGCCTTTATCCTCAAATACAGCACACCGCAGCAGATATTGCTTCTGGCGGTGACGGCGGTCTCGCTGCCAGTGCTGTATTTTTACCTGGAGCTGCCCAAAACCATCATCAACGAGGCCATCGGCGGTGATGGAAAGCCGGTGGCGTTCATGGGCCAGACCTTTGAGCAGATCCCCTATCTGTTCGTTTTGTCCGGCCTGTTCCTGACCATGGTCTTGATCAACGGCGGCCTGAAATACTTCATCAATGTCTATCGCGGGGTGATGGCTGAACGGGTGCTGCGCCGATTCCGATACATGCTATTGCATCGGGTATTGCGTTTTCCACAGCCGCACTTCCGCACCGTCTCGTCAGGCGAGGTGGTGGCCATGGTGGTGCAGGAAACCGAGCAGGTGGGCGGCTTCTTCGGCGAAGCCATCTCGCTGCCCGCCTTCCAGGGCGGCACCTTGCTGACCATCTTGGTGTTCATGTTTGTGCAAGATCCGTTGCTCGGCGCCGCCGCCATTTCGCTATATCCCATTCAGGCCTATGTGATCCCGAAGCTGCAACGCAAGGTCAACATGCTGGCCAAGCAAAGGGTGGCCAAGGCGCGCAAGCTGTCGGAACGCATCGGCGAGACGGTGGCGGGGGCGCGGGAGATCCATGTGCATGGCACGGCGCAATTCGAATTGGCCGACTTCAGCCATCGCCTGGGGGAACTGTTCCGCATCCGCGCCGACCTGTACAAGACCAAATTCTTCATCAAGTTTCTCAACAACTTCCTCAATCAGCTGACACCATTTTTCTTCTATGCCATCGGCGGCTATCTGGTGATCAAGGGGGATCTGTCCTTCGGCGCCCTGGTGGCGGTGCTGGCCGCCTACAAAGATATCTCGGCGCCCTGGAAGGAACTGCTGAACTACTATCAGAAGCTCGAAGATTCGCGGATCAAGTTCAATCAGGTGGTCGAACAGTTCGATCCACCGGGCATGCTCGCCGAAACGCTGATCGAGGCCAAGGAAGGGGCAGATCTTCCTGCCTTCGGCCCGGTTCAAGCCAGCAATATCGCGCTGGTGGAAGAAGACGGCACCCGGGTCATTGATGGGGCCACTCTGGATTTGGCCCCCGATCAGCATGCGGCCCTGTTGGGACCCAGTAGCGGCGGGCGAACGGAGCTGGCGCTGGTGTTGACCCGCCTGTTGGCGCCGTCCCGGGGACGTGTGACCATCGGCGATCAAACTTTAGACAGCATCCCCGACGCCGCCCTGGGCCGCCATATGGCCTATGTGGACCCCGAAGCCTTCGTGCGTTCCGGAACCATCCGCGAGAATTTGTTCTATGGCCTGATGCAGGGGCCACCCGCCAATGACGAAACCGACGACGAGAGCCTCGCTTCGGGCAACAGCCTCTATTCGATAGAGGGTGACTGGCTGGGCGCCGGTCGTTTGCAAACCGATGAGGACGACAGCCTGACCCGATTGGCCATCCGTGCCCTGCGCCATACGGGATTGGAGGACGACGTTTTCAGTCTCGGTCTGCGTAGGGTGGTTGACGGCGGCGCATCGGAATCTTTCGAGACCAAGGTTTTGGAAGCCCGCGCGGAGATCCATCGGCGACTGGATGACTCCCCCTTGGCTGACCGGTTCGAGGTATTCCGCAGCGATCGCTTCAATCACAATGCCTCGGTGGCCGAGAATATCCTGTTCGGCGCGCCCCTGGTACCGGAACTGCAACCCGAGGCCATGGCCACTCATGCCGGGGTGCTGGCCATGTTGGACGCCTTGAACCTGCGTACCGAGATGCTGGAGAAGGGAGTCAAGGTCGCGGCGCTGATGGGGGAGATTTTCCGGGACTTGCCGCCAGGCCATGAGTTTTTCGAGCGATTCTCGTTCATTGATCAAGAAGACCTGGCCGATCTCAAGCGGGTGGTCAGTCTGGCCAAGAGCGACGGTGTTGCAGCCCTGAACGAAGAAGACCGGACGTTGCTGCTGTCCTTGACCCTGCGCCTGACCCCGGCCCGCCATCGATTGGGAATCATCGATGAGGAGGCGGAGGCCAAAATTCTTGAGGCCCGTCGGCGGTTGCCGGAATTCTTGCCGTCCAAGGGGGAGGGGCTGGTGGAGTTCTACCAGTTGGAGCGCTACAGCCGCGCCGGATCCATCAGCGACAATCTGTTGTTCGGGCGGGTGGGCGACTCCGGGGGGAATGGCATGGACGGCATCGGTGACGTGTTGTCCGAGGTGGTGGAAGATCGCGGCCTGCATAGCGCGATCGTCGAGGCCGGGCTGGAGACCGACGTGGGTGTCGGAGGACGGCGCCTGTCGCCGGTGCAGCGACAGAAGCTTGCCTTGGCCCGCTCCTTGCTAAAGAAACCGGCCTTCATGGTGCTCAATGATGCCTTCTCCATCTTTGACAGTGATACCCGCTCGGCCCTGAGCCGGGACCTGCGCGGCGAGATGGCGGGCCGGGGGATGCTTTGGGTCGCCAACGATCTGGAGGATGGACAGGTTTTTGATCGAACGTTCCGAATGAGCCAGGGGCGTCTGGTTGAAGAAACTGAAGGCGGCGCCCCGACTCTGCCGCCGCCCACCCGTAGCGAGACTCCGACGGAAGAAGGCGCAGGCAGCGAGTTGCGCCAGGAAGCCGAAGTGCTGCGCCGAGTACCGTTCTTTGAAGGATTATCGGGGTCGGAGTTGATGTTATTGGCCTTTACCGCCGACAGGGTCACTTTTCCGGCGGGGGTCCGGCTGATGCGGCAAGGGGAACTGGGCGAGGCGGCCTATGTGATCCTCGACGGGGTGGCGGAGGTGGAGGTGCGCACAGCCGACGGCCCCAAGGTCGTGGCTCGCCGCGTCAAAGGGGACCTGGTGGGTGAATTGGCCCTGCTTTGCGAGACTCCGCGCACGGCCACGCTGCGGGCCGAGGAAGAGGTGCAGGCCCTGCGCATCAACCAGGATGTGTTTTTCAAGCTGATCGAGGAAAACCCGGGTCTGACGGTCAATCTACTGCGCATCATTTCCCGTCGTTTCGAGGCCATGATGCGTGACATGAGTGGCGGGACCTCCTTGTTTGATGCCGAGACCCGTCTGCCCAATCGTGCCAATCTGGAGGCCCGGTTGGCGGACCTGGAAGAGGTGGAGGCTCATGGGGTGATCGTCATATCGCTGCCTGGTGCCGAAGCGGTGGCGATGGAACTGGGCGCCGGGGCGGCGCATCGCCTGTATCGCAAAATCACCCGGCGGCTGCGCACCAAGCTGCGGGAAACCGATACCCTGGCCCGCCTGGATGTGAATACCTTCGCGGTGCTCACCGCCCAGACCCCGAATTCCCAGGTCATGGTGGACACGATCCAGGCCCTGAAAGAACTCTTGGCCGAGCCCATGACCTTCGGCGTGCGTGCCTATGATTTGGGCGACGAAATCGTCATGACGGCGGTATCGGCGAACCCAGAGAGTCTGCCCGAGGTTGCAAAAGACTGATGGCGCTGGTCGTTCAATCCTTTCGCCGGACAACGGTGCCCGGCTGGATCGAGGCCTGTCTGGGTTCCGTGCGGACCTGGGCCAAGGCGGAAGGACACCAATATCGCTTCGTGGGTGATGAGATCTTCGATCTGTTGCCGCAAGACTATCGGGCCAAGACCATCAATCGTCCGCAGGTGGGGACCGACCTGGGTCGCCTGTTATTGGCGCGACAGGGGTTGGCCGATGGCGCCGAGGCCGTGCTGTGGCTGGACGCGGATATTCTGATCACCGAGGGGCCGGGCTTTGATCCCTGGCTGGACGACTTGTATGGATTTGGCGCCGAGCTTTGGGTGCAGCCTGATAAACAGGGAAGGCCGGTGGCCCGGCGCAATGTCCATAACGCCGTCTGCCTGTTCCGGCCCGATAATCCGTTTCTGGATTTCTACATTCATGCCTGCCAAAGGCTGGTGGGACGGCATAAGGGCGATATGGTGCCGCAGTTCGTTGGTCCCAAATTCCTCACGGGTCTGGATCATATGCTGGGATTTCCGCTCATCCATGACGTGGCCATGGCCAGTCCGATGGTGTTGCGGGATTTGGCCGACGGGGAGGGTCCCGCCTTGGATCTGTTGATCGCCGGACAGGAAAAACCGGCGGCAGCGGTCAATCTCTGCGCCTCCCTAGCCGGGCGCGAGGTGGATGGGGTGGATATCTCCGTTGCGATGTTCGAGCGGGCGGTGGCGCGGTTGCTGGGCAGACCGGAGTTGTTGCATGGGTAAGATCGCGATCGCCCTTGTCTTCTTGTTGCTTTCCTGGCGCGCGGGTGCGGCGGACCTCAGAGACGGCGGCACGGCCTTGGTGGTCGAGGTGGTGGATGGGGACACGGTTATTCTGGATCGAAAACTCCAAAACTCCAACGAGGTACGCTTGGTGGGTATCCAGGCGCCGAAGTTGCCCCTGGGCCGCAAGAACTTCAAGACCTGGCCGTTGGCCGACATCGCAAAGGATGTATTGGAGACACTGACTCTGGGTCGTCGGGTGCGGCTGATCCACGGGGGCCAGGAAATGGACCGTCATGGCCGATTGCTGGCCCATCTCTACCGGGTCGAGGATGATATGTGGCTGCAAGGGGAGATGCTGGCGCGGGGACTGGCGCGGGTCTACAGCTTCCCCGACAATCGCTCGCTGGTGAATGATATGCTGGTGCTGGAACGCCGGGCCCGGCAGGCGGAGGCCCAGATCTGGGATCATCCCTTCTATGCCCTGCGGCGCCATGAACGCTTGGATGGACTGGTCGGAACATTTCAACTGGTGGAAGGCCGGGTGCATGCCGCCGCCGATGTACGCGGCACGGTCTATCTCAATTTCGGCAAGGACTGGCGCACGGATTTCACCATTCGCATCAAAAAGAAGGCGGCCAAGCTGTTCCGAAAGGCCGAGCTCGATCCTTTGAGCCTAAAGGGCCGGAAGGTCCGGGTGCGGGGCTGGCTGAAGAAGTACAATGGCCCGATGATCGATGTGAGCCACCCAGAGCAACTGGAACTTCTAGCCCCATTGCCGACACCTAAGTAAAATCCCATATGATTCGCAACAAAGGAGACCGGATCATGACGCTGACCCGCCGCCAATTCACAACTGGCCTTGTGGCCGCCGGGGCCTTGGGAAGCCTCCCCGGCTGTATCGCCACCAATCCGGCCACCGGGCGGACCAGCTTTACCGGCGTCTATTCCATCGATGATGATGTGGCCCTGGGAAAGAAGGAAAATCCCGGCTTGGTCAAGGCTTTTGGCGGACGCTATGAAGATGCGCGGCTTGAATCCTATGTCACGTCCATCGGCAAGGAACTGGGCAAGCGCACCGAGCATCCTGACCTGCCTTATACCTTCACCATTTTGAATACGCCCATTGTCAATGCCTTCGCCCTGCCTGGTGGATATGTGTCGGTGTCGCGGGGGCTGGTGGCACTGGCGTCCAACGAGGCAGAGCTGGCCGGGGTGTTGGCCCATGAACTGGGCCATGTGAATGCCCGCCATACCGCCGAGCGTCTGAGCCAATCCATGCTGGCGCAGGTCGGGCTGACGGTGTTGAGCGTGGCCACCGGGTCTTCAGCCGTGTCACAGATCGGCGGACTGGCGGCCAACGCCTTCTTGCAAAGCTATTCCCGGCAACAGGAATTCGAGGCCGACATGCTGGGGGTGCGCTATATCAGCCGCAGCGGCTATGACCCCGATGCCATGGTCACCTTCCTCGATACCCTGCGCGACCACAGCCAGGTGGAAGCGGAAATAAAGGGTCTGCCCAAGGGCTCGGTGGACGAATTCAACATGATGTCCACGCATCCCCGTACCGTCGACCGGGTACAGGCCGCCATCGAGCATGGCAAGCAATATCGTTCGGCCAATCCGGTTCTGGCTAGAGAGCGCTACTTGGACCATATCGACGGCATGCTATACGGCGAAGATCCGGAGCAGGGCCTGATCATCGGCCAGCGGTTCGTGCATCCGACCCTGCGCATGGAGTTCACCGTGCCCAAGGGCTTCCAGTTGCATAACACCGAAAGCAAGGTGATTGCCAAGCATCCCAAGGGCGCGGCGATCGTGTTCGATATGGACCGACCGGAAAAGAATAGGGACGTGGTTTCCTACCTCCGCGATGAATGGGGTCGCAAGGCCAGTTTCAGCGACGTGGAACCGCTGACCGTCAACGGATTGCAGGCGGCAACGGGGATGACCAAGATTTCCGGCAAGGATGTGCGTCCGGTGGTGTTTCGCAATGACGCGGAAAGTGTTTTCCGCTTCCTGTTTATCACCCCGCCGCAGCAGACCGCCGCCTTCAACGTGGCCCTGCGCGAGACCACCTACAGCTTCAAGCGTCTGAGCGAGCGCGAGGCCGCCAATGTCAAACCTTTGCGGCTGCGCATCAGCCGGGGGCAGACCCGAGAGTCCTTGGATCGCCTGGCCTCCAACCTTCCCTATGGTGAGTACAACCATGCAGCCTTCCGGGTGCTCAACGACCTCAAGCCGGGGCAGCCGTTGCCCGACCGGGGCGATTTAAAAATGATCGTCCATTGAGTCCGCGTAGCGATCTGTACCCTGACAGCGGGGCCCGACGCCATGGCATGCTGCCGTTAGACCCGCGACATGAGATGTACTGGGAGGAATCGGGGAATCCCCAGGGAATCCCCGTGGTTTTCCTGCACGGCGGTC
This sequence comes from Magnetospira sp. QH-2, assembly GCF_000968135.1. Taxonomy (NCBI): domain Bacteria; kingdom Pseudomonadati; phylum Pseudomonadota; class Alphaproteobacteria; order Rhodospirillales; family Thalassospiraceae; genus Magnetospira; species Magnetospira sp. QH-2. The sequence goes on along the minus strand of NZ_FO538765.1, from coordinate 3,111,911 downwards.
CCGGGGCCGGAGCCGGACCGGTCCATCGACGTTTTTTCGATCCCGATGCCTATCGGGTGATCCTCTATGACCAGCGGGGCTGCGGCCGATCCCGACCCCATGGGGAAATCCGTGACAACACCACGTCCCACTTGGTGGCGGACCTGGAACAGCTTCGCCAATATATCGGCATCGACCAATGGATGCTGTTTGGGGGCTCTTGGGGCAGTACCTTGGCCCTGGCCTATGGCGTGGCCCATCCGCAACGATGCCTTGGCTTCGTGCTTCGAGGCGTGTTTCTGGGGCGATCCCACGAGACAGATTGGTTTTTGAATGGCATTGGACTGTTCTTTCCCGAAGCCCGACGGCGGTTCGTGGAATTCCTTCCCCATGAGGAGCGGGATGATCTTCTGAGCGGTTACCGACGACGGTTGCAAGACCCGGATCCGGACATACATATGCCCGCTGCCCGCGCCTGGCGCGATTACGAGGCCGGTTGCTCGACCTTGATCCCCAAGGATATGGACTCCTTAGGGCAAAGCGATGTGGGTGCTTTGAGTTTGGCGCGCATGGAGTTGCACTACTTTATCCACGACATGTTTCTGGACTCTCCGCTGCTCGAGAGCATTGGAAAGATTGCTCATCTGCCCTGTGCCATCGTTCAGGGCCGCTATGACGTGATTTGCCCGCCCTGTAGTGCCGATGACTTGGCGCGCGCCTGGCCCGGGTCCAGTTATACGATCGTTCCCGATGCCGGGCATTCGGCATTGGAGCCTGGCATTCGCGCTGAATTGGTCGCGGCAACCGAGCGGATGAAACACTTGTTAGGGTGATGGATTCAGTCCGACTGGCCCGGATCGGCGTATTGCTCACGGATCTCCAGGATGGCATCCAGGTTTTCGTTGAACAAAACCACCAGCTTCGGATCGAATTGTTTGCCAGACTGCTCATTGATGAAATTCAGGGCATCGGCCACCGACCAGCCTTTTTTATACGGTCGTTCTGACGTCAGGGCATCGAACACATCGGCGACAGCGGCGATGCGGCCCTCGATGGGAATTTCCTCGCCCTTGAGGCCATTGGGATAGCCTGTACCATCCCATTTCTCGTGATGACACAGGGCGATGGAACTGGCCAGACTCATGATCGGTGAGTCATGTTCACCCAAAATAGAGCCGCCAATCTCGGCATGGGTTTTCATGATCTCCCACTCCTCGCCTTCCAGCTTGCCGGGCTTGAGCAGGATATTGTCGGGAATCCCGATCTTGCCCACATCGTGCATGGGACTGGCCTGAAGAATCATTTCCGCCGTTTCTTCGCCCAGGCCCGCCGCCAGAGCCAGGACCTGACAAGACTTGGACATGCGAATCACATGCATGCCGGTCTCGTTGTCCCGGTATTCACCCGCGCGGCCAAGCCGACGGATGATTTCCAGGCGGGTGGCTTCCAGTTCGCGGGTGCGTTGACGCACCATGTCTTCCAGGTGCTCGTTTTGCCGCTGGCGCTCTTTGTAGAGCAGCCGAACTTCGAGCATGTTGCGGATTCGGTGCAGCACTTCAACCCGATCAAAGGGCTTGGTCAAAAAGTCGCGAGCCCCGGCTTCCAAGGCTCGATGCTTTGTTTCCACATCGATTTGCGCGGTCAGGACGATCACCGGCAGGTAGTCACCGCCCAGCAACTCCCGCATGCTGGCCATGAACTCGTGACCATCCAAATCAGGCATGCGAATGTCGAGCAGTACCAGATCATGGCGCTCCTGCTCAAACATGTTCAGCCCCACGGGGGAATCCGTGCTGGTTTGAATATTGCTGTAGCCCTCGTCCTCGAGGATTTCCTCAAGCAACGCCACATTGACCGGATTGTCATCGACAATCAGGATTCGAGCCGTGGTCAAGTCCAGAGCCTGTGTTGGGGCCGGGGGGGCCGTTGTCATTCTTTTTTGCCTCCAAGGGCGGAACGCAGCGTTGCCATAAGGTCGTCGATTTCAACCGGCTTCGTCAAGTATGCAGTGAAGCCGGCTGCCATGCCCATTCGTTGGGTCGAGAGGGTGGCATCCGCTGACAACGCGATTACGGGGATATTCAAGGTTGCCTTGTCGGTCTTGAGTATCTTCAAGGCATCCAGTCCACTGATACCGGGAAGATTGATGTCCATTAAAATAACTTCAGGCTCTTCGGACTTGGCCAAGGAGAGTCCCACCTCGGCATCCTTGGCAATCGTGAGCGTCAGGCCGGGCAGTTCATCAAAGATCTCTTCCATCAAGGTCTGATTGGCGGGATTGTCTTCCACATACAGCACCCGTTGCGGCAGGGTGCCATCCTGGAATGTATCGTAAGGCAAGCTTCCGGCAAGGGTGGTATTGACCACCACCCGATCCTCGCCCACGGCCACCTCGATCCAGAACGTGCTGCCCTCACCCAGTGTGCTGCTAAAGCCGACCCGACCACCAAGATGCTCGACCATCTTCCGCGTCAGGGCTAGACCAATGCCAGTCCCCTCGATCTCGGAGCTTTCGGCTCCCAGGCGGTTGAAGGGTTCGAACAAGGCCTCTTGTTTTTCCGGTGCGATTCCGGGGCCGGTGTCGGTGATCGATATGCGGATGAATTCATCCACCGGTTCTTGGACGCTCACCGTGACGGTCCCGCCTTTCTTGTTGTACTTGATGGCATTGGAAAGCAGGTTGAGCAGAATCTGCCGCAGACGGGTGTAGTCGGCGAGAACGGCAAGCGAGCCATTGCGATCATCGTTGTAGACAAGATCGATATCCCGGTCCCGGGCCAGCGACTCGACCAAGGCCAGGCACTCTTGCAGTACCAAAGACAGGCTGATGGATTCGATGGATACAGAGAGTTTGCCGGCTTCGATCTTGGCCAGATCCAAAACCTCGTTGATCAGGTCGAGCAGGTGTTTACCGCTCTTGTGAATTTGGTCCACATGGCGTTTTTGCTTCTCGGAAAGCTGTTCCCGCCGACTGCTGTCGAGCAACTGGGCAAAGCCGAGAATGGCGTTCAGCGGCGTGCGTAGTTCGTGGCTCATGGCCGAAAGGAACTCGGACTTGGCGGCGTTGGCTGCATCGGCGGCCTCGCGGGCCTTTTCCAGATCCTGCTGCACTTGTTTGCGCTTGGTGATGTCGACAACGATGGACCGGCTCTCGACCACCTGTCCACTGTCATTGGTGCGCGGGGAAACGGAGAGGCTGACCCAAATGGGCTTGCCGTCCTTTCGCTGCATCTGCAGTTCGACGTTTTGGGTGGCACGGCCTTGTTTGAGTAAATGCATGACCGTCTTGGCGCGCTCCAGGCCATCGGCGCCCTCGGCGTAGAATTCCAGTACGTTCATGGTCGCCAGTTCGTCGCGACTGTAGCCCAACAGCTCGGTGAGCGCCTGGTTGTGTCTCACCACCAAGCCGCTTTCCACGTCCATCGTGACGTAGGCCGAAGGTGCATTTTCGTAAAGATCTTCGAGGGCTTCCTTGTTCTCCGTCAGTTCCGCCTCGGCGGATTTTACCCGATTGATATCCTGAACCACGCCCAGCATTTGCAGCGGCTTGCCATCCCCGTCGCGGACCACATCGCCTTTTTCCAGCAGCCAGCGCACGGTGCCGTCGGGCCAGACCACCCGATGCTCGATGTTGTACTCGGCACCCGTTTCCACACAGGCATTGACCGCGTCGACGACATCCTGTCGGTCATCGGGGTGCACGGCCCCGAGGAAATTCTCGTAGCTGGTCTCCAGATCGCCCTTGGGATAGCCGAACAAGGGGCCGATGCGCTCTGACCAGTAAAGACCGCCATCTTGAATATTCCAGTCCCAGGTGCCGATATTGGCAAAGGACTGGCTGACATTCATGCGGGATTCGCTCAGCGCCAAATTGTGCTGAGTTGTTTGGCGTTCCAACACGGCGCCAACCCAACGGGCCATCATGCGCAGGAAAGCATGGTCTCCGTCGTCAAATTGTCGCCTGTAAGGGGTGGGCGAGGAGTAATTGACGGTTCCGGCCAATTGATTGCCGATGAAATAGGGAACCCCGATATAGGCTTCCAATTGGAAGGCTTCGTAGCAAGGGTGACCCGCATGGGACGATCCGCCCATGTAGTCGATGGCCACCACGTCATCCTCGCGCAAAGTAATCTCGCAATAGGTATTGCCCAAGGGGAAGTGCTGCCCCGGCTCCAACGGCACGCCTTCCGGGGCGATGTATTGCATCACCTCGTAGTCGTCGCCGTTGACCCGGCTGACGATGCCGATTTCCAGCCCCAAGTGTTCCGAACCTACTTTCAAGGCCCGGTTCAACTGCTCTTCCTCCGACACATCACGCAAAGCGGCGATCTCGTTCAGGGCTTCAAGACCGCGATTGTGCCGTTGCAAGGCCAGTTCCGCATTTTTGCGGTCGGTGATGTCGTGAACGGTCCCGGTCATGCGCGACGGCGAACCATCCTCGGCAAAATGCATCTGTCCTTGTTCGTGTACATAGCGCTCGCCGCCATCGGGCAGCAGGATGCGGTGTTCCACATCGTGAGGCTGTCCGTTTTTGGCCCGCTCGTTGGAAGCTTGGACAGCCGCCCGATCATCCGGGTGAATTTGCTCCTGGAATGCGTCGTAGCTGGGTGTGAACGTCTCCGCGTCGCGTCCAAAAATACGGTAGATTTCCTCCGACCAGTAAATCTCTCCTGTTTCGATGTCCCATTCCCAGCTCCCCATGCGGGCGATACGCTGGGCCTCCTTCAGGCGGGATTCGGAGTGACGCAGGTCTTCTTCGACAGCCAATCGGTCGGTGATGTCGCGAATGATTCCGAGATAGCCAAGCACCAATCCGTCTTCGGCGCGAATGGCCGTGCCGACGGTTTCACCGGAAAAGACCCGATTATTCTTATCTTTATAGCGAACCACGTAGGGACGGCTTTTTTCCTCGGCCGTCATGTTGAAGCGTAAGCGCCCCTGACGCTCAAACTCTTCGGTACTCTCGTAGAGCACAGCGGTGGTCTGGCCGCTCAAGTCGTTCATGTCATAGCCGAACAGCTCGCTAACCGCCGGGTTGATCAACACAATCCGCCGCTCCGGATCGGTCATCACCAAGGCATCGGCCATGTGATTGATGATGCCCTGGAACAGGGATTTCTGACGTGACAATTCTTCCGCCGCCGCGCGCCGCTCGGTGATGTCGCGGACCACGCCGGTGAAATAACGGCGCCCGCCGATGCGGGCTTCGCTGACCGCCAAATCCATGGCGAACTCGCGTCCGCTTTTATGCCGGGCGGTAACCTCGCGGCCGATCCCGATTATTTTTGCATCGCCGGTTCGGATGAAATTGGACAGGTAGGAATCGTGGCGCCCCTTGTCCGGCTCCGGCATCAGCATGTTGATGTTGTGGCCGATCACTTCTTCGGCACTATAGCCGAAGATGGTCGTTGCGGCCGTATTGTACTCGGCGACGATGCCGTGCTCGTCAATGACAATGATGCCGTCAACCGTATTGTCGACGATGCCCTTGTGGCGTTGTTGGCTCGCGCGTAGCCGGGCTTCCACGTTGCGGCGATGGTCGTCCTGACGCAATAAATAGGACAGCACCAAGCCTCCCACTCCCACTGCCAGACTGAGTGGAACCGCGGACTGCTTGAAGACCTTCAACGCAACATCCGGGTCGGGGACGAATATCAGGGCAAACAGGGCTGTGAACTGGATGGCCACGGCCAGGGCGGCGACCATCAAGGGGTTCTTTTTGACAGAGGGCCAGACTCGGGCAACCAGCATTGAGACGATCGTCACATAGGTCGAAGCGGCAAAGGCGGTCAGAGCAATTGGTCCGCCGACCCAACCCACCCGATATCCGATAACCGCAAGGGCGGTGAGTAGTGCCACCCGCCAGTTGCCATAGATGGCAGCGGTAATGATCATCACATGACGACCGTCAACGATGACATGGGGCGCGATGGTTATGGGATAGGTGATGGCCAAAATAGCCAAGCCGCCAAACGAACCACCGAGGAGAAGATCACGCAACTCCGGTTGCGGGACTTTATCCTTGATTAGTTGATAAAGGGCCAGCGTAAGGGCGAAAATCGCAGTATTTTCAAGAAGCTGGACAAATAGTGGCGATGCGGTGACCATGTCCTTTTGCCTGCCTTTCGCGCGGGGCACGCAAGCCGCCACACCCTGTCAGTTTTTTTTATCCAACCAGCCGAACACCTGTCGGATACGACAAAGGGACGGTCGGTTGGTTTTTTGCATTCTACCTACTCTGGAATGCATATTTATAACGGAAATGAATCAAAGTCTCAAGGATCAACACCGGGGCATCGGGCGGGGTTCACACCGCTTGCATCCGACCGGCGATCCCTTAAGATGCTGGGATATTTTGGGAGTTTCCGGGAGAATGATGATGTTTGTAGGCCGCGCCATTGTGATCGCCCTGGCCGTCGGCACTTTGGTCACCACCAGCGGCATGTCATCGGCCCGTGCGGATGATCCGGCATTTGTGTCTTTTAGCGCGGGTTGGTTCGACTTCAACCGCCGCAAGGATCCCGGTGCGGAACTGCGCCTTGAGTATCGTTCCGACTACAAAGTGCCCTATGTGCAGTTCAAGCCTTTTGTTGCCTTGGGCGGAGCCACCTCGGGGCATGCTTTCATCGGGGCTGGCGTATTGTGGGATATTTACTTTGGTCGGCGGTGGGTCGCGACGCCTAGTTTCGCGCCTCATTTTTATACCGGTAGTGATGACAAGCTAGATATGGGGCATGCTCTGGAATTCCGCTCGCAGTTGGAAGTGGCTTACCGGTTCGATGACCGCTCGCGGCTGGGGCTGGCCGTTTCCCATTATTCCAATGCGGGGCTGGGTGATAAGAATCCCGGGACCGAAACCTTGTCAGTCTATTATTCCTTGCCGCTGGAATAAATCTTTTTCAAATGATCCGAACGTGACAAAGGGACCGCTAAGCGGTCCCTTTGTATATGTCGAATCTGGCTGAGAGAGGGGGGGGAAGGGGCTCAGGTCAGCTTTCGACGGGCTTTTGCGGCGCCGCGCCGCAGCTGGCAGCGGTATCGCTACTACATCCACAGCCTCCGCCGCAGGCGGCGCCTCCCGCTCCCGGGCGAACCATGCGGTAAACCTTGCGGCCCACATAGGCGAGGCAGGCGAGAAGTATTGCGGCCAATATGAGGCTGTCTGTATCCATGATCTAGCGGGTCCCCAGAATCCGATTTAGCGGCGCGGAATGCGAGGATACTTCTGTTCGGCGCCTTTGTGAAGGCTGCGATTGTAAAGCATTAGCAAGGGGGCGGCGATGGCGAGAGAAATAAGATCCATGGTTTTGGCTCCTGATCAAAAGAATGTCTTGGCGGCCCTCATCGGGCTGTTTCATGCACCATATCGTTAATGATAATCATTAGCAAGTGGTTTGTGTGCTCCAATATATCAACGAGTTAGTGCTTTGTCGTTCAAGTGTCTTGGGCCCAGAGAGTCCGAATCGGCTAATGAAACCGAATCCGTGTTGCTTGCGCATTGCGTGGGCTGAACATAGCGCCCAGCAAGCGGTAAATCCGATGGGTTGACGACCGCCTGGTGGTGAAAACCGGCTCGGTTTGATGGCTCGAGTGATTCAACATAGCGGTCTCACAAGGTTCTTGGTGGTTCAGTTATTCGAGTCATCCGCGCCAAGTCGCGCCATCGAATTAGGTAACCCGAATATTTCTATGGTTTTTTATATTGGTAATGATAATGATTATCAAGTGCCATGGTGACCAATACCCATATTTTTTTTGAGATTGTGAGGGGGGTGTGATCGCCCATATTATCTATTCGGGAGGAATTTTGGTCTGTGTTTCGTATAAGTAGCTTAATCGGGCATTGATAGTGGTCATCTCAAAAGCGGATTGGGGCGGTTCTACCCTCTGGGCGAGGCGACCTCCGTGTCCCCGGGTGTTTTTTCTTATCTTTTCGGATAGGGGCTGATATTGATGGCTTGGGGGAAAAACGGACCACCATGGTAGAATTGAACGGCCTTCAGTTTGAGGAAAAGGCTCGGATTACATCCGGGCGTTTCATGCTGGTTTTGGCACTTCTGACAGCTTTTTCCCTGCTTGTGGTCTGGGCGGGGATCGGTCTGGAGATTTTTCGCTCTCGCGATGCCACGTTGCAATCGGTGCGTGAGGCCTCTGAGAATCTGGCCCGGGGTTTGGCGGCCTACACGGAGCGGACCTTTACGGTGATCGAAACGCGCCTGCAGTTGATGGATGGCAATCTGCCGGCCTGCGACCCGTCCAGGTCGTTTGATCCCGAGATCACCGATCAACTGGGGCGAATGGTGTTGGACACCGATATCCTATTTAGCGCCAGTCTCGTGGATGCCGACGGTCAGTTTTGTCAAAGTGCCATACCTGGTCGGGACGGCGCCTTCCATGCGCCGGCCGCCACAATTTCCGTGGCCGACAGGGATTTCTTTTTCAAGTTGAAGGAAAACCCGGACCTGGAAACCCTGGTCGGCATCCCGATGCTGGGGAAGATCACCGGCACCTGGGTTTTGCCCGTGGCGCGGGTCCGGCGGGATGACACCGGAAGGTTCAACGGTGTGGTCTTGGGGACCATCGAACTGGATCAATTGAACCGGTTCTTTGCCGCCTTCGACCTGAAGTCAGGGGTGGTCCTGACCATTGTCCGACGAGATGGCTACATGGTGGCAAGGGCCCCCTTCAAAGCGGAAATGATGGGAAAATCTTTCTTCCATGGGCCGTTGTTTCGGCAGATTGAGAATACCCCGCACAACACCTATGAAACCCGGACCGTCACCGATGGCCAGCACAGAATTATCAGCTATTTCTCTGTGGACAAGCTGTCGCTTGTGGCCGTCGTCGCCCAGTCGTCGGACAAGGCCCTGGCGCCCTGGCGCCATCAGATCATCGTCTATGTGGTGGTGGGCCTGTTCATCACTGTGATCCTTTTGGCCTTGGCCATTGTCTTGATCCGCATGGACCGTCGAAGGGAGTATGCCAACGCGACCCGCCTGGCGGAGCAGACCCGCCTGAACAGAGCCATTTTGGATGCGGCGCCCACTCCTTTGCTGTTCATCAACGACCTGGGAGAAGTTGAACAGTTCAACCGGGCCTTTTGCGACCTCGTGGGGCGTTCTCCCGATCTTGTGGTGGATCGTCCCTTGCAGGATTTCCTGGATGAAGACGAAGACAACAATTTGGTCCAGGTTGTTCAGGGGCTGACCGGCGAGACGACGGAATTCAGCATCGAGCTTTCCTTGAGCATCAAAGACAAAGGGCGCCGCACGTTTTTGATCAGCATGGCGTCTGTGGGCCTTGAAGGGGGAGAGAGCCATGGTGCTGTGTTGTCTTTGACCGATATTTCCCGGCGCAAGGAAGCAGAAGACAAACAGTCGCGACTGGTGGCACGCTTGGAGGAATCCAATACCGACCTGGAACAGTTTGCCTATGTTGCCTCCCATGACCTGCGCGAGCCATTGCGCATGGTCGCCAGTTACGTCTCTTTGCTGGAACGCAATTTCTCGGACAGCTTGGATGCCTCGGGGCTCGAGTTCATCGCCTACGCCCGCGAAGGCGCCCTGCGGCTAGACAAGCTGGTCAAGGATCTACTGCAATATTCGCGCGTCGGACAGGCCCCAAAAGACAGCGAACCGGTCTCTCTTTCATCCATTCTCCATGGAGTCATGGCGGATTTGGGTCCTGGCGCCGAGGTTTCGGGAGCCCGGATCGTCCTGCCCGAGGACGACCCATTGCTGACCTGCAACGCCCATGAAGTGGCGCGGCTGTTCGATCAACTGATCAGCAATGCGATCAAATTCCAGCATCCCGATCGCGCTTTGCATGTGGCCATCATTGCCACGGAGATGGGCGACCACGTTTTATTCGAGGTCCGCGACAATGGGATCGGCATCGACCCGGCCTACCACGAGAAGGTATTCGTGATCTTCCAGCGTCTGCATCAGCGCGAACGGTACGAAGGAACCGGGGTGGGATTGGCCATATGTCGCAAGATTGTCGCCCGACACGGTGGGCGGATCTGGATCGACTCGGCGCCTAGCGAGGGAACCACCGTGATGTTTACATTGCCCAAGGGCCGTCATTCTTGACGGGTTCTGCGACTTTTTCAGCAGCCTGTTAAGGCAATGGCGCGCCCGGAGGGATTCGAACCCCCGACCCCAAGATTAGGAATCTTGTGCTCTATCCTACTGAGCTACGGGCGCTGAGCCAGTCCGTTGATACAGGCTTTCCCCCATCACATCAATCCTTCGGCGAGGCCGCTTGGAGAGGTTGGGTCATTCGGTCAAATACCGTGATCTGGGTTTTGACAGGATGCCCGATTTTAGGTTACACCATTGCATAGACAAAAATTTTGGCACCGACGACAATCCAAATGACGAGGTAGCAGGGGCGATGCCCAGGTTTATCTGGAAAGACAGCTATCTAACCGGTCATCCGATGATTGACCGGCAGCATAAACAATTGCTCGAATTGGCCAACCATCTCTACAAGGCAGTCCACGAGCAAAAGGATAAATTGATCCTAAAGGAAGCCTTTAACGCCTTGCTGCTCTACACCCAGCACCATTTTGAGGCAGAAGAAGAGGCTTTCGCCGAACAGGGTTTTCCGCTGTTGGATGCCCATCGTGAACTGCATACGGAACTGGTGGAAGAGGTGCGCAGCCTGTGGCGCGAGGACCTCATGGGTTCGTGGACATGATCGGTCCGACCCTGGAAAATTGGGTGGAAACGCGCCTTGTACGACACATGATCGTCGAGGATCAGCGAACGGTTAATTCCCTCAATACGGAATAGCCTGCGTTACTCGGCGGCGGCGGTCTTTTGCTTGGAAGGCACCATAGCGGTCAATTTCGGCCAGGCCACGGCGATCATCAGCAAGACACCGGACGCCCAGGCAATCCAAAGCGGCACGATCTCAGTGGCGGCCTGGATATCGGCGACGATATCGATGCCCATGCGGTTGGCGATCAAATCGACAGCGAACCCGGCCACGATGGCCGTGGCAATGATCCCACCCAAATAGACCATCAAGGCTTGATTGCCCATTTCCTTGCGCACCACGCCGATGGTGGCCATGTTGGTGGCCGGTCCGGCGAGCAGGAATACCAAGGTAGCTCCAGGCGACACACCCGCCATCAGCAATCCGGCGGCGATGGGCGTCGCGGCGGTGGCGCAGACATACATGGGGATGGATATGATCACCATGATGGTCATGCCCATCAATCCGGTACCCCATTGGGTCAGTGCCTGAGGCGGCACAAATGCAGCGACAGCGGCGGCTGCCAGAAAGCCGAACACCAGCCAGGGCGTGATATCTTGCAGAATATCGGTAAGGGCATAGCGCACACCGGCAACCGTGCGGGCCACCACGGAATTCTTTTCGGCAGCCGGTGCCGCGTCCGAACCGCAGCATCCGGTGGAGCAGCTGGCTTCGGTGGGTTGTCCGGCAAGGGGCAGGGGCGTGGCGGTCTTTTCCGGCTCACGCGGTAAGATCATCATCATCAGGCCGGTCACAATGGCGCTGAACAGGGCGCCAACGGGTCGCGCCACGGTCATGAAGGGACCGAGCAGGACATAGGAAATGGCAATGGAATCGGCCCCGGTTTCGGGCGTCGATACCAAGAACGACGTGGTTGCCTCGCGGCTCGCGCCGGCCCGGCGAAGGCCGATGGCGGCGGGCAGCACGCCACAGGAGCAAAGCGGTAGCGGGGCCCCGATCACGGCGGCTGTCACCGTCGGCTTCAATCCGCGTCCACCCAGCCAGCGTTTGATACCGTCCTCGGGAAACCAGGCTTTGATGGCGCCCGCGATGACCAATCCGAACAGCAGCCAGGGAGCGGCCTCCAGATACAAGTGCATAAGCTGGTCGAGAAACAGGCTGGCCATGATTCGGGTCTTTCAAAAGAGACAATGCTGCGCCGCATTGTACGGATCTGCTTATCGCGAGTCATTATCAAAATCACAAACTGTAATGGGCCTCGTTAACCCTTTTATAAGGCAGCGCCTTTAGTCTCGATCCTGGTGCATTTTTTTCCGAGGTGATCGATGCAGCCGGGAAGCGACCCGACACTGACGCCCAGCATGAATGGCGGCCTGGCGCCATCCATGGGCTCGTCCGACCTGTTCGGCGAGGCAACGAGCCTGCCCTATGGGCAACGGCCACCGACACCCGAACCCGTCCCGGTCCGGCTGTCGGTCCGTGTGGACGGCGATGTGCTGCTGCTGCGTCTGTTCAATGCCGAGTCACCGGCAGACGAGATCCATGCGGAATTGACTCCCGACCATGCCTTGCTGTTGGCCGAGCGTTTGGTGACGGCCTCGATCTCCCTGCCCACGTTGGCCAACCGGGGGGCGGTGAAGCAGTTTCTATTGCGGCTGGTCACAGCGCTGACTCACTGGCTGCGCTATTTCCATTCCGGTCGTTGACCATCTACTTTTCAAGATCCACCAAAGCTGATGCCAGCTTGGCCAAGGCCCGGGCGCGACCCCAGGCATTGCCCATGTCGGCGGCCACGCTCAACCCCTTTCGGAACGACCGGTGGGCGGCGGGCACATCGCCTTTGAGCATGCGGGAACTGGTGAGTTCAGCAAACATCCAGACTCGCGAGAGGCGGCTGCGGATGGTTTCAGAGGTTTGCTCTGCCCGCAACCGGACATCCGGCAGAGCATCAGCTTCGTGATGGTCGGCCAGCACACCGCTTAAGGCCCAAAGAGCTTCCGCTTTTAGGCGAGGGTCCTCGATCCGCTCCATGGTTTCCAATACCGTCACCACGTCATAGGCCTTGGTGGTGGCCAGCATTTCGATCATTGCCAGGACCGCACGGCTGGCCGCATAGGCCTTGGCATAAGGGAATTCGATGGCATCAACTTCGCTAAGCGCCCGATCGAGGGTCGCGCGGGCGGAAGTTAGAGCCCCGGCCTTTGCTTGGGAAAGGGCGATCTGAGCCAGCACGCTGGGCCGATAGCGTTCGGCAACAATTGTTTCAGCGGTAATCAAGGCGGCATCCGTCTGGCCCTTCCGAGCCTGGGCCATGGCCGCAGCAATCAACACAGCGGTTCGTTCGCTGCTATCGGTCATTTCATCAAGGAGGGATAAGGCCCTTTCCGGGTGCCCCATATCGGCCAGTGCGGCGGCAATTCGGCGCAGGGACGGCTGGAGGATGTCTTTGTTCTCAGGCCGCCGGGCCATCTTTTCCGCCCGCTGGAGAATGTGATCCGCATCACCCACCGCGCCTTGAAGGGCCTGGGTCACGGCCAAACGGGTCATCAACGCGATACGCCGGTCTTGATCGCTGATCGATTCCAAGGAGGCGTGAACCAGCGACAGGGGGCCCCGGTCTTTCGACTCATTGGCGATGGCGGTCAAGGCCTCGGCGCGGCGGAGGGGATCAGGGATGATCGCCGCGGCTTCCAGAGCTTCGTCGATGCGGCCTGCGGCGGCGCGGGCGATGGCGATATCGCGCAAAGACCGCATGACCAGCCGGGGATCACCGATGCGGCGCAGGGTCTCCGTGGCAGCCTCGGCCAACCCCGCCTTGGCCTGTGCCACCAGCACTTCGCCCAGCGCCCAGAAGCGCAATTCGTCCCGGGATACGGCCTTGGTGCTCTCGGCGGCTTCCCCCAATAGACAGGCCGGTGTGGGGGCGCTGAAACAAGCCGTCGTGTCACGGGTTGGGTCCGCGATCTCGGCCCCGTCGGGAAGCGCGTCCAGCAAATGGCGCGTGGCCGGATTGTCGAGCAGGGATTTGCGGGCGTTTTCAATGTTGGTGGAGCGCGCTTTTTCCAAGCGCTGCAACAGATTGCGGATTTGGAAGGCCGTCTCGATATGCTGGGCCAGTTCCTCGCTGACCGCGCCGTCCTCTTTCAGTCCGGACCGTCGCTGGTAGGCGCGGATTGCACGGGCGGTGGGAGCCCCCATCAAGCCATTGATGGGACCCTTGTATAGGCCTTCGTCGGCGAGGGCCTGCTGCACCCGGACGACCAGAGGGTCTGACAGCAGAAAGTCATTGCGCGGAGGGGAAGGGGGCAGACCAATGGGCTTGGCGGCCCAGGCAATGGGCGGGGCCAAAAGCGATAACATCAACAAAGCGGCGAGCAAGCGCACCATCGGACTCCAATCATATCTACCCCCAATATCGTCCGACAGCCTGGACCTGGCAAGGGATCGGCGTTAGGTAATCGCCATGGCCGTTTTTACCGATCCCTCCGACCGTGATCTGCATGCCTTCCTGGCCCGGTATTCCGTGGGTGATTTGCGGTCCCGCCAGGGGATCGCGGAAGGCAATGAAAACAGCAATTTCCTACTCGAAATCGGGCGGGAAAAGCTGATTCTCACCTTGTTCGAAAAGCGCGTGTCAGAAAACGATCTGCCGTTTTTCATGCGCTTGATGAAAGGTCTGGCCGCGCATGGGATCGTGTGCCCCCGACCGCTGGTCGGCGATGATGGCAAGGTGATTCGGCCCCTGGCAGACAAACCAGCGGTGCTGGTCTCCTATCTTGAGGGGACCTGGCCCCGTGAAATCACCCATGCCCATTGCCGGGCGGTGGGCGAGGCTCTGGCGCGGTTGCATTTGGCCGGACAGGAACTGTCCTTGGCCCGGGCCAATGATTTGGGGCCCGCGGCCTGGCCGGGAATGCTGTCGCTCTCCAGGGTCCAGGCCGAAGCGGTTCGTCCTGGATGGTTTGGAGAACTGGAGCACGAGACAACGCTTTGCGCCGCCCATTGGCCGGACGGTTTGCCGCGTGGCCTCATCCATGCGGACCTGTTTCCCGACAACGTCTTTTTCCTTGGTGACCAAATCTCGGGATTGATCGATTTCTATTTCGCCTGTACCGACTTGCTGGCCTATGACATCGCCATCTGTCTCAATGCCTGGTGCTTTGATCATCAAGACCACTGGCAAGCGGAACGGGGACGAGCCTTTTTAGAGGGTTATCAATCGATCCGATCCCTGGAACCAGGGGAATGGGAGGCCTTGCCCTGGCTGGCACGGGGCGCCGCCCTGCGTTTCCTGCTGACCCGCTTGCAAGATTGGCGGCAAGAGGACGACGGCCTATTGGTGACCCGCAAGGATCCCGAGGAGTATTGGCGAAAACTGTTGTTTCATCGCAAGCATGCCGATGAGTGGAGGAAAGATCTTGGAGTCTAAGCGGGTGGAAATCTATACGGACGGGGCCTGTTCCGGGAACCCCGGGCCAGGCGGCTGGGGGGTTGTGCTGCGCTGGCAGGGTACCGAAAAGGAATTGTATGGCGGCGAGCCCGAGACCACCAACAACCGCATGGAACTGACCGCCGCGATCGAGGCCTTGGAAACCTTGAAGCGACCGGTCTCGGTGGATCTGTTTACCGACAGCACCTATGTGCGCGATGGCATCACCAAATGGATTCATGGCTGGAAGGCCAATGGCTGGCGCACGGCCGCCAAGAAGCCGGTGAAGAACCAGGATCTGTGGGAGCGGTTGGATCAGGCCATGGCCCGACATCAAGTAGACTGGCACTGGGTCAAGGGGCATGCCGGACACCCCGAAAACGAACGGGCGGACGCTTTGGCCCGCCTCGGTGTTGCCGAAGTCGCCCCCGATCCGCAGATCGAGGGCGTTTCTTGGGATATTACTTGATGTTGGTCAGGCCCCAGACCGGCTGAGACTTGGCCGGGAAACTCGGCGCATTGACGATTTCCATGCGGACGTCGTTGTCCAGGCGGCGCGGGACGCCGAACCGGATGACTTGACCATCGCGCTGCCATTCGACGATACGGCGGAAGGTTCCGTTCCGCAGGTCGGTGGCAATGGTCGCCATGAAGAACCCATCCTCGTAGATCTCGGTCGGGCTCCCATAAAGGGCCAGCAAGTCGGCCAGAACACGGGCATAGCTGCGCTGCATGCCGGCAACGTTTGTGGTATCATCAAACTCGATGATGGCTCCCGTGCCGGTGACCTTGCCGCCTTCATGCAGCACCACCAGGCGTTGGCGTTCGCTCAGCGACGGGATCATCTGGCTCTCATAGAGATTTGCGCCGGACTGCGAGGCGCCTGAGCCGAAACCATCGTCAGCCAGCAATTTGAAAGCATCGGCCGCCGGGCTGCCCAGGGCAATGGATCCGACGCGAATATCGGACCCGGTGCCGCTCAGGGGGGCCGTGGTGAGGGCTCTCGCCGCCGCCGCTTCCTCTGCTGCCTTGGACGGTTTGTCGTAGTTGTAGCGCCAGACAAAGGCCACCCGGGTCTGATCCGTATTGTCGTTAAGGTCGATGTCCCGATTCAGGTAGTCGGCTTCCAGACGAAACACGTGCGGGCCCATGTTGTACGCATAGGCCCCGCTAAAGGTCCAATCGACCGTGTCCGTATCCCCACTATCCTTGGCGTTCTGGTAATAGAAGCCGAAATTGGCGTTCAGGGTTTCATTGCCGCGAGTCAAATTGAAGCCCACAGAGGGTTGATAGTCGTCATTGTCCACGTCCTGTCCGTCGGCGGTGCGCAGGATCAGTCCCGGCGTAACGGTGCCGGACCACTTGCGGAAAGTCATGGCGTGATCGGCGCTCAACGAGATTTCTTTGGACAGCAGGGTGGATTGAGTAATGATGTTGTGATTGTCCTGCAGTTTGAATCCGAAGCGCCCGGTCCAGTCTCGCGGCAGGGGCGTGTTCAAATTCAAGTCAGCCACGCGCAACACGGCTTGTGTGCCGATAGTGGAATCCGCTGTCCGACGGCGATATAGGTCCAATGCCCCCGTCACGTTCCCCCATTCGGGCTTGAAGTAGGTGAGCAGCGGGCCGGTAAAGGTGACCCCATCCGTGATGGTCTGTGTCTGATTGCCAGAGCTTTCCGCTGTCCGATACCGCGTATCGCGCAAACGCATGCGGACACCCTTTTCGAAACGCCATCCACCATGCAACTCGGTTCCCTTGAAATCAGAGGTCACCGAAGAGGCTCCGAGCGGAGCAAAATCATTGGTGTTGGTTTCAAAACGAGCCCGATAGTCCAACGGGATATTGGGGGCGCTGCCGGTCAGCTGGAAGAATGTCCCCTGACCGAACTGGTCTCGATCAAGGCTGTCATCGCTGTTGAGCTCATGGTCGCCGGTCATGGCGGCCATCTCACCCTCTAAGGTGAGTTGATGTCCCATCGGGCCGGTGAAATCCTTGCTTCCGGCGATGCTGAAAACATCCTGCGTGCGATTATTGATAAACCCTTCAAGCGGTTGTTTTGGGCGCAGGTTGCGGACCCAGTTTACCGACCAGGTCCCATAGTCCGCCTGGTTAGCACCGATGCGAGTGGCATCTACAAGCCAAGAGCCGCCAAAGTAAAAGTCGTCGTTGAAATTGTCGCGGTCCCATCGAGTCACGCCGCTGGCGGCCAAAAGCTGAACCGAATGCTGTTCACCGCGCCAGCTTTCCGTGGGCTGCAATTCGACACTGCCGCCCTTCAGGGAGGTTTGCAAGGTCCGGTTGGTGAACTCACCGTAGAAGTTTCCCAATTCCAACCGGTTGGGGATCTTGGATTCGCCATTTTCCTTGAGAATACTAATTCTTTCCGGAACGAAACCGTACTCCCGATGCCGATAATCGCTGAGATTATAGACGCCGGAAAACTGTGTCCGCAGGCGGTGGAACGGAGAGTATTCCCGCGTCCCTACGAGATTGAATTCGTAATAGCCATGAGAGCCGGTGTCTTGATAGGGCCCGAGGCTGGTGTTGCCGGACAGGGGATAGGCCTCATAGGCCAAACCGGAATCATAGTGGATATCCCAGTCATCGAAAATCGAGTAGTTGAAGAGGTAATCGCCGGGCTCATAGATTTCTTTATACCACGCGTAGTTCGGCTCGGCTGCCCGGGCTTCGCTGCCGACGATCAGTCCGAGGACCGCGGCGGCCCCCCAAATTCCGTTTATTCTTCGTAACTGCGTCATCGACTATACCCCTGATTGATGTCGATGATGAACTCATTGGTACCATCGACGGTCTTCAGTCCACCGGTGTTCGTATAGGTCACCCGAATTTCCACTTCCACCGCAACGCGGTCGCGAACCATGACCTTGGTACCCGCATCATCTCTTTTGGTGATGTTCCGGGAGATCGGCTGCAGACCGTTGATGCGAACCACTTCCATTCGGGCATTGTTCGGTAGCTGGCTGAGCGAATCCTGGAGCCGTCCCAACCCGGCAAACGTCGGAGACAGGATTCCGCTGAAAGCGGGCGTATTCCATTTGGCCGCCATGTCCCTTACCGCCTTGTCAACCACGGTTCGGTCGATGTTCTTGGGAATACCCGTGAAATCGGTAATATCGCCAGGAGCCGTGATGGCCCCACCAGAAAGTCCCTTATGGGGCGAGAAAATACGCCGCAAGGTGCGCATTTCCCCAGCGTCAGCAGGGGCAATGGCGTCGAAGACGATGAGGCCAGTGAACGCGCCCAGGGCCACAAGCGATGCGATAACGGAGCGACGACGTTTCATTGTGCAACTGCAAGACATGGTCATGCGTCTCCCGTCCTTAATTTATCTGTTCCCAATCGGTGACGCAGCCTTGGCTACCAATCATTTGGCCACTGGCATCGAACGTTCCGACGGAGGTTGTGAAGGTGCCCGTGACGACAGTGGAGCCACTCGAGGATGTCTGGTTAAAGCTGCATGATGAACTGCAAGAGCAATAACCGGATGACCCGCCCAAATCGAAACAGGCAAAGGTATGGTTGCCCGTAATGCTCGATCCAGCATCCAGGGTACCGTCATCATTGATCACAAAGTAATAACCGCTGCCCGATTGAGAGACACAGAACGGCAACTCAACACCCGCATCGGACGGCACGATGCCGGTCGGGTCCAAAGTGGTCGGATTGTAGCCCGCGATGTTACGCATATCGTGCAGCAAGGCGGTGCTTTGACCGTCCGGACGGAAGGGCGGCAGCGCTCCCGGACCGGCACCGCCGGTATCCCCAGGCGCCAGCAGCAAGGAGTTGTTGATGATCACCGAGCGCAGTCCCTGCAAGTACGTGCCCACGGCCGGGTTTTGATTGACCAGGTTCTGGACGGCGGCGGAATCCTCAAGGGCCTTCATATCGGCGCCCGCACGATCGACGGATTGCTGCAGGGCATCTCTGGCTCCCGGCGTCGCTGTCGGTCCACCATCCATGACCGCCTTGCCGGCCGATTCCAACTGATCCAATTCAGCCAACAAGCGATCTAGAACGGCACCTTCCGGCGTGCCTTGGAGTTGCTGTTTTAGCTGATTCTCGATCTGACCGGTTTCACCGAATTCTTCAATTTCCTTGTTCGCCTCACGAACGCCTTGGAAGCGCTGCTGATCGGCAGGCGTGACCGAGGAGACGGTGATTGGATTGGTCGGCGAATCGGTTTCGGCTTTTTGCCCGGCGTTGATCACCTGGGAATCGGCGGTATTGAACACACGCGCCGATCCCGATTGGGCGGCGGCGGTGTTGAGCTCGCCGACCGGGGCAGCGGAAACGTTCTTCACAGTGCCTCGGATCCCGATGTTCATGACGGGTGTGCGAATGGTCATGCCTTCGGCGGTGTTGCGTGTAATGGCGCCGGAGGCGAAAGCAAAGAGGCCGCGTACCGCGTTCAAGGCGATTCGCCCGGTACCTTGCGCCGGGTCATAGACCATTTCGTCGATCGTCATCATGGAGTTTTCGTCCATGTTGAAGGTGCTGCCGTCCGTGAACACCACACCCAGTTTACCGCCGATGCCGGTTTGCAGCGTATCGCCCTGATGGATCGGGTCTTCCTTTTTCAATAGGACGACATCACCGGCGCGGGCCGCATCGACGCGCCCTTTAACCAGCTTAACCACGCCGATCACGGCTTCTTTTGCCGCTGTTTGAGCCCAACTGGCCGTGGGGGCGGCAACTGCGGCGACAAAGGCCACAAGAAGGAACAGCACAAGGCCCTGATTGAGGCCCGGATACCCGATCCGGCGCGCAAGCGGCGCCCGTGAGGGGGTATGGCATAATCTTGTTCCGACCATGGTCTTCCTTCCCGCATTCGTCCCGTTTTCAAACAGGTTCAACGCCGGGGCGCGATCACACGACCCAGGCAATCCCTGCCACAAGTGACCACAGTGTAGATATGGGTATCGTACAAAGCGACCGCCAGTTGGGGGTTTCTGCAAAAATATCACGAAGTGTTGCCGTGCAGTCACAGATAGGAGGGCAGCGATCCGTTTGACCGGGCGGGTGGTCATGCTATGGTCCGCCACCGTTTCGCCAGTAGAGAAAACCGTTCCTTGTCCGAACCCGAAAGCAGTGCTCGAACCAAAGACCCCAACGCCACATCCGTCTTGCTGGGGCGGTTGCTGCGTGAAAATGTCGCACCTTATAAATGGTGGATATTCTGGGCACTTTTGTTCATGGCCGTGGTGGCGGCCAGCACGGGCCTCACGGCCTACCTGTTGGATCCGGTTATTACTTATATCTTTGACGAGAAGCGTCATGACCTGGTTTGGCCGCTGGTGGCGGCGATCCTGGCGACCTTTGTTGTCAAAGGCGGTGCCAACTATATGCAGACTTTGTTGATGTCGCGCGTCGGGCTGCGCATCATCGCCGATAATCAGAACCGTCTTTTCCGTCATCTGGCTCGAATGGATCTGACGTTTTTCCATGCCAATCCGACCGGCACGCTGGTTTCGCGTTTCACCGTCGATATCGCCCAGATGCGGGTCGCGGTATCCAACGGACTGACCGCCCTGGGCAAGGATTTGTTGACCTTAATCGCGCTGGTTGGGGTGATGTTTTACGAAGACTGGCAATTGTCGTTGATTGCGCTGGTGGCCTTTCCCACCGCCATCTATCCCATCGCCCGGTTGGGCAAGCGCATGCGCAAGGTCACGGCCAACAACCAGCAGGAGATGGGCCTTTTGACCACGACCTTGGAACAAAGCTTCCAGGGCATCCGCGTGGTTAAGGCCTATGGCATGGAAGACTACGAGACGGAACGGGTGGTGACCTTAACGGACCGCATCTATGCCCTGGCGGTCAAGGCCGCCAGTACCCGGGCCTTTTCCAGCCCCATCATGGAGACTCTGGGCGGGCTGGCGGTGGCGGCGGTGATCGCTTATGCGGGCAATCGGGTGATCCACGAGGATATGCGCTCGGGTGCCTTGATCGCCTTCATTGCTGCGTTGTTGATGGCCTATGAGCCCATGAAGCGGCTAGCCAATCTGAATGCCTCGTTGCAAGAGGGTCTGGCCGGGGCGCAGCGCATGTTCCAGTTGCTGGACAATCCATCGGATCTGGTCGAGGCGGTGGACGCCAAGGACTTGGATGTCGCGGGCGGCTCTGTCTCCTTGGAAAAGGTCCGGTTCAGCTATGATGGTGAAAACAATGCCCTGGACGGCCTATCCCTTGAGGTGCCGGCTGGATCAACGGTGGCACTGGTCGGACCGTCCGGCGCGGGTAAGTCGACGGTGCTTAACCTGATTCCCAGGTTTTATGATCTCAATAGTGGTCGGGTGGTCATCGACGGCCAGGATATCAAGGATGTGACCTTCACGTCCCTGCGCGGGGCCATGGCCCTGGTCAGCCAGGAAATCACCCTGTTCGATGATACGGTGCGCGCCAATATCGCCTATGGCCGCTTCGGCGCCTCGGAAGAAGACATCCAACTCGCCGCAAGTCACGCCGCGGCACACGACTTTATCCTCAAGCTGCCACAAGGCTACGACACCATGGTCGGCGAGCAAGGGGTAAAGCTGTCGGGCGGGCAGCGGCAACGCTTGGCCATCGCCCGCGCCATGCTCAAGAATGCCCCGATCCTGTTGCTGGACGAAGCCACGTCGGCGCTGGATACGGAATCCGAACGCCAGGTCCAAGCCGCCCTGGATGAGCTCATGAAGGATCGGACCACATTGGTTATCGCCCATCGCCTGTCCACTGTCGTGCAGGCTGATTTGATCCATGTGGTCGACCGGGGCCGGGTGGTGGAATCCGGCACACATGACCAATTGCTGGCCGCGGACGGAATCTATGCCCGGCTCTATGCGCTGCAGTTTGACGAGCGCGAGGAAGCCGTGGTCGAAACAGATCCCGAGGTTGTCGGAGATGACACACCGTGAGGCCGCTCAAACGGATGCTCAAGAATGATCGGGTCCAGCGGGTCCTCTGTTGGTTCGGGGCGGGGGTCATCAAGCTGTTGCATGCCAGCGGCCGCTGGGAGATTCGCGGCGAGGAGATCGGCGAGCGCTTACATGCTCAGGGCAAACCCTTCATCGGCTGCTTCTGGCACGGCCGCCTGCTGATGATGCCCTTTGCCTGGCGCCACGCAAATCAAGCCCATATGCTCATTTCGCGGCATCGTGACGGGCTATTGATTTCCAGGGTGATCAGCCATCTGGGCATCCAGACCGTGTCTGGCTCCAGTTCGCGCGGTGGTGCATCGGCCCTGCGGTCGATTCTCGCTATTCTCAAGGACGGAGGGTATGTCTGTTTCACCCCCGATGGCCCCCGTGGACCCCGAATGCGGGCCAGCATCGGTGTGGTGCAGGCCGCCCGGTTGAGCGGGTCGCCGGTCATCCCGGTAAGCTACTCGGTGCGTCGGGGTAAGACTCTGAAGAGCTGGGACCGATTTTTGCTGCCGCGCTTTTTCACCCGGGGGGTGATCTTATGGGGAGAGCCCATCGATGTGGCCAAAGACGCCGACGAGAGTGAGTTGGAGACCTGTCGCAAACAGGTGGAAGATAGCCTCAATGCCCTGACAGAGGAGGCCGATCGTTTGTGCGGACGAGAGCCGGTCCGACCGGCGGAGGTGGCGGCATGATGCTGACCGTCTATCGCTGGGCGACCCGTTTCATGGGGCCGGCCATCTATTGGCACCTGATCCGCCGCCGGGCGCGGGGCAAAGAAGATGCCGCCCGCTTCAAGGAACGATTGGGGCATCCGGGCCGCGCCCGTCCCGAGGGACCGTTGGTATGGATTCACGCGGCTTCGGTGGGGGAATCCCTCTCGGTGCTGCCGTTGATTTCGGCCTTGTTGGAGGCAAAACCCGATCTGTCGGTCATGGTGACCACCGGGACGGTGACCTCGGCTCGCTTGCTGGGTGATCGACTACCGGATCGCGCCTTCCACCACTATGTCCCGGTGGATCGTCCCCGTTGGGTGGCGCGGTTCATTGAGCACTGGCGCCCGGATTTGGCCCTATGGGCTGAGTCCGAGTTTTGGCCCAATCTGGTGGATCAGGCGGAAAGGCGCGGCGTGCCTATGGTTTTGATCAATGGTCGTATCTCCGACCGGTCATTCGAACGGTGGCAACGCTTCCCACGCAGTATCGCCCAATTGCTCGGCGGGTTCAGCCTTTGTCTCGGGCAATCCGAATTGGATGCCGAGCGGTTGCGGGTTCTGGGGGCCAAGGAAGCCCATTGCGATGGCAACCTGAAATACGCGTCTCCGCCGCTGCCTGTGGACCAAGCCGCCCTCGACGATCTTCGTCGAAGTGTGGCTGATCGACCCCTTTGGCTGGCGGCCAGTACCCATCCGGGCGAAGAGGCGGCGGTGGGCCGCTGCCACCAGGCTTTGGCCAACCAATACCCGGAGGTGCTGACGGTGGTGGTGCCGCGCCATCCGGAGAGGGGGGCGGACGCGGCGAACGACTTGACCGCCAATGGTCTAAGGGTGGCGCGGCGGTCCCTGGGGGAGAAGCCAGGACCAGAGACGCAGATATACATGGCTGATACCATGGGTGAACTGGGGCTATTCTTCCGGCTATGTCCATTGGTGTTTATCGGCAAGTCGTTGATTGGTCGCGGTGGTCAGAACCCGTTGGAGCCCGCGCGGCTGGGCTGTGCCATCGTGGTCGGCCCCCACATGGGTAACTTCGTGACGGTGACCGAGGACCTGATAGCGACCGGCGGATGTCTGTCGGTGGATGACGAGGTGATGTTGGCCGAAACCATAGGTCGCCTCCTGGGCGATTCGAACAGAGTTGCGGAGATCGGTGAGGCCGCGCGGCGGGAAGCGCAAGGCAAGGCATCGGTCCTTCCCGACATCATGCATCGATTGACGCCTGTTTTGGAGGCGTTGGGGGAGAACGGGCATGCGGCCTCCTGATTTTTGGACCCGGCCCGGCGACAGCCTGGGGTCCTTGCTCCTGATGCCGCTGTCGGCTCTTTACCGTAAGGCGGGTCAACGCCGGTTGGCTTCGACGACCCCCTTCAAGGCTTCGGTACCCGTCATCTGTATTGGAAATCTGACCCTGGGTGGGGCCGGAAAGACGCCCGTGGCGCTGTCCCTATCCCGCCGCCTTACAGCGCTTGGCTATCACCCGCAGATCCTCTCGCGGGGCTATGGTGGTCGAGAAAAGGGGCCGTTGCGGGTTGACCCCGAGCGCCATTCAGCCGCGGATGTGGGCGACGAACCGCTATTGTTGGCCCGTGCGGCTCCCACCTGGGTTTCCGTCGACCGGCCCGCCGGAGCCCGGGCAGCCATGACGGCGGGCGCCGATCTGCTGATCATGGATGATGGCTTTCAAAACCCGTCTCTCCATAAGGACCTGTCGTTGATCGTCGTGGATGGTGGTAGCGGGTTCGGCAATGGCCGGGTGTTTCCGGCCGGGCCCCTGCGAGAGATGCCCGCCGATGGTTTAGCCAGGGCCCAAGGTGTTGTGCTGATCGGCGGAGACTCAAGGGGTATCGCCGAGCAAGTGACGCCCCTTCCGTTGTTTCATGGTCATTATCGACCCCGCGAACCCATGGATGAATTGGATGGTCTCAGTGTCGTCGCCTTCGCGGGAATCGGTCGTCCGGATAAATTCTTTGATACGCTGCGTGATCTGGGGTGCCGGATTGTGGAATCGCGGGCCTTCGCCGATCATCACCCCTATAAGGACAGCGAGATCCATGATCTGTGTGATCTGGCGGAACGCGAAGGCGCGGTGATGATGACCACGGCCAAGGATCATGTGCGATTGTCTCCGACGTGGCGGAGCCGGGTTCAGGTAGTGGAAGTGGACCTGAGTTGGGAAAACCAATCCGCCCTCGACGATTGGCTGACCACAGGGCTTGGAGACCAATTACCGTGAGCCTGAAGACCCATTTTGTGCAACCCTTGGAAGCCGTCGTGGTTTGGCTGCTGTGGCATGGATTGCGATGGATCCCGGTTGATATTTCATCGGCGGTGCTTGGCCGACTTGCCGCTTGGCTGGGACCGAAACTTCCCGTGACCCGCAGGGCTCGGAACAACATAGGCGCGGCCTTCCCGCAAATGAGTGAGAACGAGAGAGAAGCCACTTTGCGGGAAATGTGGGAGAATTTGGGGCGGACGGTCGCCGAGCACCCGCATCTCGACCGGCTGAGGATCTTTGGTCCAGAGGCCGACGGACGGATCGAGGTGGTGGGCAGCGAAAACCTGGACCTGATGCGCGATGATAGCCGCGAAGGCCTGTTCTTTTCCGGCCACTTGGCCAATTGGGAGGTCATTTCCATTGTCGCTGCGCAGCGCGGGATCGTCATTGATGTTGTCTATCGGGCGGCGAATAATCCCCATATGGACTGGTTATACCAAAAAGGCCGGGCGCCGATCGGCGGCCAGCTCATACCCAAGGGCCCAAAGGGCGCGCGGATACTATTGAAGGCTCTCCGCGACGGGCGCCATGTGGGTATGTTGGTGGATCAGAAAATGAATGACGGCATCGCGGTTCCTTTTTTTGGCCGTGACGCCATGACCGCTCCTGCCCTTGCGGAATTGGCGCTGAAGTACAATTGCCCGGTTATTCCCAGCCGCACGGAACGGATTGGCGGCGCGCGATTCCGCTGCACCTTTTTTCCGCCCATGGAAATCAACCATACGGGAAACCGGTCCGCCGACGTGGCCGAGTTTATGACCCGGGTCAACGCCTTGCTGGAAAGCTGGATCCGGGAACGGCCCGGTCAATGGCTTTGGCTGCACAACCGCTGGCCCAAAAATTAGGGCATTTCGCCGACCAGCAACTGCGGATCCACATGGGTGGCGAACAGGCTGACCCCCCAATGCAGATGCGGCCCGGTGGCGCGCCCGGTACTGCCGACCGTACCCAGGATCTGGCCCTTGGTCAGGCGTTGGCCTTCGGTGACCAGCAGGCTGTCCATGTGGATATAGACGCTGGTCAGGCCATGGCCGTGGTCCAGCATCACCGTCTTGCCCGTATAGAACATGTCGTCATGCACCAAAGCCACCACCCCATCGGCGCAGGCGCCGATGGGCGTGCCGCGTGGGGCGGCGATATCGACCCCATTGTGAGGGTTTTTCGGCTTTCCGTTCAAAATTCTCTGGCTGCCGAAGACTCCACTGATCGGTCCGGCTACCGGCCATTGAAATCCCGAGGTGAACATGGGCTCCGCGCCGTCGATCTTGCGTACTTGCTTGATCAAGGCGCCTTCGGCCTTGATGCGGTCCCAGTCCATTTTCGGTGGCGTGACCTTCTTTGATGGCAATCCATCAATAGCCTGGATTTTCCAGTCCCGGGCCGCCACATGGAATTGGCGCACCGACTTGCCGCCGTCTCGACCGATGATCTCGATCCGGCTTTCCGGCTTGGCGTCTCGTCCATATGCCAGCAGAAAGGTGCCATCCGCCGCCACCCGCACCGTTCGACCATCCTGCGAAACCCGAGAGCCGGGAGGTGCCTGACCGATGACCAGACCACCCTGGGAAAAGGTCCCATTAAAGACGGTTTCAGCCCCGGCGGGGGGGCCAAAGACCAGGAAGACAAATACCATCAGAACCCAGAGGCGCATTAGAATAGGTCCCCCTGATCCACGGATTTCTTGGATTTACGCTTGGGTTTCTTCGGCGGCGGTCCGCCGGTGGCAACGGCGGCCAGATCGCCATCTTGGAAGGTGACGGTCAGGGCTTGCCCGGAGGCGATGCCGGAGATTGAGGTCAATGGCTTGCCATGTTCATCCCGCACCAGGGTGAAGCCCCGTTCCAAAACCTTTTGATAGGAATAGCTGTCGAGCAATTTGCCCAGATGGGTGAGCCAGGTTTCCGGCTCCCGCAACAAGTTGCGTCCCACCGCGTCCAATGCCCGGCCTTCGGCTTTCAGCCGGGCTTCGGACTCGGTCAGGCGGGGGCGGGGATCGGGCAGCCGGGCGGCCCATTGGGCCAGGCTGGCCTGCTTGCGGTCGAGCCAGGTGGCCAGGCCCTGGTCCAGCCGTTCGGCCCGGTCATCCAACCGTTGGGCCAGGTCATCCAGCCGCCGCCGGGGATCGATCAATCCCCGGGCCAAACCTTCGAGCTTGCTTTCTTGGCTATCGAGCAGGCGGGTCATGGCGGCAACCAACCGGGCGCCGTCGTCGAGCACCTGGGCCAGCAACTCGCCGCGTACCGGGACCGCCAGTTCGGCGGCGGCGGTGGGAGTGGGCGCGCGCAGGTCGGCGGCGAAATCGATCAAGGTGGTATCGGTCTCATGGCCGACGGCGGAAATCAGCGGGATATCCGAGGCGGCGGCGGCCCTGACCACCACTTCCTCGTTGAAGGCCATCAGGTCTTCCAATGATCCGCCGCCCCGGGCGACGATAATCACGTCCGGGCGCGGCGGGTCGCCATCTTCCACCAGCCTGTTGAAGCCTTCAATGGCGGCGGCCACCTGTTCGGCGGCGGCATCGCCCTGCACCACCACCGGCCAGAGGGAAACCGGGCAGGGAAAGCGGTCGGAAAGCCGATGCAGGATATCGCGGAGGACCGCGCCGGTGGGCGAGGTGACAATACCGATGCGTCGGGGCAGGAAAGGGGGTTCCTCCTTGGCGTCTTGGTCGAACAGGCCTTCGGCGGCCAGCTTTCGCCGCCGGTCCTCCAACAGTTTGAGCAGCGCCCCTTCGCCCGCCAATTCCAGCGACTCGATGACGATCTGATATTTGGACCGGCCGGGATAGGTGGTCAGGCGTCCGGTGGCGATCACTTCCATGCCGTCTTCGGGCTGCAAACCCAGGCGGGAAGCGGTGCCGCGCCAACAGACCGCGTCCATCACCGCGTCCTCGTCCTTGAGGGCCATATAGAGGTGTCCCGAGGCGGCGCGCTTGAATCCGGAGATTTCTCCACGCACCCGAACCAGGGCGAAAGCGTCTTCCACCGTGCGTTTCAGGGCGCTCGATAGCTCGCCGACACTAAAGACCGGAAGGTTGCCGCCTATTTCTTCATTGTCCATCATGGGGAATTCCGTAACATGCGGGAATGGGGCATCGCAATAACGAGGAGAAAAACCCACCATGAAGGTTCTGGTCGTCGGATCGGGGGGGCGCGAGCACGCCCTGTGCTGGGCCATCGCCCAATCACCCAAATGCGAACAGCTGTTCTGCGCGCCTGGCAACGCTGGAATTGCCGCCGTGGCCGAATGTGTGGATGTGGCGTCGGACGACGTGGCCGGTGTGGTTTCCTTTGCCAAGAAGAACAAGATCGACTTCGTGGTCATTGGCCCGGAAGCGCCATTGGTAGCGGGACTGGCCGACAAATTGGAAAAAGCCGGGATCACCGCCTTTGGCCCCAGCGCGGCGGCGGCCCGCATCGAAGGCTCCAAGGCCTTCATGAAGGACCTCTGCGCCAAGTACGACATTCCGACAGCGAAATTCGAGAGTTTTGACGAATGCGATGGAGCCAAGGAGTACATCCGTGCTCAGGGTGCCCCCATCGTCATCAAAGCCGACGGGTTGGCGGCGGGTAAGGGAGTCATCCTGTGCCGCAATCTCAACGAAGCCTTCGCCGGCATCGACCATATTCTGAGCGAACGCTCCTTTGGTGAGGCCGGCGACAGTGTGGTGGTGGAGGAATTCCTCACCGGCGAGGAAGTCAGCTTCTTTGCCTTGGTAGATGGCAAGACGGCACTGCCCTTGGTATCGGCCCAGGACCACAAGGCGGCCTATGATGGCGACGAGGGCCCCAACACCGGCGGTATGGGCGCCTATACCCCGGCGCCGGTGATGACCCCCGAGATCCAGGAACAGGTGATGCGCACCATCATCCAGCCGACAGTGGATGGCATGGTTGCCGAAGGCATGCCCTATAAGGGGGTTCTGTTCGCCGGTCTGATGATCGAAGGCGGCGTCCCCAAGCTGCTCGAATATAATGTCCGTTTTGGCGACCCGGAATGCCAGCCCATGATGATGCGGCTGCAATCAAACGCCCTGGAGATGCTGTTGGCTTGCGCCGAGGAGCGGCTGAGCGACCTGGATCTGCAATGGCGGGATGAGACGGCCATGGTCGTTGTGATGGCCGCCAAGGGCTATCCAGGGGCCTATGACAAGGGCTCGGAGATCCGTGGCCTGGACGAGGCCGGAGCGGATGACGCAGTGACCGTGTTCCATGCCGGGACCCAGGCCGATGGCGACAAGGTTGTTGCCGTGGGTGGGCGCGTGCTTGGTGTAACGGCCATTGGCAAGGATGTGGCCGAGGCCCAAAAGACCGCCTATGCCGCGGTCGACAAGATTGATTGGCCCGAAGGGTTCTGCCGCCGGGATATCGGCTGGCGGGCGCTCAAACGGTCTTGAGGCCATGACCGAGAAAACCGCGCCGGAGCCCAAGCGGCAAGCCAGTGGGGCCCTGTCGCAGATTTCCATGTCCTACGTGCCGTTGGAAGATCGGGCACAGTTGATCCTGATTGTCGATAACGGACCGGACATGCGGTTCTGGATCACCCGCCGGTTTGCCCGTGGCCTTTGGGGCGTACTGCTCAAGGGTATGGAGATCTTTCCCGACCTGAAGCGGGTGGTCAACGAAGATGCCCGCCAGGCCATGATGTCCATGCGCCATCACGACGCCCTGCAGCAAAGCGACTTTGCGACCCCGCGCCAGGAGAACTCGGATCTGCCCAAGCGCGTGCCGATGCTGGTGGGGGCCGGTGTGAAGCCCACCGAAACCGACGGAGTTATCACCCTGACCCTGAAAACCCGCAGCCGCAAGGCCATTAACCTCAATCTGGACGAGCGCCTGCTGCATGCCCTATGCCATCTTTTGGTGGAGACCGCCGTCGGTGCCGAGTGGGATCTGGACCTGACCGTCGGTGACGGAGTGCTGGCGGCTGGAGAGGGGGGCAAAGTGCTTCATTGATTGAATTCCCTTGACTTCGACCAGCCCAAGACCATTTATCACGGTAAGCGACACTCCCTTCGCGGTCCCTGTTTCGACCGCGCCTCGACCATGAGATCGACGGTCGACCTCCAATCTTTCCGATAGATGTGGGCGTTTCGTGAGGCCGGTTAGCGCTCCTGGCGCGCCGTGTCGACCACGCTTGCATGATGCATGCACTCCCACCGGTCCTTGAAGGAACGGCGGGTTTTTTGACGTATTCGATCGAGAAAGAAAGACGATTTATGACTGATTTTTCCAGCCTCGCCCTGGCGCAGCCCATTTTGCGCGCCGTGGCTGACGAAGGCTATGTTTCCGCCACGCCCATTCAAAGCATGGCCATCCCTTCGTTGCTCGAAGGCCACGACTTGTTGGGCGTCGCCCAGACCGGTACCGGCAAGACCGCGGCCTTCTCCTTGCCATTATTGAACCATTTGGCCAAAAACCACCACAAGCCGCAACGCAATCATCCCCGGGCCTTGATCCTGGCACCGACCCGCGAACTGGCCGGGCAGATCGGTGAGAGCCTGCGGACCTATGGCGCGCATTTGAATCTGCGCTCGACGGTGGTGTTCGGTGGTACCTCCATCCGGCCGCAGATTCAGGCCATGAACAACGGCGTGCATGCCCTGGTGGCCACCCCCGGGCGGCTGCTTGATCTGATGAATCAGCGTCATGTGAAGCTTGATCAAGTGGAAGTGTTCATCCTCGACGAGGCCGACCGCATGCTCGACATGGGCTTTATCCGCGACGTGCGGAAGATCTCTGCCCTTCTGCCCAAGAAGCGTCAGACGGTGCTGTTCTCGGCCACCATGCCCAAAACGGTGCAGGGACTGGCCGACAGCCTTTTGGTGCATCCGGTGCATGTGGAGGTGGCCCCGACCGCCACTACCGCCGAGCGGGTGGTGCAACGGGTGCTGTTTGTGCCCAAGGACAAGAAGAGAGCCTTGCTCAGTGAGCTGCTCAATGATCCCGATATCAAGCGTGTGCTGGTCTTTACCCGCACCAAGCATGGTGCCGACCGGGTGACCAAGCACCTGAACCGGGAAGGGGTCCATGCCGACGCCATCCACGGCAACAAGGCGCAGAATGCCCGCCTCCGGGCCCTCAAATCCTTTCGCTCCGGGCAGATCCGAGCCCTGGTGGCCACCGATATCGCCGCCCGTGGCATTGATGTGGACGGGGTCACCCATGTGATCAATTTCGACCTGCCCAACGAGCCGGAAAGCTATGTGCACCGCATCGGCCGCACCGCCCGGGCCGGCGCCGACGGGGTCGCCATTTCATTCTGCGATCACGACGAACGAGCCTATCTGCGCGACATTGAAAAAACCATCCGCAAGAATGTGCCGGTATTCGAGGATCATCCCTTTCACACCCCCGAAATCGCCAGCAAGCCCGGCAAGACCAAGAGCCGCCCGCAGCAACCGGCCAAGCGCCGCCCGCGTCGCCGCAATCCGCAGCGGGGCAAGGGAGGCGCGCCGGGCAAGGCGGCTTAACAGGCTGCTGAAAAAGTCCGATTTCGAGCGCGTGGCGACACATGGTTCGACAAGCCCAGCATGAGGGCCTTTGAATTTTCAACATGTTAGCCTCACCCTGAGCTTGTCGAAGGGCGAGGCGGGCCGTAGGACAACACTTTTTCAGCAGCCTGCCTTTCGCGTTTAATATGACCCATTGTGATGGCCTCCGGTGGCCGCCCGCGGCGTCAAGCTCCCTCACCGATGCCTAACTTTGAAGGCGTCGGAACGCCTCCACCAAGGAGCCGATCTCGTCCGTTGAGCGTTTTTCGTGGGTCAGCGTGATGCGGGCCAGTTCGATGCTGGTTTCCAAGGTTTCCGACACGGCCACATTGGCGCCCAGTTGACGGAGTTTGCGGCAGCGTTCCGCATTGTGGCCGCGGGCGAGAATGGTCAGGTCAGGGAAGTTCTGCCGCAACGTGGTCACCAGCCGTTCGGCCACCTGTCGATCATCCAAGGCGACAATGGCGGTGCGCGCCTGATCGAGGCCCAGCGTTCGCAGTACCATGGTTTGCTCGGCATCGCCGTAGAAGACCGGCTGACCCAGGGCGTGGCCTTTCGCGATAACCGACGGATCCTTATCCATGGCGACGAAAGGGACCTCGGCGGCGGCCAACAACTGGCCGATACGGTGGCCCATGCGGCCGAAGCCAATGATCACCACCGATTTTGAAACGGGATCGCTCACGGTTTCGGGATCCGGTGCCAAGGGGGCCGGTCCGGTCTCCGACTTTCTCAGTCCGTCAGCGAACTTGGCCATCAAAGGCGTGATCAGCATGCTCAGCATGGCCATGAGCAGCAGCACCTGGAATAAATGGGTGGGCAGAAGCCCGGCGGCAAATGCGGCCGTGAAGACCACCAATGCAAACTCGCCGCTCTGAGACAGGATCATTGCCACAGAAAGAGCGCTCTTTCCGCCAAGGCCGAACAGTAGTCCCAGGGGCCAGATTATTAGCGTTTTTAGAACCATCAGACCAATAACAAGGCCAAGGGCGCCCATGGGATTGCCCAGCAGCTCCGTCAGGTCGAGAGTCATGCCCATGGACATGAAGAATAATCCCAGGAACAGACCCCGGAAGGGCTGCGTTTCGGCGACGATCTGATGCCGGAAGGCCGAATCCGCGATCAACAGTCCGGCCAGGAAGGCGCCCATGGCCATGGAGAGGCCGATATGTTCCATGACCAGCGACGTGGCCAGAACGATCAACAGGGCAAAGGCCGTAAAGACCTCCGGGCTGTGGGATTTGGCGACAAGATGGAGTAGGGAATGGAGAAACAGACGGCCAATGAGAACCACCAAACCAATGATCAGCACCGCCTCGCCAAGGGCCAGGGCGATATCGGCTGTTAGGGAGAGTTCCGGCGCCATCAAAAGGGAAACCAAGGCCAACAGCGGCACCACGGCCAGATCCTGAAGCAGCAAGATGGCGATGGAGGCGCGGCCTTGTTTGGAGGTGAGCATGCGGCGCTCGGTCAGCAATTGCAGTACGAAGGCGGTTGAAGAGAGGGCCAGTGCGGGCCCGACCAAAGCGGCGGTTCGAATCGGAATGCCGAACAGGAAATGGGCCAAGGCCACGAAAACCAAACTCGTGCAGACGAACTGCAAGGTGCCCAATCCGAATAACAAGCGCCGCATCATCCAAAGGCGGTTGGGGTTGAGCTCGATGCCGATGATGAACAGCAGCAGCACCACGCCCAACTCAGAAAGATGGCCAATTTCCGTGACATTGTTGATCAGTTTGAGGCCATGAGGCCCAACCAGCACACCGGCGAGGATGAAGCCCGAAACCGCTCCCATGCGCAGGTGCTGAAAAACCGGAACCGCGACAACCGCCGCGGCGAGCAGGATCGCAATGTCTGTCAGGAAGTTGATCGTGCCTGTCACCGTCTATTGCCTGTCTGGGTTCGCTTTGCGGGTCTTTAGGATATCCTATAAAGCGATACCGAGGGAGCGGATTCGAACGCTGTCCGGTTGAGCCCGGCAAGCGCTAGTGCAAGGTCGTGCCAGGCAGGGCGCGGACGAAGGACAGCAGGTGACTGTCGTGGGCGACCTTGGGCTCCAGCCGTTCGCGCAGCTTGGCCAGGGACTGCATATGGGCCGCGTCAGTGAGACCGGCGTGGGTCAGCATGTAGCGCATGATGATTACATAGGAGGCCAGCAGGTCGGTACGGCCCTGGGCGGCCAATTGGTCGAGACGGGAGGCCTGCTCCCCGTCGGTGAGCACCGGTGGTGGCCCGACGGCGAGGGCGTAGGCGGTTTTGTGTGCCTTGTTCCAATAGTCCCAATCGCCGAACTGGTTTTCGAGGATTTCCAGCGAGCGGGTTTCCGCATTGCCCGGTGGCATGTGCAGCAGGCCTTCCAGGCTATCCTCCTCGCGGAAGATCTCCATGTCGTGATCCCGGGCCAGATGGATCATGCTCCGGTTGGAGGTCATGCAGACCGCGTGCAGACTGGTGGCCTGATGGTTGCGTGCCCAAAGGATGGCCCGCTCCATCAGGTGGTGGGCGATGCCATGATGCCGGGCGCTTTCCAAGACACTGATGCCTATTTCCACCATGCGTTCCGCATCTTTGTCGATGAGTCCCACATGGGCTGCGCCGTCCAACGCCACTGCTTCGTTGAAATGACCGATAACCGCATCCTTTTCCCCCAGGGAGGCCGTGTAGCTGTCAATCCAGTAATCGGATCGATCATTCCAAAATCGCCTCACGCGATCCGCGCTATCCAGATTCTTCAGGTGTGCGGCGAATAGTGGGTATTCCTCCGGCTCAAGAATGCGAATGGCGCGCGAGGCGGCGATCCGCCACAGCCGGCGCACCTGATTGCAATTGAGCGGTTGCGAGGGGATGAGAGAGAAGGGCGAACTGCCCCGTAGCCAGTCGGCATGGGGGTTGTCGAGCACGATCTCGCGGCGGATGCAATGCAGTGGCGAATCCAAAAGCCGTTTCCAGGTATCCACAAAGGCCGGGCGAAAGCTGCATTTTGTCCAGGCGTGCAAAACGTTGCGGGCTTCGTCCAAGTAACCCGGTCGGGCCTTCAGCGCTCGGGCCATCACCCGGTGATGGGCGAGTTTCAGACGGGTATTGGCCCATTCCTTGTTCGCGTCCACGCAACCCTCCCCCGACCAAGCGGTCGGCCTCGTTGCGTTCACACTGGCGGCCTTGAGTCATCTTGACCGCCGGACTGATTATACACCAATTGGCCGGAGATTACGACTCGCGGCGCGCTGCGAAGAAGGCCTTGAGAAGGGTCGCCGCGCGCCGTTCCTCCAGCCCGCCATAGACATCCGGCCGATGGTGGCAGGTGGGCTGCTGGAACAGACGCGGGCCATGTTCGACGCCACCGCCCTTGGGGTCATAGGCGGCGAAATAGAGCCGTCGGATGCGGGCGAAAGAGATCGCCGTGGCACACATGGCACAGGGTTCCAGGGTCACATAGAGATCGCAATCGGGCAGTCGGGGCTCGCCCCGGGTGGCGGCGGCGGCACGAATGGCCAGGAGTTCCGCATGGGCGGTGGGGTCGTTCCGTTCCTCGGTGCGATTGCCCTCCGCGGCCAGGATATTCCCGCTTTCCCCATCAACGATAACCGCGCCCACCGGGACCTCGCCCCGGGATGCGGCTTTTTCAGCTTCCAGGAATGCGCGCTCCATGGGGGTCATGATTGGGGTCCTTCGAAAAGAGACCAGAGATGTCCGGCGAACGCAGGGAAGTCCCGGTAAGCCAGATGCAGATGCGGATAAAAGTGTCCGACCTTGAACCCCTGTTGGGCCCATAGCAAGTCCAGGGATCTGGTGCTGTACAAGGAGACATGGCCATTGCGGGGGGCTGCATACCACCAGTCCAGACCCTGCTCTTGGATGTCATCCGGTTGAACCAGGGTGGAAAACATGACTAAGCCTTGGGGACCGGCATATGCCGTCAAATCCGAGACGAGCTGAATGGGATTGGGGCTATGCTCCAAGGTTTCGAAACAGGTCACCAGATCGTATCGCCCGAAGGGTCGAATGGTTTCCGCCTGGGTGAGCAGGTCGGTGCCGTCCACATGTTGATAGCCTCGGGTTTCCAAGGTCGTCAGCAACTGCCCGGTCCCACTGCCATAGTCCAAGATATGCAGTTTGTCCCGCACATGGTTGAAGGTGTCATCGATCCATGTGGCGGCCACGCGATGACGACCGGCTTCATAGTCTGGGTCGATGCGGGCATAGTCGGCATTATAAATCCGCTGAATCAATGACGATGTGGTCCAAGAGTCGATCAACGGGCTAAACAAAAAACCGCAGTCCACACAGCGATAATAGGCCACCTCTTCGCCCTTTGGAGGCAGCTTTAACCCCCGCCTTTCCTCGCAGTTCTTGTTAAAATCCACGGCGCCGAAAAAGGGCGCGTTGCTGCCGCAGATTTTGCAGGGGCGGGATGGGGCGTTCATGGCCGCATCATGCCAGAGGGGAAAGGCGGAGGCCACCAGTCCGTTCTTGCCGCTATGGGATCGGGCGCCTATGGTGCGGCTCATGAACAAACCCCTGATTGGCATCACTCTCGACCACGAAGAAGCGGGCGGCTATTCCAAGTTTCCC
The DNA here is from genome assembly GCF_000968135.1 of Magnetospira sp. QH-2. Lineage (NCBI taxonomy): Bacteria > Pseudomonadati > Pseudomonadota > Alphaproteobacteria > Rhodospirillales > Thalassospiraceae > Magnetospira > Magnetospira sp. QH-2. Next base: position 3,075,800 of record NZ_FO538765.1, on the reverse strand, counting down.
TGGTATGCCCTGCGCGAGAACTATTGCAGTGCGGTCAGCGAGGCGGGCGGCCTGCCTTGGCCGCTGGCCCATGCGCCTGATCTGGCGGAAGAGATGCTCGATCATATTCAAGGGCTGGTGGTCACCGGCGGCGCCTTCGACGTGGATCCGGCCCTGTTCGGCGACCATGAGCAGCGGCATGAAACCGTGGTCACCAAGGACAACCGCACCACTTTCGAGATGGCCATGGTCCGGGGTGCCTTGGAGCGCGACATGCCGATTCTTGGTATCTGCGGCGGACAGCAATTGCTGCACGTGGCCCTGGGCGGTCGGCTGATCCAGCATATTCCCGAAAGCGTTCCCGGCTGTCTGGCCCATGAGCAACCCAATCCGCGCGACGAAGCCGGGCATGAGGTGAAGATCGTCACCGGCACCCGTCTGTTTCGCATTGTCGGCGAGATGGATATTCCGGTGAACTCGGCCCATCATCAAGCCGCCGAGGATGTGCCCGAAGGCGTGACGGTCAACGCCTATGCCCCGGATGGGGTGATCGAGGGCATCGAAGTGGCGGACAAATCTTTTTGTATTGGTGTGCAATGGCACCCGGAGTTTCATATATCCCCCGCCGATGGGAAGCTGTTCGAGGCTTTCATAACGGCGGCCCGAGCCCATGGTGTGTGATGAATGACGCAATGAAAGGTGATCGTATCGCCAAGGTCCTGGCCCGCGCGGGTCTTTGTTCCCGCCGCGAGGCGGAACGCTGGATCGAGGCGGGTCGCGTGTCGGTCAACGGCCAAAAGCTGACCACGCCGGCGGTCACGGTGACCGGGGACGATCAGGTGCTGGTGGATGGCAACCCGCTGCCCGACGCCGAAGAGCCGCGCATGTGGCGCTATCACAAACCGGCGGGCCTGCTGACCACCCATAGCGACCCCGAGGGACGCCCGACCATCTTTCAGAAAATGCCACAAAAAATGCCTCGGGTCATTTCGGTGGGTCGGCTGGATCTCAATTCCGAGGGCCTTTTGTTGCTGACCAACGATGGTGGCCTGGCCCGGAGATTGGAATTGCCCTCCACCGGCTGGCTGCGCCGCTACCGGGTGCGGGTCAACGGGCGGGTGGATGAAAACAAGCTGGCCAAGCTGGCCGAGGGAGTGACCGTCGAGGGCCAGCGCTATGGCCGGATCCAGGCGATTTTGGATGTGCAGAAGGGGGCCAATGCCTGGCTCACCGTATCCCTGGCCGAAGGCAAAAACCGCGAAATCCGCAAGGTATTCGACCATATTGGCTATCCCGTGGGGCGGCTCATCCGCACCGCTTACGGCCCGTTCCAGTTGGGCAAGTTGGACCGGGGGCAGGTGGAGGAAATCCGGCCCAAGGTGCTACGCGAGCAACTGGGCCTGACCGCCGATAAAAGCAAGCGGCATCGGTAGAACATGCGTATCATCGCCGGACAGTATAAGGGACGGACCCTCCAGGCGCCCAAAGGCCGCGACACCCGGCCCACCGCCGACCGAACCCGGGAATCTTTATTCAATGTGCTGATCCATGGGGTCGGGTTGGACTTCACCAATCTCAGTGTGGTGGACCTGTTTGCCGGTAGTGGCGGATTGGGTTTGGAAGCGCTGTCCCGGGGTGCCGGGCGAATTACTTTCGTCGATTTTGACCGCCAGGCGCTGAAATGTGCTCAAGGCAACGCTGCCTCTTTGGGGGAAGCCAAGCGGGTTTTGTGCCTGAAACTGGATGCCACCCGTTTGCCGCCGCCACCGCGCGCCGCCGAGGCGCCCTGCGGCCTGGCGTTTCTGGATGCGCCCTATGGTCAGGGCCTGACCCAACCGGCCTTGCTCGGCCTCGCCCAACGGGGCTGGCTGGCCGGGGATGCGGTTGTGGTGGTGGAAGTGGGGGCGGAAGAGCCTTTGATGATCGGTCCGGGCTTTGAACAGCTGGATGACCGGACCCATGGCGCGGCGCGGGTGGTGGTCCTGCGCCGGGGGTAGGAGATCAGGAGGTGGTGCCGATCACCGCGCAGCGCACGAAGCCATTGGCTGCGCTGGGCTTCCAGGCTTTGCTTTCTACGGAATGACTGACCCGACCGGAAAGGCTCAGGACCATGTTCAAGGCCTTGACCTTGGTGCCATTGGCATGATGCGCCGGATTCCACCAGGTACTGCTGCGATCGTTGTGGTTTTTGACCTGGACCAACATTTTGTCTCTCCTAGAGTAGGGCGTCGTTTGATCGTGAACTGAGAATCGACGGGCGCTGGGCTTTCTATTCTTCTTTTTCGGTCAGCCGCTTCGCTGTCTGTTGTTTTTATTTTTCGGTCGTCGTGTGGTCTGGGTTCTTGCTCTTCTTTATGATCCCAGAATAGCCTTGCCCGACCGTGGACGCAGTGATGCCAATCACTGTGATGAGCGTCACAGGGTAATGAATTCAATATGTTACAGGAGGCCGGAAAAATTAATTTGGTTTTTAGATGATTGAGAGGGGGTGTGTGTCGGTCGGTTGGATCGCAAGGAGCAGCCCGGTGACCTGGGCGCCTTCGGTCTCAACCTTGGTCATACCGCTTGTCCGCAGGCGTGTCCTGATGCCCAGGCCCATTGGAAATTGAAGCCGCCCAGATGGCCGGTGACGTCGACCGCCTCGCCAATAAAGTACAGGCCGGGAACCGCCTTGGTAGCCAGGGTTTTTGACGACAGCTCTCGGGTATCCACACCACCCACCATGACTTCGGCTGTGCGCAGACCTTCGGAGCCATTGGGAGTCACGGGCCAGGCGTTGATGCTGTCGGCCAGCCGCCGCAAGGCCTTGTCGGGGGTCTCGGCCAAGCGTCCCTTGCATGCGGCCCCCTCAAGAAAGCGATCCGCCAAGCGGTTGGGCAGGTGCTGAGCCAGAATCGTCCGCACGTCTTTCTTGGGCTGATCGTGCTTCGCCGCCTTGAGAACTTGAAACAGATCGGTGTCTGGCAGGAGATCGACAATGAGGGTCTCTGTCGGCCGCCAATAGGACGAGATTTGCAGAATCACCGGGCCGCTTAGTCCTCGATGGGTAAACAACAGGGCTTCTTGGAATCGTACTTTGCCGAGATTGACCCGAGCATCCAGGGAAATCCCCGCCAATCCATTCAGCTTGGCCAGGGTCTCTGCGTCAAAGGTGAGCGGCACCAATCCAGGGCGAGGGTCTATGACCTTCAGGCCGAACTGTTTGGCAATGGCATAGCCGAACCCGCTGGATCCCATTTTCGGGATCGATGGCCCGCCGGTGGCGATAACCACGGACCCGGCATGCAGGCTCCCTCGGTCGGTCACGATGGTGAATCCGGTTTCATCCTTGGCAAGGAGGGCAATCTTGGTGCTGGTTTGGATCTGGCACCCCTGGGCCTCGGCCAACAGCATGTCGATGATCTGCTGAGCGGAGCCATTGCAAAAAAGCTGACCATGGTCCCGTTCGTGATAGGCGATGCCGTAGCGCTCCACCAATTCTATGAAATCGTGCTGGGTATAGCGTTTCAAAGCGGACACGCAAAAGCGCGGATTGGCGGAGAGATAGTCCGCCGGAGAGGCATATCGGTTGGTGAAGTTGCATCGCCCGCCGCCCGAGATGCGGATTTTCTGCCCCACCGCCTTGGCATGGTCGATCACCATGACTCGGCGCCCGCGCTTTTGAGCCTGCGCGGCGCACATCAGGCCCGCGGCGCCCGCGCCAATGATCACGACGTCATGGTCTTGCATGTTCGGAGGTATAATCGATCTGTGTGCCACCGCCAAGGCGCCTGCGGGTGGAGCGATCAACTATGTTCGTCGAGTTCCAAACAGCCCCATGAAACAATCCGTTGCCCAGGCGGCGCGGGCTTGGATGGTGGCTTGGTCGGGGGCCGGTTCAGTGCCCATGAGCACCCGAATGCGCAGGTCGCCCTGTAGCACGCCGACAAACAGATCCGACGCCCGGTCCACATCATCGAAAGTCAGAAGATCTTTGTCGCGCATGGCCAGCAGGTATTGCTGGAACCGGGGCAGAATGCGGTTGCGCCCCTTGTCGATCATGATCCGACCCAGTTCGGGGGCCTGTCCGGCCTCGCCAATGGCAATGCGGTTGAGCAGCATGGCCGGAGAACTGACGAATGTGGTCATCAACAAAATGCCAAAGCGGTTCAACACCGCCGCCACGTCATCCGGTTCGGTGTCGATCATCTGTTCCAGCGCCGCCTGTAGGCCACCGGATTTCCACAGCACCATCTCCTCGATCAACCGCTCCTTGCCGCCGAACCAGCTGTAAAGAGTTTCCTTCGAGCAGTGGGCGCGGCGGGCGACAGCAAGCATACTAGCGCCGCGAAACCCCTTCTCGGCGAACACTTCGAAGGCGGCGGCGAGGATCTCCTGACGCCGCCGCTGTTTTTCCTCTGACTCGGCCACGCCCCGGTTCCAAATGGTTACAATGAGTTACAAAAAACGCCTTGGCTGTTACCGTACCGTACGGTACAGTACCGAAAACGTCAACCTTTGAAGCGGTGAATTGGCCATGCGCCCGTTGTTGAAGATCATTCTGCCCATCGTCATTCTTGTGGGGGCTCTGGGCACTTTTGCCGTGCTCAAGGCGACCAAGCCGATGGTGGAAAACGTCCCGGTCGTCGAGCGCAGTTGGACCGTTGCCACGGTTCCCGCGACCGGCCAATCGGTGACTCCGGAAATCAGGGTCTATGGCGAGATCGTCTCGGGGCGCGATGCGGAGCTGCGGCCTCTGGTGGCCGGTCGGATCGTCGAAGTGGGCGACAACGTGGTCGAGGGTGGCGTTGTCCGCGCCGGGGACCTGCTGATCGCCATCGATCCCTTTGACTATGAAACCGACGTGGCCGACCGTCGCTCCAAACTGGCCGAGGCCGAGGCCCGGCTGGCCGAGCTGGAAAGCGACCTGACCGGCGAGCGGGCCATGCTGGGCGAGGACCGGCGCCAATTGAAACTGAACCGCGACGAGGCCGCGCGTCGGGAAAAGCTGTTGAAAACCGGAGCCGGGACCCAGAAATCCCTGGATGATGCCCGGCTGTCGTTGATCGCCGGAGAGCAACGGGTGACCTCGCGCAGCCAGTCTCTGAAAACCAAGGCAGCGCGCGTGGCACAGGCCGGGGCGTCGGTGGAACAGGCCCGCGTGGCCTTGTCGCGCGCCGAGCGGGATCTGGCCAACACCAGACTTATCGCGCCCCATGATGGCTATTTGCAAGACGTCAACGCGGCGGTGGGCAAGCAGGTCAGTAGCAACGATCGGGTGGCCAGTTTGATCGATGCGGACCGTCTGGAAGCCCGTTTCGTGGTCAGCGACCGCCAATATGCCCGGGTTTTGGCCAGTGGCGGTTACCAGGGTCGCCCGGCCCAGGTGGATTGGAAGCTGGGCGGTGAGACGGTGTCCTTTGCCGCCATGGTGGAACGGACCGAGGGCGCCATTGATGCTTCGAGCGGTGGCGTGCGGCTCATCGCCACCTTGGGTAAAATGCCCGCCGATGCCTCCATTCGGCCCGGCGCCTTCATCGAGGTCAGTCTTGATGATCGTACCCATGACAATGTCATCGCCGTGCCCGGCAGCGCCTTGCATGATACCGCCGACAAGGGGCGTCAAGTGTATGTGATTGCCGAGGGACGTTTGCAGCCGGTGCCGGTGACGGTCGTCGCCCGCCACGACACGGATTGGCTGATCCAAGGAGCGTTCGCGCCGGATGCGGCCATCGTCACCACCCGATTTCCGCAAATGGGGCCGGGGGTCAGGGTCGATGCGGTGAAATCAAGTGACGGGGAGGGCCGATAGATGTCACCCTCCTTGCACCCCGACCATGGCGGCGGCTTGATCCGCCTGTTCACCCGCCATCCGACGGCGGCCAATCTGCTGATGATCGCCATGCTCATCGGCGGGGCTTTCGGGCTGTACAAGCTCAACACCCAGTTTTTCCCTGATACGGGAATCGACATGGTGCGTGTCACCGTCGCCTGGCCCGGAGCCAGTGCCGAGGACGTGGATTCCACCATCGTTCAGGCCATCGAGCCGGAAGTGCGCTTTCTGGACGGGGTGGACAAGGTGCGCTCCACCTCGGTGGAAGGTAATGCGACCATCGCCGTGGAGTTCGTTGCCGGGAGCGATATGCAATCGGCTCTGTCCAACGTGGAAACCGCGTTGGGGCAGGTGACCACCCTGCCGGAAGAGGCGGAAACGCCCGAGGTGCGGCGGGTGGTGCGCTATGACACCATCTCGCGGCTGATTGTCTCCGGGCCGTTTTCCGAATCCGCGCTGAAGGTCTATGCCAAGCGCATCCGAGACGATCTGCTCAATCGTGGCGTCGACAAGGTGGATCTGTTCGGCGCCCGGGACGAAGAGATCTGGGTGGAGATTTCCGAGGCGGACCTAAGGCGTCTGGATCTGACTCTGGCCGACATTGGATCACGCATCGATCAGACCAGCCGCGACATGCCGTCGGGGTCCACCCAGGGCGGCGCCGAACGGCAGATCCGCTCCATGGGTCAGGTCAAGACCGCCGAAGGCATGCGCGACATCGAGATCCGGTCCTCGGAAGACGGGCGCAAGATCCACCTGGGAGATGTGGCCCGGGTGACCGAAAGCTTCGACGAATCCGAGCCGGTGGCGCGGCGTGGCGGCTATCAGGCCGTCGAACTGCACATCCAGCGGGCCACCACCGCCGATGCGCTGAAGGTCGCCGACCGGGTGGATGCCTATCTGGCCGAGGTGGTGTCGACGTTACCCGAAACCCTGTCGGTCAAGCAGTACATGGTGGAAGCGGACCTGATCCGTTCGCGCATTGATCTGCTGCTCAACAACGGCGCCACCGGTCTGGTGCTGGTGTTGTTGGTGTTGTTCCTGTTTCTCAATGCCCGGGTGGCCTTTTGGGTCGCGGTGGGCATTCCCGTATCCCTGGCCGCCACCTTGTTGGTGATGCTGGCCACCGGGCAGAGCATCAACATGATCAGTCTGTTCGGCTTGATCATGGCCATCGGTATCGTGGTGGATGATGCCATTGTGGTCGGCGAGCATGCGGAATTCCGTCGCCGTTCGGGTTTGGCCGCCATCGAGGCCGCCGAAATGGGTGCCCGCCGCATGGCCGTGCCGGTCATGGCCTCGTCCCTGACCACCATCGCCGCCTTCATGCCCTTATTCGTGATCAGCAGCATCATCGGTCAGATGATCGTCGCCATCCCATTGGTCATCGTCGCGGTGATCATCGCCAGCGTCATCGAATGCTTCTTTGTCATGCCCGGTCATATGCGCCACGCCCTGCGCGGCAGCCGAGAGGAACGGGGGCGCTTCCGGCAGGCCTTCGACGGCGCTTTCGACCGATTTCGCCAAGGACCGTTCACCCGCTTCGTTAGCTTTTGTATCCGCTGGCGCTATGGCACCCTGGCCACGGCACTGGGCGTGCTGATCATCTGTATCGGCATGGTCGCCGGTGGCCGGGTCGGGTTCCAGTTTTTCAAGGGACCCGAGGCCGATCGCTTGTACGGCAACGTGCAGATGGTCGCCGGGACCGCGCGCGCCGAAACCGCCCGCATGGTGGATGCGTTGGAAAAGGGCCTGCTCGCCGCCGAGGACAAACTCACCGACGGCAAGCGGGGGCTGATCAAGGAATATCTGGTCAAGCTGGGCACCGGCGTTGGGCGCGGCGATCCCCGCAGTTCGCCCACCAACGGTGATAACCAGGGCGGCCTGTTCGTGGAATTAATCGAAGGCGACAAGCGCGATGTGCGCACGGCCCAGATCATCGAGGCCTGGATCGCCGAGACCCGCGAGATCCCCGGTGTCGACCTGCTGACCATTGTGCCGGCCCAGGTGGGCCCGCCGGGCCGCGACGTGGACGTGCGGGTGGTGGGCACCGACCTGGGCGCTCTCAAGCGCACCACCGAGGCCGTCGTCGACATGCTGCGCCGCTATCCCGGCGTCACCGCGCCGGAGGACAATCTGCCCTGGGGTAAGCAGGAAGCGATTTTGGAACTGACCCCGCGCGGTCGGGCCATGGGCTTCACCACCGAGTCCGTTGGTCGCCAGGTCCGCAACGCCTTCGAAGGCGCCATCGCCCAGCGCTTTGCCCGGGGCGACGAGGAAGTGGTGGTGCGCGTGCGCCATCCTCGTGACGATACGGGCCAGGGTCATTTGACCGAGTTATATCTGACCGCTCCCGATGGCACCGAGGTGCCCCTGGACAGCATCGTCACCACCCGTGACAAGGACGGGTTCGCCAGTATCCGCCGCGAGAACGGCGTGCGCGAGGCCGCCGTGGTGGCAGAAATCAATAAAGACCTGATCTCCACCGACAAGGTGCTCGAAGCCCTGACCCGCGACGGCATCCACCAAATCGCCGCCGACAATGGTGTCACCGTGCGATTCGCCGGCAAGGCCGAGGAACAGGCCCGAACCTTTGGCGATATGCGTGCCGGGGCGATGATCGGGCTGTCGGCCATCTATATCATTCTGGCCTGGGTCTTCGGCTCCTACTCCCGGCCCATCGTGGTCATGTCGGTGATCCCTCTGGGGTTTGTCGGCGCCACTCTGGGGCATTGGATCCTCGGTTACGATCTGACCATCCTGTCCATGGTTTCTTTGATCGGCTTGTCGGGCATCGTGGTCAATGACTCGATTATCCTGGTTAGCACTGTCAGCGAATATCAAGAGAAGGGCGACAACGCCATCGAGGCGATCCTGGATGGCGCCCGCGACCGCTTGCGCGCGGTGATCCTCACCTCGGCCACGACCATCGGCGGCTTGACTCCCTTGCTGTTCGAGACCAGCCTGCAAGCCCAGTTCCTCATTCCCATGGCCGTGACCATCGTCTTCGGCCTGATGGTGGCGACCATACTGGTACTGGTGGTGGTGCCCTGCCTGTTGGCGGTGCTACACGATTTTGGGGAACTCAAGCAGCGGGTCACGGGGCACCGCGACCGCCTGGCGGCCGCGGAGTAGGGCGCGCTCTTTTACTTCAACACTACGCTCCGGCGCATCCTTACGCCCGTGCCCTTTTTCGCGCTGGTGGGATGCAGCACCAGGATTTCCCCTTTATACTTTCCGGCGGGCCAGGGATCGCCACGGCGCTTTTTGCCGGCGAAATGGAGCGTATAGACTTGGCTTTTGTCGAGTTTGGACTTACTTGCGCTGAGTGTTTTGCCGTTTGGGTCTTTAATTGTCGTGACGATGATATCTCCCTTTCGGACGCCGTAAATCTCGGCCCAGAACACCATGTTGGGGGAGAGGACAGATAGCTCCTTTGCCTGAAAGAGGCCATTTTGCAGCTCTTCTCGCTTCGGCGTTCGATAGGCGAAGCCCGCGTTATAAATTTCGGTGGGGCGATAGGTCAGGACCTTGAGAGTTTCCGGCGACCAAAGCGGCTCGCGTCCGACGCCGCATTTCCCCTGTTCTCGCCCATTGATGCCCAGGAACGGATCGATCGTGGCGCGGACCTTTTTGCCTTGCTTGTTCTTGCCGCTGAGACTGACCTGAAAATGCAGGTGCGGGAATTCGGTTAGGCCCGATTGTCCCACCAAGCCCAATTCCTGGCCGGTTGTGACCACATCGCCCTTGCCCACTTTTACCGAGCCTTTTTTCATGTGGCAGTATTGGGTCAACCACCCTTTGCCGTGGTCGATGGTGACCCCATTGCCGCATTCCTTGCCCTTGACCGCCGTGCGTCCGCCAATGTCCTTGAAGTTGGCGTCCCGCATGCCGTCCCGGGTGCCTGCTACGACGCCTGGTGCGGCAGCAACAATCTTGACGCCGCGGTTCATGGCTGTCAGATCGCGCAGGGCGAAGTCGGTGCCTTTGTGGGTGTCATAGGTGCGCGCGCCGCAAGCGAAGTCCCGCTTGTCAGCCGAGGAATCCAAATCAACGAAATTGGCGATCCAACAGGTCCGGCTCGGTTGGCAATCGATGGGCAGAGCGAAACTGACCGGCGGCGCTGCCTGTACGGGAGCGGCGGCAATCAGGGCCAGAAGGAGAATCAAAACAGGCATCGGCCAAGTCTAACCGACCAAGCAGTCGAGGAAAACCCGGACGATTCTTGTTTGACGCCGCCCGATTCGTCTGGTCATGCTGTAACACTCCGGTAAACAACGGCAAACTGACGGGGAACCCATGACCGACCACCCGGATGCGAAGGATTACAGAACTCTGTTCGAGATGTACGGCGGGGACATGTCCGATATCTATCTCGATACCGATGAAGAGCATTACCGGCTGTTGTTTGAACAGGTGGTCCGGCTATTGGTTAAGCCATCGGGCTATAACGCCACGCTGCCGGAACCCTTCCGCCTCACCGCCCAGCGCTACCTGGATGGTCATGAAGACACGGTGGTGCAGATGGAACAGGCCGAAAACCGTAATTTCATGCTCTCGGACCTCTATGACTTCATCCGCCTGACCGATGCCGCCAGTCGGGATGCGTCGTAAAGGGGTTAAGGTCTGGACGCCTGGGACCCCGGGGAGTACATAGCAAGCAGCTCAACTCCCGAGGACCGATCATGCCCAACGATCCCACCGATACCGCCCCGGAAGAGGGCGTCCGCGATTTTATCCGCGACATCATCCGTACGGACCTGGACGAAGGCCGCACCGACGGCGTGGTCACCCGCTTTCCACCGGAACCGAACGGCTATCTGCATATCGGCCATGCCAAATCCATTTGCCTGAATTTCGGCGTGGCGGCGGAGTTCGGCGGGCGCTGCCACCTGCGCTTCGACGATACCAATCCGGTGAAGGAGGAGATGGAATACATCGATTCCATCCAAGAAGATGTGCGCTGGCTGGGCTTTGATTGGGGAGAACACCTCTATTTTGCCTCGGACTATTTCGAGCAGCTATATGATTGGGCGGTACATCTGATCAACGAAGGCAAAGCCTATGTGGATGATCTGAGCGCCGATGAAATCCGCGAATATCGTGGCACGCTGACCAAGCCAGGTACGCCAAGCCCCTACCGCGACCGTTCCGTCGAGGAGAACCTGGACCTGTTCAACCGCATGCGGGCCGGGGAGTTCAGCGATGGGGAAAAAGTGCTGCGGGCCAAGATCGACATGGCGTCGGGCAACATCAATCTCCGTGACCCGGTCCTTTACCGGATTCTCAAGGCCCATCACCCGCGCACCGGGGACGCCTGGAGGATCTATCCCACCTACGATTTCACCCATGGCCAGTCGGATGCCATCGAAAGCATTACCCATTCCATTTGCACCTTGGAGTTCGAGGATCACCGGCCTCTGTATGATTGGTGTATCGAAAACCTGCCGGTACCGTCGCGGCCGCATCAGTATGAGTTCGCGCGCCTGAACCTGACCTTTACGGTGCTGTCCAAGCGCAAGCTGATCCAGCTGGTGACCGACGGTCATGTGTCGGGTTGGGACGATCCGCGCATGCCGACCATTTCCGGCATGCGCCGCCGGGGGGTGCCTGCCGCCGCCCTGCGGGATTTCGCTCAGAAGATCGGCGTGACCAAATCCAACGCCACGGTGGAAGTGGCGATGCTGGAAAGCTGCATCCGCGATCACCTGAACAGCCATGCCCATCGGCGCATGGCGGTGTTGGATCCGCTGAAGGTGGTGATCGAAAACTATCCCGAAGGCCAAGAAGAGACCCTGACGGCCGTCAACAATCCCGAGGATGAAAGGGCAGGCACCCGCGAGGTCCCCTTTGGCCGCGAGTTCTTTATCGAACGTGCCGACTTCATGGAAGATCCGCCGAAGAAATTCTTCCGCCTCGGTCCGGGCCGCGAGGTGCGCTTGCGCTATGCCTATTTCGTCACCTGTACCGGGGTGGTCAAGGACGAGGCCGGAAATATCACCGAACTGCGCTGCACCTATGACCCGGAAACCCGGGGCGGTAATGCTCCCGACGGTCGCAAGGTCAAAGGCACGATCCACTGGGTCTCCGCAGCTCACGGGATTGCCGCGGATGTGCGCATTTATGATCATTTATTCAATAATGAGACTCCCGGCGCGGATGGCGATTATCTGAATGATATGAATCCCGACTCCTTGGTGGTCCAAGAAGGCGCGATTCTCGAGCCGTCGTTGGCCGACTTCGGCGTTGGCGAGGCGGTGCAGTTCGAGCGTCAGGGCTATTTTTGTGCGGATCCGGATCGCACACCGGACAAGCTGGTTTTCAATCGAACCGTGGGCTTGCGCGACAGCTGGGCAAAGATCCAGGCGAAGATGCAGAAATAGCGTCATTGCTCGTGGTCGGGAATCGCCGCACAATGGCTTCGCTCAATACAGGGAGGGGGCCATGTTCGTTCGCATTCCAAAGCTTCTCAATGATCAGGCGCTGGCACGAATTGACGAAATTCTTGCCGAAGCGCCGTTCATCGACGGCAAAAAAACCGCCGGGGCTCAGGCTCAGAAGGTCAAGAACAACCTACAGATGGACCGGGAGAACACCCCCGATGCCAAGGAAGTCGAAGGCCTGATTGCCCAGGCTGTCAGCCGCCACCCGCTGATACGCACCATGGCCATGCCGGTGCGGGTCATGGCGCCGATGATCGCCCGTTATGAAGTAGGCATGGGTTACGGTATTCATTCGGACAATCCCTTTATTGGCGGCAAGGCGGGGGAACTGCGCAGCGATCTGTCTTGCTCCGTGTTCCTCAGCGACCCAGACAGCTATGAAGGCGGGGATCTGGTGGCCATGACCGATCTGGGGCCACAGAAGATCCGACTGCCCCGGGGTGACGCGGTGATCTATCCCACGGGCACATTGCATGAGGTCACGGCGGTGACGTCAGGGGTGCGGCTGGCGGCGGTCACCTGGATGCAGAGCCGTATCGCCGATCCCCACAAACGCCAAATCCTGGCCGAGATGGATATCCTGATCCAGGGAATCTCTAAAGCGATGCCAGACAGCGCCGAGCAGCGCCGGTCTTCGAAGATCTTTGGTGATTTGGCGCGGCTGTGGAGCGTGGATTAAACGCGAATACTTTAGAGCTTGCTACAATCCGCCGCCCGGCGTGCCGAGGGCATGCTGGTTGAGTTGGTCGACCAGATAGTCAAAGGCGTCATCCACGGAATCACAGCGCTGCATCAGTTTCAGGTCCGCCGGATCAATGGTGCCCCAACGGGCCATGGCCTCCAGGTTCATCACCTGATTCCAAAACTCGGAGCCATAGAGCACAATGGGCAGCGGCTTGGTCAGTTTCTGAGTCTGCACGAGCGTTAGGGTCTCGAACAACTCATCCAGGGTGCCAAAGCCGCCAGGGAAGATGACCAGCGCCTTGGCCAGGTACATGAACCAGAATTTGCGCATGAAGAAGTAATTGAACTGGAACGACAGGTGATGAGTGGTATAGGGATTGCCGCCTTGCTCATGGGGCAGCTTGATGTTGAGTCCCACGTTCAACCCCTTGGCTTCCGAGGCGCCCCGATTGGCCGCCTCCATGATCCCCGGCCCGCCGCCGGTGCACACGACGAAGCGTTTGTGGGAGTGATCCAGTTTTTTTGACCATTCGGTCATGCGGTAGGCCAGTTCCCGGGCATCTTCATAGTAGCGCGACATTTCCAGGTCGATTTCCGCCTGCTTGATCTTGTCCTTCTTGTCCTTGTCGAGGGCTTTCTGCAGGCGTTTCTCGGCCTTTACCCGGGGCAATGTGCGGGCCGAGCCCATGAAGACGATGGTGTCGGTGATGTGGTGTTTTTCGAACCGGGTCTGAGGACCTAGGTGTTCCGCCAAGATACGCAAAGGGCGACCGTCGCGGGATTCCAAGAAACTATCGTCCAGGTAGGACAGTTCCGGCAGGTCATCGTCGCCATTCATTGGTTCGTCTCCCGGTTCCATTGTTGGGCCGCAAAGTCATCACTGTCCTTTGCTTCAACCCATTGATCCCCATCGCCGCCGTGTTCCTGCTTCCAGAACGGGGCCTGGGTTTTTAACCAGTCCATGAGGAAACGGGCGGCCTGGAAGGCGGCGTCCCGGTGAGCCGATGCGGCAGCCACCAGAACGATCTGTTCCCCGGCTTCAAGGCGGCCGAAACGATGGATGATCAGGCTGTTTTCCAATGGCCAGCGTTTCCGGGCCTCGGCTTCGATTTTTTCGAGTTGTTTTTCGGTCATGCCGGGGTAGTGCTCCAGGGTCATGGCCCCTTCGCCACCGGTCAAATCTCGGACCAAACCAACGAACAGGCAGACCCCGCCAATGGCTTTGTTGCCGTCGGTAAAGGTGGCCAGTTCGGCGCCCACGTCGAAGTCTTCGCGTTGCACCCGAACGACCATGTCAGCCCCCGGTAACCGGCGGGAACAGAGCGACTTCATCCGTGGCCGAGACCGGCGAGTCGGATCCCACATAGTCCTGATTCACCGCCACTCGAACCAGGGCCGGGTCTTCGAGCGCCGCCGCGTAGCCCGCGCCTTGGCCTTTGAGCCAGTCCAGAAGAGCCCCAACGGTGGTTACATTGGCGGGTGGAGTCAGGTCTTCCTCGCCGGTGCCGATGCGTTCGCGGAACCAGGCGAAATAGAGCATCTTCATGATATCAGCTCCATATGGGTCTCGATAAAAGTGGCGATGGCGTCCACATCGTTCAAGTTGATCACCGGCAGCGGGCAGGAGTCCAGTTCGGCGTCGCTGGCAACCGCGACGACGGTCGGGTCATCGGCACCACGCAGGGGCTTGCCGGTGGCGGGCCGGTGAATTTCCATCTTGGGAAAGGCATGGGACTTAAAGCCCTCGACAATGACCAGGTCCACCGGCGCCATGCGAGCCAGCAGGTCGGTCATGTCCGGTTCCGGATCGTTCCGCAGTTCATGCATCAAAGTCCAACGCTGGGAAGAGGCAACCATGACTTCCGTTGCCCCGGCTTCACGGTGGCGATAGGAGTCCTTGCCCGGGGTATCCAGGTCGAACTTGTGGTGGGTATGCTTGATGGTCGAGACCCGGTGGCCGCGGGCTATGAGCGCTGGCAGCAGCTTGGCGATCAAGGTGGTCTTGCCGCTGCCACTCCAGCCGATCAGGCCGAATGCCTTCATGGGGCGTCCATCTCCCGAATATGGCGCAGCCCGGCGATCAGATAGTCGAACCCGGTGATCAGGGTCAGAAGTGCCGCTCCCCACAGGCCCCAAATACCGATCTGCAACGTGCTCAAGGGTCCGAAGTCGGGTCCGGCGGTGCCGACCATGAGAAAGCCCAGGGCGAGGATCTGCAGTGTTGTTTTCCATTTGGCCAGCAGGCTCACCGGTAACCCGACTCGGGCTTCGGCGAGGACTTCGCGCAGGCCGGAGACAAGAATCTCGCGGCATAGGATCACGGCGGCGGGGAGGATATGCAAGCCGCCCAGGCGCTCGAAACCGACCAGCATCAAGAGGACCGCCGCCACCAAGAGCTTGTCGGCAATGGGGTCAAACATGCGTCCGAATGCCGATTGCTGGTTCCAGGCGCGCGCCAGATAGCCATCGAAGAAATCGGTGATGGCTGCATAGGTGAACACGGCGAATGGAGCCCAATGGCCATAGGGATAGGGCAGGAAGAACAGCCCCACCACCACCGGAATGGCCAGGATGCGTGTCACGGTCAGGATATTGGGCAGGGTACTCAGCATAAGGAACGTCCGCGTTCAGGCCGGGGCGGCATCTTAGACTCCTCCATGGAACCAGTCATAGAGTTTCTTCGCCAGGGCGGCTGAAATTCCCGTGACAGCCTCCAGGTCGGCCAGTCCGGCCTCGGAAACCGCCCGGGCCGAGCCGAAATGATGCAACAGGGCTTTCTTGCGTGCGGCGCCGATGCCGGGAATATCGTCCAGGGGTGATTGCGTCGTGCGCGCGGCGCGTTTCTGGCGGTGGCTGCCGATGGCGAATCGGTGGGCCTCGTCGCGCAGCCGCTGGATGAAATAGAGCACCGGATCCCGGGCTTCCAATTCCAGCACCGGCTGATCCGGTCGATGCAGGCGTTCCCGTCCGGCGTTGCGGTCGGGTCCCTTTGACACCGCCACCAGGGGTAGGTCCTCGATACCCAGGTCGGCGAAGACCTCGGTGGCAATCCCCAATTGACCCTTGCCGCCGTCAATGAGCACAAGGTCCGGCCATTGTCCCGACTGGCGATCCGGGTCTTCCTTCAGCGCCCGCCCGAAACGGCGGCTTAACACCTCGCGCATCATGCCGTAGTCGTCACCGGGCGCGATGGCGCTTTTGATGTTGAATTTGCGGTAGGCCTTTTTGTCGAAGCCTTCCGGACCGGCGACGATCATCCCACCCACCTGTTGGGTGCCCCGGGTGTGGGAGTTGTCATAGACTTCGATACGCCCTGGGGGGCCCTCCAGGCCCAGTACGTCGGCCAGGGCTTCCAGAAGCTTGCGTTGCGCGCTGGTTTCGGACAATCGGCGGGATAGGGCTTCGGCGGCGTTGCGGGCGGCATAGTCCACGGCGGCCCGCTTTTCGCCCCGTTGCGGTGCTTCCACCCGAACTTTCCGCTTGGCGCGCACGCCGAGGGCTTCGGTGACCAGATCATGATGGGGCAGACGGCGGTCCAGGAGCACCAGTTTGGGCGGTCGGCGGCTGGCATAGAATTGGCCCACGAAGGCCTCCAGGATCTCGCCTGTGCCGTCTTGCTTGGCATGGGCGGGGTAGTAAGCCCGGTTGCCGTAGTTGCGTCCGCTGCGAAAGAAGAATACCTGGACGCAGGTCTGACCGCCTTCTTGATGCAAGGCTATCACATCGGCCTCGGCGACGCCTGACAGGTCCACCTCCGTGTGGGCCTGCACCCGGGTCATGGCGCGGATGCGGTCGCGGTATTGGGCGGCGGCCTCGAAATCCAGATCGTCCGACGCGGCTTGCATAAGGCTCGCCAAGTGTTGTTGGATTTCCTGGCTACGACCGCTCAGGAACGCCTGGGCCTGGTCCACCAGGGCTCCGTACTCGGCTTCCGAGACATGGTCCACGCACGGGGCGCAGCAGCGTTTGATCTGATGCAGCAGGCAGGGACGGGTACGACCGACAAAGATGTTGTCGGAGCAGGTGCGCAGTAAAAAGGCCCGTTGCAGCACCTGCAAGGTCTGGTTGACCGCCCAGGCCGAGGCGAAGGGGCCAAAATACAGATTGTCCGGCTGATGGGCCCCACGGTGCTTGAGCACCCGGGGAAAGGCATGATCGCGGGTCAGGCGGATCTCCGGGAAGCTTTTGTCGTCGCGTAGAAGGATGTTGTAGCGCGGCTTGAGGCTTTTGATCAGGTCGGCCTCAAGCAGCAGCGCTTCGGCCTCGGTATGGGTGGTGACGATCTCAAGAAAGTGGGTTTCCAACACCATCCGGCGGATCCGCGGCCCGATCCGCTCGGGGTGGGTATAGGCGACGACCCGTTTGCGCAGGTTCTTGGCCTTGCCCACGTAGAGCACCCGGCCCTCGCCATTGAGCATGCGATAGACACCGGGGGAGCCAGGAAGTTGAGACAGCTTTTCGGCGATCAACGCTGCCCCGGTGACCGCGTTAGGCCCCGATTCGGGAATTTCCTTCATGTTATTAGGGTCTTCGCTCATGGAATGATTTACGGACCCTTAACGCGCCCCGTCAAGGCTCTCGAACTATCCACGATTTCTGTGGATAAAGGTGTGCGCAACCTGGATGACAAAGGCGTGACTCGACAGAGACAGTGGCTTTCTGAATGTTGCACAAAAATTAGCCAATTCTGTAAGTCGTTGTTATGTAATGTTTTTATTTTTTCGTATTCATGTCAAAACTACCCCTTGACTCATGGGGGCGGTTCAAACTAAGCGCATTAAGGCGAAACAGCGCCTGTGCACAACTCTCCGAAGGTAGTGCTGTAGGCGCCCGGAATTGCAGGGTTTTTCGACGCGTTAGCCGCGGGACTCCGGGGCTGCGTTTTGATTGATCCGCTCAATCTCCACACCCGCGCTAGTAGCGTCCTGAAAAACATCGAGTTTTTCGATTCGCACCCGGGCCACCCGGACCCTGGAATCGGAAAAACACATCTCGGCCACCTGTTCGGCCAGGGTTTCGACCAAATTCACATGATCGCTGGAGACCAGATCCCGAATGCCGTTGGCGATGCCTTCGTAGCAGACCACGTTGCGGATATCGTCGCCCAACTGGGCTGTCTCTTCGCTGACGGCCAGATCAAGATTGATGCGGATCCGCTGCGGGGCCGTTTTCTCATGATCATGAATGCCGATGGAGCAGGGCAGCACCAGATCGCGGATAAATACATGGCGAACGGCATTGCGGGCATCGGCAAAATACTGCGGCTGAATAATTTGGGCGGCACCGGCGGTCATGGATCAGGCATTCCTATTCGTCAGGCGGGGCGTCGTGGGGTGGGTGGATCCAACCCAGATGCTGGCCGCTATCGAGGGCTATCATTTGCCCGGTCATGGCGGGCGCCGCAAGGATAAATCGCACGGCGGCGCAAATCTCGTCCAATCCGGCGGGGCGTTGCAGGGGCATGGCCCGCCATTGGGTTTCAAACTGCTGTTCGCTTTGGCGCGGGCTTGGCAGGGTCGGACCGGGGCCAATGGCATTGACCCGCAAGCGCGGCGCCAGGGCCACCGCGAGAGTCTGGGTCAGGGTCCAGAGCCCGGCCTTGCTCAGCGTATAAGAGGTGAAATGCGGGGTCAGGTTCCACACCCTTTGGTCGATGATATTGATAACCTGACCTTGGGCCGCCTCGGGCAATTGGTCTGCCAGGGCCTGGGTCAGCACGAAAGGCGCCCGCAGGTTGACCTCCATATGTCGGTCCCATGAGTCGCGAGAGGCGCCAAGGGCGTCGTCGTGCTCGAATACCGAGGCATTATTGACCAGACAGGAGAGCGGGCCCAGCTTGCTGGCGGCCCGATCAATGAGGGTTGCCACCTGGGCTTCGTCGGCCAACTCGGCATCGACGGCGATGGCGCGCCCCCCTTGGGCGTGGATATCGGCGACGACTTTGTCGGCTGGCTCGGCCGATTGATTATAGTGAATGGCCACCGCCCATCCTTGGGCGGCCAGATCAAGCGCAATGGCGCGACCGATGCGGACACCGGCTCCGGTTACCAATGCCGCCTTGCTCATGCGGTGAAGTACTCCACGACCTTGACCGGAAAGCGCGTGGCCTGGGCCACCACATAGCCGCCATAGGCAAACAGGAAAATGCCGGCCTCGATTCGATTGAATTCCCGGTTGGTGATGGCGAAGGGGATCATGATCAAGGTCGCGATCAGCATGACCCAGATATCGAAATAGAAGATCTGGTCGGGCACCGGTATGGGATGCACCACTGAGACGATGCCCGCGATGCCGAGAATATTAAACAGATTGGAACCGATCACGTTGCCCAAGGCCAGATCCGAATGACCGCGCAGGGCGGCAACGACCGAGGCCGCCAGCTCCGGCAGCGACGTGCCGAAGGCGATGACGGTCAGGCCGATCACTTCCTCGGAAACGCCGAATTGTCGGGCCAGTTCCGTGCCGCCCTCCACCAGTTGATCGGCGCCGTAGAGCAAGGCGATCAAACCGGCGATGGTCATCAGCCAGGCAACAACGATAGGGCCCTTGACCTCGCCAATTTCCTCGACCTCCTCGGACAGGCTGTCGCTGACGCCGTCTTGGCCCTTCATGGTCGTGCGCAGGAAGGCGGCAAAAGCGATGATCAGGACAATGCCGCCGATCATGTCGATTTCGCCTCGCAAGACCAGTCCCGAAAACAAGAGCGTACCCACAATAAGGACGGCGCTGTCGCGCAGGAGGGTGCCATGGCCGGTATCGATGGGCTTGAGCAGTGCCGCCGCACCAAGAATCAGCAAAACGTTGGCGATATTGCTGCCCACCAGATTACCCAGCGCCATGCCGCCAGAGCCGCCCAGGGTAGCTTGCAGAGACACCACAAGTTCCGGGGCCGAGGTGCCGAAGGCCACCACGGTCATGCCAATGATCAAGGTTGAAACGCCAAGGCGTCGGGCAACGGCGACCGCGCCGCGCACCATTACTTCGGCGCCACCGAGCAGCAGCACGAATCCCAGGGCAATCTGCAGGTAAAGCATTTCGTCCGTTTCCGAGTGGGACAGGGAAGATGTTTATAGTCGCGGGAGAACGGGATGTCATCCACGGACTTAAGGCTTACTCCACCAAGTGACGAAATTCATCGACCAACTGAAGATAAAGGGGGCGCTTGAAGGGCACGATCAAGTCCGGCATTTGTATAAAAGGCAGCCATTGCCAGGTACTGAACTCCGCATGGGTGGCCTCCAGGTCGATGTCCGCGTCACTGCCGGTAAAGCGCAGGGCGAACCAGCGCTGAGTCTGACCCCGATAGCGGCCTTTCCACACCTTGTCGGCGATTTCCGGAGGCAGATCGTAGGACAACCATTCACGGCTCTTGCCGATGATCTCGGCCTTGTCCGTGCCAATCTCTTCTTTTAGTTCGCGCCGCAGGGCTTCCTTGGGGCGCTCATTGTCGTCGATGCCCCCTTGCGGGAACTGCCAAGCCGCTTGTTTGGTGTCGATGCGTTGGGCACCGAAAACCAGGCCTTCTTTGTTGAACAGCACGGCGCCGACACCCCGGCGGTAGGGCCGCTCTTCAAAGGGGAGGACATGGCTCATTGATCTGTTGTCTCAGTGGTCTCGGAGGTCATGGTCTCGGAGGTTTCCGTTGCAGGGGCCTGTTCGACGACAGCCAGAGCGGAAATGGGTGCGATCACCGGTTCGGTGGGTTCAAGAACGGCGATCCAGCGGCTCAGACGATCGAGGGTCGACGGATAGGGGGTGGCCAGCACTACCACGGTTTTTTGCAGCTCAGCGGTACTGACGATCTTGCGCAGGCTATCGTCGATATCGAGCTTACCCGGCTTGTCGCCTATTCGCATATCCACCACCGCATAGGGGACTTCGAGTTTTTGAGCCACACCGACGGATTTGAAGTTGGCCGAGGCCTTGTTGTCCACCCAGATAATGCCCCGTTCCTTCAGATGCCGCATCAGCGGCGTGGTGACGGTTTCCTCGGCGGTGAAGCGCGAGCCCATATAGGCCAAGACGCCAACATGCCCGGGGAGCGCCGCCAGCATGCGGTCGAGGCGTTTGTTGTTCTCCGCGGACTCAAGCGGGCTGAGCAGGGCCAACGGGCCGGGATCGCTCTTCGGGAAATCTTCGGGTTCCAGAGGGATCTGGACCAGGGTTTCGTGGCCTTTCTCCCGGGCCAGAGCGGCATAGTCCGCCAAGTCCTTGCCATAGGGGCTGAAGGCCAGGGTCACACTGCCCGGCAGGTTCTCGATGGCCGCCATGGTGGCTGATCGGCTGAGTCCCAAATCGGTGACGATGATCGCCACTTTGGGCCGGTCCCCTGGATCCTGGAAATCCCGGGCATAGAGCTTCCAGGGCTCCAGACCTTCGGGTGAGACCAAGGGCAGGGGGCCAGCTTCTCCCTGTTCCGTCACATCGGCGATGGGTGCCTGGGTCAAAGCCGTTTCGGCCTTGGGCATCATCATTTCGTCAAAGGCGGTGGCGGGGGTGGAAGAGACAATCACCCCGGCGCCCGCCCCTTCGGATTCGCCTTCCTTGGCCAGATCGCTCAGGGATTTCTCGCCTTCGGGTGTGTCCCCGCCTTCCGCGCCTTCTTCGCCTTCCGTGGGAGTATCGCCATCGGTGGGGGGAGTCAGGCCGCCCGTACCATCTCGATTGGGGATTTGTAAGGAAACGACGTTGGACCCTTTGCTCGGGCCACCATCGCCACCGGAGAGCAGGAATACCGCCACGCCACCGATCACCGCCAAGGCGCCGACGCCGCCACCGGCGATCATCAGCAGTTTCTTGTTCTGCGCCAGTTTGCCGGTCAGCTTCGAGAAGTCGAACTTGCGCTTGCCCGAGCCTTCGTCGTCCTCGTCTTCATAGTCGCCAAGGTCTTCGCCGTCGTCACCCTCATCGGTGCCGCCGCCGTCCCCGCCATCATCGTCGTCGAAGTCTTCGTCAAGGACATCGGGATCGTCTTCTTCGTCGAAGTCGTCCTCGTCGTAGTCCTCTTCGTCCTCTTCGGCGCCTTTCTTGGCGAACAGCTTTTTGAGGAAGTTCACCGCCCGCTCCCTGAGTTGGACCCGTTAAAAGCCCTATTTTTGACCGCCAAACATGGCGATTCCCTTAATAAGATCGACCGCACGCATCAATTGGAAGTCCAAAACCTCTTTTTTCTTTTCATCTTCCGCCTTGTCGGTTTTGTTTTCTTCCTCCTCGGCGGGTCCATTCTTGCCTTTATCCAAGGCCCCCCTCAGGTCCGCTTCGCGACGGCCATGGCGGGTTTCCAGTTCTTCGACCTTGGCCGGCGCCACCTGAATATCCGGTTCGATGCCGGTGGCCTGAATGGAGCGGCCCGACGGCGTGTAATAGCGGGCCGTGGTCAGCCGCATGGCGCCGTGGCCGGGCAGCGGAACAATGGTCTGCACCGAGCCTTTGCCGAAGGTTTTGGTCCCCAACAAGATGGCACGGCCATGGTCTTGCAACGCACCGGCAACGATTTCCGATGCCGACGCCGATCCGCCATTGATCAAGATCACCACCGGTAGCCCGCCGGTGATATCCCCGGGGCGGGCATTGAAGCGTTGGCTTTCATCCGGATCGCGGGAGCGGGTGGAAACGATCTCGCCCTTGTCCAGGAAAGCGTCGGAGACAGCCACCGCCTGATCCAACAGGCCCCCCGGATTGTTGCGCAGATCGAGCACCAGGCCCTGCATCTGATCGCCCATTTCTTCCTTCAGCTTGTCCACCGCATCGCCCAGGCCCTTGGAAGTGTTCTCGCTGAACGATGTGATGCGCACGTAACCCACCTTGTCCTCGGTTCGCGAGCGCACCGAGCGGAGCTTGATGATCGCGCGGGTGATGGTCACATCGAAGGCATCCTGGCCCTCGCGACGCACGGTGACGGTGATGTCGGTGCCCACCTTGCCGCGCATCTTCTCCACCGCCTTTTCCAAGGTTAGGCCCATGACCGCCTCGCCGTCCAAGTGGGTGAGGAAGTCATTGGTCTTCAATCCGGCGCGGAAGGCAGGCGTGTCGTCGATGGGCGAGACCACCTTGATCAGGCCGCCTTCCATGGTCACCTCGATGCCCAGGCCGCCGAACTGGCCCCGGGTCTGCACCTGCATGTCGCCGTAGGTTTTCTTGTTCATGTAGCTGGAATGGGGGTCGAGGGACTTCAGCATGCCGTTGACGGCGGCCTCGATCAGATCCCGGTCGGCGGTTTCTTCCACATAGTTGGCGCGGACCCGCTCGAACACGTCGCCGAACAAATTGAGCAGTTCATAGGTTTCGGCGGGGTTCTGCCCCTCCGCCCAGGCCTGTTTGGAGCCCTGGGGCGCGAACGCCAGCGTTGTCGCCAGAAGGGTGAGCGCGATCAGCTTGGTCTTCATCCGTTTGCCTTACCTTTTTTCGCTGCCAGCCAGGGCAGGGGGTTGATGGGCTGGCTGTTTCTGCGTAATTCCAGATACAGCGTCGGCCTGCCGGTTTTGGGCGTTCCCATGACGCCGATGGGTTCGCCAGCCAGGACAATCTGTCCGATGGTGCCATCGATTCGGTCCATCCCTGCCAGCAGCGTATGGTATCCCT
Source organism: Magnetospira sp. QH-2 (assembly GCF_000968135.1). Taxonomy (NCBI): domain Bacteria; kingdom Pseudomonadati; phylum Pseudomonadota; class Alphaproteobacteria; order Rhodospirillales; family Thalassospiraceae; genus Magnetospira; species Magnetospira sp. QH-2. The sequence goes on along the minus strand of NZ_FO538765.1, from coordinate 3,052,301 downwards.
CGCCATGCTCGATGATCAAGAGCCGCCCGTAGCCGCGAAAAGGACCGGCGAAAACCACTTTGCCCGCATGGGGCGCGATGACCCGGGCATTGCGGCGGGTCTCGAAGGTCAAGCCCTTGGACGTTGCCCCCTGACGCTCTTTTTGGCCATAGCGCACAACAATGCGGCCCAGAGCCGGGAATGGCAGTTTTCCCCGTGCGGCAGAGAGAGGTTTGGCGGCGGCTTTCTGTCGCGCCGCTTGCTGTTGCTGCTTTTGAGCGTTCTTGGCTTGGGCGGCCTTTTTCTTCCGCTCGGTTTCCTGGCGTTCCTTGTCGAGGCTATTGACGAGATCGTGCAGATCTTTCGATTTGCGGGCCAGGGCGGCGACCCGTTTGGCCGCGGCGGCGCTTTCCCGGCTCAGGCTGTTGTAGAGCTCGGCCTTGCGGCGGAGCAACTTGTCCAGATCCCGCTGTTCGCGCCCCAGGCTTTCATTGGCCCGTTGCAGTTCGGTCTTTTCCCGTTCCAGCGCCGCACGGGTATCGGTCAGCGAGGCCACCTGCTGGCGCAATACTTCGGTCCGTTGGCGCACTTCCGGTAGCGTGGCGCGCAACAAGATGGCGGCGCGCACTGTCTCGGCGGGCTTGTTGGGCAGGGCAAGCAAGGCTTCCGGTGGATAGCGGGCGAGGCGCTGGACGGCGAGCAGCAGGCCATCGAATTGTTTGCGCTGGCGCAGTAGGTCGTCGCGCTTGATGGCTTCCTCGGTTTCCAGGTCGGCCAAGCGGTCCTCGATCTTCTCCACCGCCTTTTCCTGGCCCTGGGTCTTGCTGCCGGCCTTGACCAAGGTGCGGCGCAGGGTTTCCAGTTCCTGCTTAACCTGTTCGGCCTTGATTTGCAGGGATTTCTGCCGTTCCCGGTCCTGCTCCAACGCCTTTTGGGTCTGCTCCAATTCCTGCTCGGCGGGGGCCGCCATAGCGATCCCCCATATCCCCAAGACCAGAGCCGGGACCAGGAATGCAAGCAGGATGGACCTATTGAGCAGCGGCAACCTGCTCTCCCGTTTCGACAATCAGCGACTGCCCGGTCATGGCTTCCGGCTGGGGCAAATCCAACAGCCGCAGCAAGGTCGGAGCCACGTCGGCCAGGCGTCCGCTGCGCAGTCCATTGGCCCAAGCGGGCGCGTTGACCAGGATTGCCGGGACCGGATTGAGGGTATGAGCCGTATGGGGCTGGCCGCTTTCCAGGTCCACCATCTGCTCGCAATTGCCGTGGTCGGCAGTGATGAACAGGGTACCTCCAGCGCGGATCACCGCATCTTCCAGCCGTGCCAGGCTGGCATCAACGGTCCGAGCCGCCGTCATGGCGGCTTCGAGAATGCCGGTGTGGCCAACCATATCGCCGTTGGCGAAGTTGACGATGACAAGATCAAAGGTCCCACCATCAATGGCTTCCACCAACCGGTCTGTCACTTCCGGAGCGGACATTTCCGGTTGTAGATCATAAGTAGCCACCTTGGGCGAGGGGATCAGGATCCGCTCTTCGCCGGGGAATACCAGTTCGGTACCACCGTTGAGGAAGAAGGTCACATGGGCATACTTCTCGGTCTCGGCGATGCGCAATTGAGTGCGTCCGGCCTCGGAAACCACCTGACCCAAGATATGGTGCAGTTCCTCCGGCGGGAACATGATGTCCAAATAGGCGTTCAGGTCCTTGGAGTATTCCACCAGACCCAGCTTTCCAGCCCAGGTGATCTGCCGAGGGCGGGCAAAGCCATCAAAGGCCGGATCGACCAGGGCGGCGAGGATCTCGCGGGCCCGATCGGCGCGGAAATTACCCATGATCAGGCCGTCGCCGTCTTGCATGCCCGTATATCCACCGATCACCGTTGGCAGCATGAATTCGTCGGTCTTGCCATTGTCATAGCTCTGGCGGATGGCGGCCAGGGCATCGTCGGCCCGTTCACCGTCGGCGTCGACCAGGGCCTTGTGGGCCAGTTCCACCCGTTCCCACCGCTTGTCCCGGTCCATGGCGTAATAGCGACCGGAAACCACCCCGACGCTCACCTTCAGGCCCGCGCAATCGCCGAGGAATTTCTCCAGGTACCCCAAGGCGCTGGAAGGCGGTGTGTCGCGGCCATCCAGCAGGGCGTGGACGATCACCGGTACCCCGGCCTCGGACACCACCTGGGCAATGGCGGCCATCTGATCTTGGTGCGAATGCACGCCCCCCGGAGACATCAGACCCATGAGATGACAGGCGCCGCCACTGTCTTTCAGCGCATCAATCAGCTTGGTCAGCGCGGGCAGTTGGGCCATGGAGCCGTCGGCGACGGAACTGTCGATGCGCGGCAGGTCCTGCATGACCACCCGCCCGGCGCCCAAGTTCATGTGCCCCACCTCCGAATTGCCCATCTGGCCTTCGGGGAGGCCGACCTCGAGAGCCGAGGCGTCCAGGTGGGCGGTGGGACAATCGCGAGTCAGGCGGTCCCAATTGGGGGTTTCGGCAAGGGCGACGGCGTTGTTGTCACTGTCGGCGCGATTGCCCCAACCATCGAGAATGCATAAAACGACCGGGCGCGGGGTATCCGGAGCCATGGCGCAGGCCTCTTCGCTAGGGGTTACGGGGTCAGGCTTCTTATATATAGGCTTCCCAGGGCACTTGGGAACACATCTTGGTGAAGCCTGGGATGCGTTATCGGAAGGCGACGGTCGCCTTGGCGCGCTCAAGCTTGTTGCCGCCCCATTTCTTGGGCGGGGCCGGAGCGGTGTCTTGGTTCTTGATCAGGGTGCCGTCACCGACCTTCATCAGGTCCACGCGACCGCCGCGGGTGGTGACCACGGCGCGGGTGCCGTCCAGCAGCGCCACCTGGAAATCGCCATCCAGCTGGCCGCCCCAAACGGTGGTGCCGCGAATACCGATGGTGGCTACCGGCGTTTCGATGTCCATGCGTCCGCCCTGTTTGGCGATGGCCCCGGAAACGGCTGAAAAAGCGCCCGATAGAAGGCGTAAGACCATTTCGCCACCGTCTTTGGGACTGCTGAAGGCGATGACATTGAAGCTTGCGCGTTCGCCCAGGAACAAAGTGGAGCCGTCCCCCAGTTCCACTTCCAGCCGGGAATTCGCGCCGGTGGAAAGAATATCGCCAACGCGGACTTCCGTCCCCACGGCCAGCGTTCGGGGCTGGGCATCGAGCAACGCGACGGCACTGCCTTGCACCCGCAGGACCTTCCCCGCCGGTTCACCGGGCTGTCCGGCCCAGGCGGTGATAGGTAGTCCGCCGAAGGCGATTACCCAGACAAGAACGAATAATCTTACCAACCCCATCGGTCCAACCAATCCTTGTTGTCCATGGTTTTATCGCCCAGATACATCCAGCGCAGAGGCATTTCCCACGGCCCGGCGCGCCCGGTCATCATGTCCTTCATCAAGTCGCCCCAGACGCAGGACTGCTTATAGGCCATACCCATGGGGTTGTCGCAGGGCATCATGGCGATGGCGTCATACATGGCCCGTGCCTTGATCCGCTGATCATTGAACGGGTAGCGCATGTTGCGCAGTTCGTTCATGAAAGCAAT